>NZ_LVYZ01000088.1:0-194661 GCF_001909095.1 Paenibacillus sp. P46E
TTATAATGAAGTGTACAATAATTATGTTTTATACTTCCACTGAATCCGGAAGGGTTATAAAAACAAACCTTTTGGGTAATGTTTAATGTAAGGTCTATTCTTGCAGCTTGCAAACGTAATCAATCTAATACAGGAGAGGTGGAATCGATGTGAAGACCAAAATCGCAGCCGTAACCCTCAGTATTCTGTTATTTGCAGGCGGGTTAGGGTTATTCGTGCCCCAGCGCGCACAAGCCGCAGATCCAATTAAGGTCATTCTGAACGGACAGTTATTACAACTGGGGGAGTCAAATGCATACAAGAGCGGATCGGCTATTATGATACCACTCCGCGAAACAGCTGAAGTTCTCAAATATCAAACTACGTATAAAGGCAGCACCGGACAAGTCCAGTTGACTCGAGTTAAAGAAACCGTTGATTTCAAGTTAAGCGGAGATGAGGTTATACTTAACGGCAAAGACAAGGTCCCATTTCAAGAACGGATTGAAGTCAGACAGAAACGGATCTATGTCCCATTGTCATTTTTTAATGCTATCGGGCTTATCGCCGCTTATGACGACAGTTCCGGGCAAGCCGAAATTTATGCACCTGAGGTGGCTGCAGGGGCGGTAACCGGATTATTAGCAGCAGGCAAATATCAGGAGCTTCAGGAACGTTACCTGAGCAGTACGGCTGCACAACAGGCATTCTTGCCGGTAATTCAGCAAAGCTGGGAAGCGGTTGCGTCCGGCAATTATTTTGGAATAAAAACAACGGATAGCCGCCGGGTTGATGGGGTGATGACAATCCAGAGCGTACTCCTCTTCTCGAAGTCTGAAGCCATATTAACATTAACAATGGACGTAAAAGGAAAGATTACCGGGCTGACTTTGGCGCCACTCGCTGCGAATGAGGCTGCAACACTTCCAGTTAAGTAAATCGAATATGAAAAAGAAGGCGATCTGTTCCTAAGTCAAAGGAGAATCGCCTTCTTTTTATTTAATAAACTATTGACAGAAGGGCGTTTAGGGAGTAAATTTAGATCTTGTTAAACAGTGTTTAAAACGGTGATTGGACAAAAAGTCGGGAAGGAGGATACAGCCAACGCTATGACTAGAAACAACAACATTGCAGAACCTTCAGACAAGGATACGAAACAGGCGATTCTTCAGGCAACTGTGGATTTGATTCGGGGAGAAGGGTTCAGTTGTGCCACCATGCGTAATATAGCTGCCAAGGCAGAGACTAATCTGGCACTTGTCAATTATCACTACGGCTCCAAGGATAAATTGCTGTCGGATGCGGTAAGAATGCTTCTTGCTTCTTTTGATGGCGCCTTTAAAGTACTGGAGGATGATTCGTTACCTCCGAAGGAGCGTCTGAAGTTATTTTTCACCCGATACATTGATGAACTCAAACGCTATCCGGGGATGGCCAGACAAATGCTGGATCAGAGACACCACATTATGAGTTCACTGGATGAATACTCCCGTTACTGCAAAATGATGCGCCTGGAAAAGATCCTGCAGGCTATTCAGGAAATCACGGGTGAAGAGGACAAAAATAAGCTGATGATGATGCAGCTTCAGATATACGGTGCGGTAGTTGTTCCAGTGATTATGCTATCCAGCATGCCTGAGGACAAAACGGATTTCATGCCGGTTTTCAATCCTCCGCCGATTGAAGAGCAGATCGATGCGTTATTCGACCGTTATTTTCATTAAACCTATCCAAATAGAGAAATGAGTGGAGAAAAGAATGTCAAACCCAACCAATGCGAAAGGTGCATCTGCTGAGCAGCCCTTCTCTCTGAAAGCTATACTGCCGCCATTGATGGCCATTATCGTAGGGATGATCATGGTTATCCTCGATGGTACAGTAGTCAATGTAGCGGTGCCTAAGCTGGTAGAATATTTCAATACAGACCTCAAAACCGTACAATGGGCAATTACGGGATATACACTTGCCTTGGCGGCTGTAATTCCGCTTGCCGGATATATGACGGACCGTTTTGGGTCGAAGCAAGTATTTGTATCAACGGTCGCCATGTTCGTACTGGGCTCCATGCTGTGCTCCATCGCACAGACTTCAGAGCAGTTGGTGCTCTTCCGGGTCATTCAAGGCTTAGGTGGCGGGATGGTCGCCCCGATTGGAATGGCGATGGTCTTCAGACTGGCTCCGCCTGAACGAAGGGGCTCGATTATGGGGCTCCTGGGCATTCCGATGCTGCTGGCTCCTGCACTTGGTCCAATATTGTCCGGCTGGCTGGTGGAATACGTGAGCTGGCACTGGATCTTCCTGATCAACTTGCCGATTGGTATCGTGGGAATTATTCTTGGCATTAAATATTTGCCCAAGACAGAAAAGAAGGGCAGAGCCCATCTCGACATTCTTGGAATTATTCTGGCTCCAATAGCCTTCTCCATGCTGGCTTATGGTGTGAACCAGGGCGGCGGCGAAAGCTGGTCCTCAACCGGTGCTATTCTAGGTTTGACCGTGGGTGGAGTAGCGCTCGTACTGTTTGTCATCGTAGAATTGCTTCATAAGCATCCATTGCTTGAGCTGCGTGTATTCCGGTCATCTGACTTTACACGGGGGATTATTCTCAGCTGGGTGACACAGGCTGCATTATTCGGCTCCATGTTGTTCGTGCCATTGTATCTGCAGCAGATCCGGAATTATACTCCACTGGAAACCGGTTTGATCCTGCTGCCGCAGGCACTTGCTTCAGGAATCGGAATGCCGCTGGGCGGACGTCTTTTTGACAAAATTGGTGCGCGTCCCCTTGTATTTGTCGGTCTGAGTATTATTTCAACCGCACTCTTCATGCTGTCGGGTGTGACAGTGGATACCGGGCTGCCGTTTATTATGTCTACCCTGGCGATGATGGGGCTTGGCATGGGTCTTTCGATGATGCCGGTCAACACACATGTGCTGAACTCGGCACCGCGTGAATGGGTGAACCGGGTAACGCCGCTTACCGCCGCTGCCCAGCAGGTCGTGGTATCCTTTGCCGTTGCCGGTATGACCGGTTACCTGACCAGTCAAATTTCAGTTCATATGGGGAAAATGGCCGCAGGTGCTAACCCTCTTTCCGCCATGGTTCTCGGATTCAATGATGTGTTCTTCTTCTCCGCCTGCATCGCTGTGGCAGGTGTTGTGATCAGCTTGGTTCTCCGCAAACCAAAGGTAGCTGCGACTCCGGCCTCACCGGATGCCGAAGCTGCTGCTGATCCAGCGATGATGATGGGACACTAAACGGATAGGATTGAAATTCGTTAGTGGGTAGTATCAAAAGCCGCTGCAGCTTATCGCTGAGCGGCTTTTTGCTGTTAATTTAGATTGTTCTATAAATTGACCCGCCGTTTCTTATGCAGCTTGTAGGTGACAGGAGCAAAGTGTGCTTTGCTGAGGAGCTCGGAGGCTACGATTCCCAGAAGCACCAGAGCCGCACCGGTGTAACCCTGCATCGACAGCTGCTCACCGGCAAACCAATAACCGAACAGGGCAGCGAAAACTGGCTCCATTGAGAAGATCAATCCGGTACGGGTAGGTGTTGTGTATTTTTGCGCCACTGGTTGCAGGATAAAACCGCAGGCGCTGCAGAAGATGCCAAGTGCCAGGATTGCAATCCACCCGGGCAGTGACGAAGGCAAGGCCGGTGTCTCAAATAGGAACGACAAAACCAGTGCAAAGCCTCCTGCGAAACCAAGTTGAAGAATGCCGATAGATAGACTGTCACAAGCTTTAACCGCCTTGGATGTTACCAGAATCTGTACGGCATAGAATACAGCAGACAGAATGCATAACAGATCACCCGGCTGCATGTGCAGGGAGGAATTCAAAGTGAGCAGCCCGATCCCGACAATAGCCAGAACCGCTCCGATGACTTGAGGGGGGGCGACTTTTTTTCTGAATACGAGCACATCGATCATCGGCACAAAAATAACAGTTAACGCCACAAGAAATCCGGCATTCGAGGTGGTTGTGGTCTTCAGGCCAAAGGTAATGCAGGTGAATACACCCAGCAGTAAGAATCCGAGCAATGCTCCATACTTCAGTGTTCTTACATCTACCGCTCTAAGGCGTTTGTGAAATAGGATGGCTGCCAGAATAAAGGCAAGTCCGAAGCGCAATGCAATCAGATTGAATTCCCCGAGAGACCCTAACCCCAGCTTCATAAACATATAGGAGGAGCCCCAAAACATGGTTACTATAAAGAGCATTAGCTCAGCCTTGAGCGGCTTCATTCTGTCATCATCCTTCATCATTTCAAGTGGCGAACCACTATAGTATAATATGGTGAAATACATAAGTTAACTGAATGTTTATCATAGAATACATGAGAGTTACTAATGCAAATCTGGAGGTGGCAGGCATTTGAGCATCAGCAAGTATGAAGTGTTCCTCAAAGTCGTGGAGCTGGGCAGTCTGACCCGGGCCGCAGAGGTGATGGGCTTCACCCAATCAGGCATCAGTCATACGATCTCCAGTCTGGAGACGGAATTTGGCTTCACCCTGCTGGTCAGGAACCGTTCAGGAGTCAAACTAACGGTCAACGGCGAACAGGTGATTCAGCCGATCCGTGAAATGATGAAGTGGAACGAGCAGCTGAAGCAGCAGGTTGCCGACATCCACGGACTGGAAACTGGAACGATTACCATCGGTACCTTCACCAGCGTTTCTGTACATTGGCTTCCGGGAATGATCAAGCAGTTCCGTAAGGAGTACCCCTATATCGAGTTTAAGCTGATGGAAGGCGGCTACCTGGAAATTGAGCAGTGGATTGAAGCCGGAGTGGTCGATTGCGGTTTTTTGTCGCTCCCTACCCGGGAGAAATTCGAGGTTATTCCGCTCAAGCAGGACCGTATGCTGGCTGTTCTCTCCAAGGAGCATCCCCTAAGCCGGGCGCCGTATATGCCGCTTGCGCAGATCGCACATGAGGATTTCATCATCCCTAAGGCGGGTTCAGATTACGATGTCAGACGGGTTCTCGAAAAGGCGGCTATTAAGCCAAATATCAAATTCTCAGCCGGAGATGATTATGCCATAATTGCCATGGTAGAAAACGGGCTTGGCATCAGTATTCTGCCGGAACTGGTTATCCAGCGCCAAAACCATAATGTAGCCATGCTGGAGCTTGAAGAGCGAAGCTTCCGTTCGCTAGGCATCGCAGTTCATTCAATGAAATATGCTTCTCCGGCGACCAAGCGGTTTTTGAAGCATGTCCAGTCCTGGTTAGAATAAGATATTGGGATTGTGTTAACTGAGTGTATGAAATCTGATTGAATTACGGTTTTGGTGATTGACGCCAACCGTTGTTCATGAGAAAATGTACGCGTGTACATTAGACGAGGGCAGAGGAAAGGATGAGTGCTATCGCAAGCCGCAAAGAGGTTGCCGAGCTTGCCGGGGTTTCAGAAGCGACGGTCTCCCGCGTACTGAACAATGTCGGTCCGCTCAAAGATAAAACCAAGGAACGTGTGATTGCCGCCGCACGGGAGCTTGGTTACACCCCAAGCTCGCTTGCCCGCAGCTTTGCCCGGAGGCGAAGCGGAAATCTGGGTGTCGTCATGCCTTATCTGCCCAAAGCCCGGTTGTTCTCCGCGTACTATTTCTCCGAAATTCTAAGCGGGATTGGAAGCCGGGCAAGAGAAGAGGGCTATGATCTGCTGATGATCTTCCGGGATGCCGATGAGCCGCTGGATTATTGCGGGCTCTTCCGGATGCGCAAGGTAGATGCATGTATAGTACTAGGTGCCAAAGAGGAGACCGGAGAGCTAGAAGCACTGCGGCAGCTGAAGAAGGAGGGGCATCCCTACTGCCTGATTAACCAGCATTTTGAAGGAGAATCGTTCCACGAGGTGGATGCTGACCATGTCGAAGGCTGTCAGCTGGCAGTGAAGCATCTGCTTAGCCAAGGTTTTACCCGTATAGCGTTCCTGAATGGTCCGCAGGCGTATTCCAACAGCCGCGACCGGCTGGAGGGGTATATGCAAGCGCTTCAGGAAGAGGGGATTTCTGCAGACGCTTCGCTTATGTTCGAGGGGAATTTCAGCCGCAGAAGTGGAATGGCAGCCGCGCAGGCCATATTGCCTCAACTGAAGCATATCGAGGCGGTGGTGGTAGCCAATGACCGGATGGCCATTGGACTTCAGCAAGGTCTGCGTGAGCTGGGGGTCAACGCGGACCGGATGCCTGCGATTGTCGGTTATGACGATTCGGATGCCGCAGAGCTTACAACTCCGGCACTCAGCAGTGTTCGGGTCCCCTTTTATCAGCTGGGGGAAATCGCTGCGGCCAAGGTCCTGGAGCTTCTGGAGAATGGGGGAGGGAATTCCGGGAATGAGATCATCCGCGTGAAGCTTCCTGCCAAGCTTGTGGTTCGTGCTTCATCATTAAGAACAGGAGGGATTCAATGAAACAGCTTCGCATTGGAATGATTGGATACAAGTTCATGGGCAAGGCTCACAGCAATGCTTACCGCAGTCTTCCCATGTTCTTCCCGAAGGCGCTGAAGCCGGAGATGTCTGTGTTATGCGGACGGAATGCTGACGCACTGAAGGAAGCCGCTGACCAGCTGGGCTGGAAGGAGACTGTTACAGATTGGAGAGAACTGGTAGGCCGTGACGATATCGATTGGATCGATATTAACGCCCCTAGTGATGCTCATAAAGAGATTGCGCTGGCTGCCGTGAAAGCAGGCAAGCATGTTTTTTGCGAGAAGCCTCTGGCCTTGACTCTTGCGGATTCCCGTGAAATGCTGAAGGCGGCAGAGGATGCAGGGGTTATGCATATGGTGGGTTTCAACTACCGGTTCTCGCCGGCGGTGCGGCTGGCCAAACGGCTGGTAGAGAGCGGACGGCTGGGCCAAATCTATCATTTCCGTGCCTGGTTTCTGCAGGACTGGATTCTGGACCCCGAGTTTCCGCTGGTATGGAGGCTACAGAAGGAGATTGCCGGTTCCGGTTCACATGGCGATCTCGGCGCTCATCTGATCGATCTTGCTCATTATTTGGTAGGTGACCTGAAAGAGGTTATCGGGATGAGCGAGACCTTCATCAAAGAACGACCTTTGGCAGCAGAAATGACGGGTCTTAGTGCAAAAGCAAGTGCCGGCGGCCCAAGAGGCCCTGTAACCGTAGATGACGCCACACTGTTTCTGGCGCGTTTTGCAAACGGTGCCATGGGCAGCTTTGAGGCCACACGTTTTGCTGCGGGTCACCGTTCGACCAATTCTTTTGAAATTAACGGGAGTCTCGGGAGTGTGAAGTTTGATTTCGAACGGATGAACGAGCTGGAAGTATATCTGACCTCCGACGATGAGGATGTGCAAGGTTTTCGGCGTGTTCTCGCCACCGATCTGGCTCATGATTATGCTGAGGCCTGGTGGCCGCCGGGTCATACAATAGGTTTTGAGCATACCTTCATTCATGAAATCCTGGAGTTGTCATCCGCAGCAGCTGAAGGCCGTCAGCCCATGCCGAATTTTCACGATGGGGTGAAATGCCAGGCGGTGCTGGAAGCTGTGGAACGTTCGGTGCAGGAACGGCGCTGGGTAGAGTTATCCGAGATGTAATGATTCTGTGACTATGATGTTGGAGAAGGAGTGACAATGATGAAGAAAGCATTAATCGTATGGGGCGGCTGGGATGGACATGAGCCGGAGCAGGTCGCCGGAATATTTGCGGAGATTTTGCGTGAAGCACAGTTCGAGATCGAGGTATCCAATACGCTGGAAGCATTCGCTGATAAAGAGAAGCTACTGGGACTGGATCTCATCGTACCGGTCTGGACCATGGGAGAAATTACGCAGGAGCTGGTTAATAATGTATCGGCTGCTGTTCAGAACGGGACCGGGCTTGCGGGATGCCATGGCGGCATGTGCGACTCTTTCCGGACCAATGTAGACTGGCAGTTCATGACAGGCGGGCAATGGGTTGCCCATCCGGGCAATGACGGTGTCCAGTATACCGTTGAAATCAGCCAAGGCTCCAGCCCGCTGACAGCAGGTATTAAGGATTTCGAAGTTACTTCCGAGCAGTATTACCTGCATATTGATCCGGCGGTGGAGGTGCTGGCGACAACAAGATTTCCGGTTGTGCAAGGGCCACACGCAACGAACAAAGCGGTAGATATGCCTGTAGTATGGACCAAGCGCTGGGGACACGGACGGGTCTATTACAATTCGCTTGGCCACCATGCTGATATTGTAGAGCTTCTCCCGGTAAAAGAATTGATGCGCCGGGGACTCCTGTGGGCGGCAGAGGGCAAGGCTGAAGCAGCGGTAAATCTGGAGCAAACGGCAGGTGCCGGATACAGTGGCATGGCGGACAGCCAATTCTAGTGTGGGAGCGATTAAGACATGGATAAAGTAAAGGTTGGCATTATCGGCTGCGGCAAGATCAGCGGCATCTATATGGAGAATTGTCAGAAGTTCGAGATTCTGGAGCTTGCTGCTTGTGCGGATATGGACCCGGACAGAGCAGCAGAGCAGGCGGCCAAATATGGAATTCCACTCGTCTATACTGTGGAGCAGCTTCTGGAAGACCCTGAGATTGAAATCGTAATTAATTTAACTATCCCTGCTGCTCACGCTGCAATTACCTTGCGTGCACTGGAGGCCGGTAAGCATGTCTATGCCGAGAAGCCGCTCACGGTTACCAGAGAGGAAGGACGTAAGGTGCTGGAGGTGGCAAAAGCTAAAGGGCTCCTGGTTGGCAGCGCTCCCGAAACCTTCCTCGGTGCCGGAATTCAGACGGCGCTTAAGCTGATTGAGGATGGAGTGATTGGCCGTCCAGTTGCGGCGACAGCGTTCATGTTAGGCAGGGGGCATGAGCATTGGCATCCCGACCCGGAATTCTATTATGCTGCGGGTGGTGGCCCTATGTTCGATATGGGGCCGTATTATTTAACCGCACTCGTGCAGCTCCTGGGGCCTATCCGCACAGTAGCCGGAATGACCGGGAAGGCACTGGAGGAACGTACCATCACAAGCGAGAAGAAGGCAGGACAAAAGATTCCGGTCGATATCCCGACGCATGTCGCCGGAACGCTGCAATTCAGCAGCGGCGCGATTGCTACACTAATTACCAGCTTTGATGTGTTTGGCGGCAGCGAATTACCGCCGATTGAAATCTACGGCACGGAGGGAACCCTTCAGGTCCCGGATCCGAACACATTCGGCGGCATTGTCAGATACCGTAAGACGGGTGAAAATGAATGGCGCGAGCAGCCGCTCCTGACGGGCTATGACCAGAATACCCGAGGAATCGGTCCGGCGGATATGGCTTATGCTATCCGCAGCGGACGCCCGCACCGGGCCAGTGGAGAATTGGCGTACCATGTGCTGGAAGCCATGTGGGCTTTTCACGACTCCTCCGATTCGCAGCAGTTCTATGAAATGGAGAGCACCTGTGTTCGTCCGGCACCCCTGCCTCAGGGTCTTGAACCCTATACCCTTGATTAATTTCGATAGCCTTTGTACGGCACCGTTCTCTGAACATGAACGGTGCTTTTTTCTGCTGCCTGATTCGTGAAAACCAAACAGCTGTGAGCTCAGCAATCCCTATTTTCTCGCGGCTGAGGGGGTAAGCCCCTTGTACTGCTTGTAGAGTTTCGTGAAGTAATTGGGATTGTCACAGCCGACTTTGCCGGAGATTTCCGTAACCGTGAAGTCCGTTTCCAGCAGGAGCCGTTCGGCCTCATTCACCCGGCAGAGGTTTACGTATTCGACAAAGGTTCGTCCGGTCAGTTTTTTGAAGGTTTTGCAGAAATGATACGGATTGAGATTCACGAATCTGGCGGCATACTCAATCGATATTTTCTCATCATAATGCAGTTCCAGATATTCCAGCAGCGGTTTGAAGCGTTCCTGGTTAATGGATTGGCGTTCACTGTGATACCTGCCTAACATCTGCCGGGGCGGAAAAGTCCGTGAGAGCAGGGTGAAGAACAGATGCAGCTGGTTTTTGACAACTAATTGAAAAGCAGGTCCCTTCTCCTGAACCTCTTGAATAACGGAGGCCAGCAAGGGGTAATAGGTGCCGCACACCGGGTTCTGTTCTACAGGCTTGACGGGAAAATGATACAAATTATTCAAGTAGGGGGCCACAAATAACTCATGCTGCGAATCCTGATTCCGGTCTTTGAATAATGAACTATGGAACACTATGGACACGTACTCAATATCCCCTCTGCTCAAACTGTAGCCGACATGAAGACCGCCGGAAGGCACAAGGATCACATCACCCGGTCCGGCTTCATAAGGCTTACTGTCAATATGGAAGATCGCTCTGCCTTGCTGCATCACAATAATCTCGAAATGCTCATGCCAATGTAAAAAAAGAATGTTCTGCTCCGCTTTGGCATCCCGGCATTGATTGAAAAACACGCGGAACGGATAGATCTTTTCTTCAAGCTGGGGATATTCCTTCAATTCCTTCGGGTAGGTCACAGCCACGTCAACTCCCACAATATTCAGCTATTATCGCACAAGATAAGAAGAGATTTCGCTACAGATGCGCTATATACTTGGGTTGCTGAACTTACTATAAACCAATATTGGAGTGGTATACAAGATGCATGAAGACATTAGAATCGGAACACTTGTCGGGGCAACGGATGCAGTCCGTGTGATTCCCCAAATCGTTAAGCATGGCTTTGAATCCTTCAGCCTGACATTCTGGCAGACTACAGGAGAAACGGATCTGGTGGAGACAGCAGCACGGGTGCGTGAACTGGCCGCTGAACATCATTTTATGATTTCCTCGGTGGGCATCTTCGGGAATCCGCTGACGGGAACCGGCGACAATGCCGACACCCTGGCGAGCTGGGAACGTCTGATTGACCATGCCCATTTATTCGGTACGGATATGGTCTCCGGATTCACAGGCAGACTGACCGGGCTGCCGATTGATGCATCGATTCCGAAATTCACAGAAGTGTTCGGTGAACTCTCGAAGCGGGCTGCTGCCAAAGGGCTCCGAATTGCTTTTGAGAATTGCTCCATGGACGGAAACTGGCAGACGGGAGACTGGAACATCGCCCACAACCCAACAGCCTGGGAAAAAATGTTCAACGCCGTTCCCGCAGATAATCTAGGTCTGGAATGGGAGCCGTGCCATCAGATGGTCGCGCTTATTGATCCGATTCCGCAGCTGCGTAAATGGACTGACAAAATCTTTCACGTGCATGGCAAGGATGCAACGATTGCCTGGGATATCATCAAAGAATATGGAATTCATGGTCCCAAGCCTTATGTATGGCACCGGACTCCTGGTTTCGGAGATACGAATTGGACGGATGTTATCACCATTCTGCGACAGGCCGGTTACAAGGGCACCATTGACATCGAGGGGTGGCATGATCCTGTGTATCGCGATGAGCTGGAAATGACCGGTCAGGTGCATGCACTCCAATATTTGAAGCATTGCCGCGGGGGTAGCTTCATCCCAAATCCGGCCTAATGCAGAAAGCGGGGAAGCTTCTATGACAGCAACATATCGTGTAGCCCTTGCCGGCTGCGGAGGAATGGCCAATGAGTGGATCAGTTATGCACTGAAGCGCACAGATGTCCGAATTGTTGCACTGGTGGATATCCGGCTCGAAGCTGCGGCGGCGATGGCGGACAAATATGGTTTGGACTGTCCTGTATTTACGGATATTGGACAGGCGATTGAAGATACTGGGGCTAATCTGGTGTTTGACGTGACCATACCGACCAGCCATTATGGGGTTGGCAGCGCGGCACTCACACGTCAATGCGATGTATTCAGCGAAAAACCGCTGGCTGAAACCATGCAACAATGCAACGCCATTGTTTCTTTAGCGGAACGCACCGGCCGGAGTCATGCCGTCATGCAGAACCGGCGGTATGATCTGCGTATACGTTCTCTGCGCCAGCTGATAGAAGACGGGAATATTGGCCGGATCGGTTATATCGGAGCGAGCTTTTTCCTGGCACCGCATTTTGGCGGCTTCCGGGATGTGATGGAGAGCCCGCTGCTGCTTGATATGGCGATCCACACCTTTGACCAGGCCCGGTTCATCAGTGGTGCTGATCCAGTAAGTGTATATTGTCAGGAGTTCAACCCGGCTGGGTCCTGGTATGCAGGAAATGCCTCAGCAGTATGCATTTTTGAAATGTCGGATGGTTCTGTCTTCTGCTATCAAGGTTCTTGGTGTGCAGAAGGCGCTCCAACTTCCTGGGAAGCCTCATGGCGGATACAGGGAGACCTGGGAACTGCGGTCTGGGATGGCGAAGGGATGCCCTATGCCGAAAAGGTAGCAGACGGTGCTGCGGACGGTAAATTCATTCGTGCCTATGAACGGGTTGAAGGAGTAGCTGTAGAGATGAAGGATACCTTCCATCACGGATGTCTCGAGGAAATGTTCCAGGCTCTGGCAGAACACCGTCCTGCAGAAACCGATTGCCGGGATAACCGCAACAGTATGGCGATGGTGTTCGGTGCGCTGGAGAGTGCGCGGACGGGGAGAAAGGTGGAGCTAGCCGGCTTTTTGTTCAGTGACGAAGAACACCTCCAGCATAAATAGGGTGACAATAATAAACGAATACAGAAACCGTTGGATGTATAAATGCGCTTTGGACAGGATGCTCTTCCTCGCCAAAGCGTTTTTTACTATCGAAATATAGTCATATAAATCTATGTTTTGTTGATTTCATTCCATTCCAGATAAATATAAAATAGATACAATAAATAGGGGGAGGGATTTCCATGTCAAAGAATATAAGAGTCGTGATCGGTAGTGGCGGCAGTACGCATAACAAAGGCTGGCTTCATACGGAGGAAGCGAATTTGAACCTGCTGAGGCCGGAGGATTGGGCAAAAAGCTTCACTCCAGACTCCATTCAAGCCGTTCTGGCAGAACATGTCTGGGAGCATCTTGATTACGGGGAGGGCATTCGGGCGGCACAAATCTGCTATCCATATTTAACACCAGGCGGGTATATCCGCTGTGCAGTTCCCGATGGGTATTTTCAGGATGAGGCTTATCAGAAGATCGTCCAAATCGGGGGACCGGGACCGCTTAGCCATCCCGCTGCCTCCCATAAAATTGTACATAATCATAATACTTTAAAAGCGATGTTTGAGGCTGCCGGATATCATGTCCGTCTATTGGAATATTGTGATGAAACCGGCGTGTTTCAGTATAACGATTGGGATGAAACCGATGGCTTCATTTACAGATCCAAGCGCTTTGACCACCGGAATCACGATGGAAAGCTAGGGTTCGTATCTTTGATTGTAGATGCGGTCAAGCCCCAGTGATTGAGGTGACAGTCAGTGTATAAACTTATCAGACTTCTCAGGCCTTACAGGTTCGCAGCCCTGCTTGCACCACTGTTTATGCTGCTTGAAGTGACCATGGACCTGCTGCAGCCACGGTTGATGGCAAGTATTGTGAATGATGGCGTAACTGCAGGCAATTTGGGTCATATCACGCATACCGGCACACTGATGCTGGCCGCTGCGGCTGTTGGTTTAATAGGCGGTGTATACAGCACGATTTTCTCCACCATTGCCTCACAGAATTTTGGCGGGGATTTGCGGCAGGAACTCTTTGAAAAAGTCCAATCCTTCTCGATCCGTAGCCTGGAACGTTTTGAATCGGGCTCCATCGTAACCAGACTGACCGGAGATATAGTACAGCTGCAGAATATGGTGATGATGTCGCTGCGCATGTTCCCCAGGCAGATATTTCAGTTCGCCGGCAGTTTGATTATGGCACTGTTGATCAGCCCGAGACTCACTGTAATTTTGCTGGTGATGATACCTGTGGTGCTCCTGCTTTTGGTGGCTTTTACCCGGATGTCTATTCCGTTGTATGGTAATGTTCAGGAAAAGCTGGACCGGGTGAATCTGGCGATGCAGGAGAACCTGTCTGGAATCCGGGTCGTCAAAGCTTTTGTGCGCAGTGACTATGAAGAGCAGCGGTTCGGGAGCAGGAATTCACATTTTCTTCAGGCTAGCCTGAAGGCAGCAAGGCTAATGGCATTGAATACACCACTTATGGCGATGATTCTTAACTTCAGCGTGGTTGCCGCTTTATGGTATGGCGGTATTCTCTCGGAGAAGGGATTGTTATCCGTCGGGGATCTGGCTGCGTTCCTGACCTATATTACCAAGCTGCTCTTCGCTACACTGGGTATGGGCAGCCAGCTGATGACGATCTCCCGTGCCAAGGCTTCGGCTGCCCGTATTTATGAAGTGCTTGATACTCCCTCGGATAGTAGTGGGGATAGAGAAATTACAATTAGCCATTCACAGCCACAGGTGATTGACACTATTAATGGCAGATTGGCTTTTGAGCATGTCAGCTTCAGCTATGACAGCAATCTGCACCATGCGGTGTTGCGGGATATTGACTTCATCGCAGAGCCTGGGCAGACGATAGGCATAATCGGTGTAAATGGTGCAGGCAAATCAACAATGGTGAGTCTAATTCCTGGATTCTACCCAGTGACCGAAGGCCGCATTACGATTGACCACATGGATATTAACAAGCTGGACACAGAAAAACTGCACCAGGTGGTGGGGATGGTGCTCCAGCAGGCGCTGCTGTTCAGCGGGTCTATTCTGGATAACATCAGGTATGGCAAACCAAGGGCAACCATGGAAGAGGTCATTGAGGCTGCACGTTTGGCGGAGGCTCATGATTTCATCAGCAGGCTGCCACAGGGTTACGATACCGTTCTAGGGCAACGGGGTGTGAATCTGTCAGGTGGACAGAAGCAGCGGATTTCCATTGCCCGTACTTTGCTGCTGAAGCCCGGTATCATCATACTGGATGACTGCACCAGCGCAGTGGATCTGCAGACGGATTACCGGATCCGATCCTCGCTGAAGCTCGTAATGAAGAACAGTACCTGCCTGATTATAGCCCAGAGGATCGCTTCCATACAGCATGCCGATCTTATTCTCGTATTGGAGGATGGGCGGATTACGGCGCGGGGGAATCATGATACACTTCTGGCTTCAAGCCGTCTTTACAAGGATATTGCCGCATCCCAGCAAGGAGCGTGACATGAAGACTACTACTACACTCGGGAAATTATCTCGCTACCTGACCAAACAGCCGCTTCGGCTCATCGCCGTTCTGCTGCTGACGGTTGCTGCTTCAGGGCTAACACTTTTTGGTCCTTATCTGACCGGTGCTGCACTTGACCGATATATAATTCCCGGCCGTTATGCGGGGCTTCTGCAGCTCTGTCTGCTTCTGCTGGGCATTTATCTGCTTGGAAGTCTAGTCAGCTGGCTGCAAAGCTATATTCTTGCTGATATTTCTCAGCGCACAGTGTGGAGCCTGCGCAGGGACCTTTTCCGGCATTTGCAGCGGTTGCCGATTCCTTTTTTTGCCGGCAAAAGCCATGGGGAGCTCATGAGCCGCACCACCAATGATATAGACAATATCGCAAACTCTCTGAATCAGAGCCTGGTACAGATTATCTCCAGCATCATCATGCTTGGCGGGTCCTTGACAATGATGCTGCTGTTGAACGGATGGCTTACACTTATCGCCTTGATTACAGCTCCGCTGATCACATTGTTCGCTAAGACAGTGGCACGGCGGACCGGCGCCCAGTTTAAAGCACAGCAGCAGGAACTGGGCAAGCTTAACGGATTTATTGAAGAGACTGTATCCGGACACCGGGTGGTAAGCCTGTTCAACCAGGAGCAGCGGATCGCTGAACAGTTCAGTGAAACCAACAGCAGGTTGAAAAAATCCGGAATCCGTGCACAGATCTTCTCCGGAATGATGGGACCTTTTATGAATATGTTCAGTCACATTACGTATTTGCTGATAGCGGTGGCAGGTGGCTGGTTGGCTCTGCGGGATCTTACGACAGTAGGAGTAATTGTCAGCTTTCTGGGTTATTCCAGACAGTTCAGTGATCCTCTGAACGAAGTTGCGAATCAATATAATATGATACAGGCAGGAGTAGCCGGAGCAGAGCGGGTATTCGAAGTAATGGATGTACCTTCTGAATACGAAGGGGAGGAATCTCTGCCATCGCTGCGGCCAATCAACGGCAAGGTGGAATTCAGAGAAGTCGGATTTCAATATGACACCGGCAAAGAAATCCTGAAGCATATTAGCTTTACAGCGAACCCAGGTGACACGATAGCTTTGGTAGGACCGACTGGGGCAGGAAAAACAACGATTGTTAATGTGCTGGGCCGTTTCTTTGATATTAATTCCGGCCAAATCCTCATCGATGATACGGATATCCGCACAGTGAACAAGAACAGTCTGAGGAAACAGCTCAGTTTGGTGTTGCAGGATGCTCATCTGTTCTCCGGTTCAATACGTGATAATATCCGCTATGGCCGGCTGGAGGCTACAGACGAAGAGGTGGAGCTGGCAGCGGTGCAGGCGTATGCCCATCCTTTCATTTCCAGACTTCCGCAAGGGTATGAAACGGAGCTGTCTGCAGAGGGCGGTAATCTCAGCCAGGGACAGATGCAGCTGATTACCATTGCCCGGGCGATCCTTGCCGATCGTGCGCTGCTGATTCTGGATGAAGCGACCAGTAGTGTAGACACTCTGGCGGAAATTCAGATCCAGAAGGCAATCAGACAGCTAATCTCCGGCAGAACCAGCTTTGTCATTGCCCATAGACTCAGCACCATCCGCCATGCCGATAGGATACTGTATATTCAGGATGGCCGGATTGCCGAGCAGGGCACTCATGAACAACTTATTCTTCATAAAGGCCTCTATCACGAGCTGTTGAACAGCGGCAGTGGTTTGGATGAGAACGTTGAGCAACTTTTAGGTTAGAGGCATGTGACTCTGCGGATCATAGAAATGCTAGTATTTGAGGGTACTTCCATTTTACCAAAACTAAAGGGAATCCCAAGCAGCCATTTCATGGCTTTTGGGATTCCCCTTTTGCAAAGCTCTGTAGAATTAACCTAAAAACCTTTATATTGCGGTTCCTCGTTCTCCAGCTCAGTCACCCGGGATTCTACCTGATTTACGATCTGCTGGGTTTGCTGAGCTGCATTGGTGAACAAGGTCTTGGCTTCCTTATTCTGAGTTTCCATGGCAAACTGCTCCAGGCTGGCCTGGGCACTCTTCAAGGAAGATACACAGGTTTTCACTTGTGAGGCTACTGTCATTTCTATTCCCTCCTTCGAATGGTTGTGCGTATTACCGCGACATAGTATCTGCTGTGCTCTGATATTGTATTCCTGTTCTTAGGACCAGAAAATATTTCATGGTTATTCCCGCACCTTATGACAAATAATGAAGATCAACGACAAGAATATAGGTTAACGGGGAGGCTACAAAAATGCCGGAATGGCTTGAGGTTATATGGCGTACTGTTTTTGCTGTGGTTGTGCTTTTCTTTTTGACGAAGCTGCTTGGTAAAAGACAGGTTTCACAGCTCTCGTTCTTTGAATATATTACGGGCATTACCGTAGGGAGTATTGCTGCCTATATTTCCTTGGATACCGACAAGACCTGGCATTTGGGGATCATAGCTCTAATTGTTTGGGTTGCTTTTTCACTGGGGATTGAGTTCCTGCAAGTGAAGAGCAAAAAGGCTAGAGACTTTATTGATTTCAAGTCGACCGTGCTGATTAAGGACGGAAAAATACTTGAGGACAATATGAAAAAAGAACGTCTGACAACCGACGAATTATTGGAGGAGCTAAGAAAAAAGGATGTATTCAAGGTTGCCGATGTGGAATTTGCTATTATGGAATCAGACGGGGCGATCAATGTTCTGCTTACACGCGAAAACCAGCCGTTAACTCCTAAGCATTTGGGTGTGAAAGTTGCACCGGAGCAAGAGACCCAAGCCGTTATTATGGATGGCAAGATCATGGATGAGCCGCTGGATACCCTGGGGTTAACGCGAGGGTGGCTGCAAGGGGAGCTCGAAAAGCTGAACCTGACAGCGGAAAATGTGTTTCTGGGACAGGTCGATTCGTATGGAGAGCTCACCGTGGACTTGTACACAGACAATGTTGAGGTTCCACAGACGCAGGAAAAACCGCAGCTCTACGCACTACTAAAGAAATGTGAAGCGGATCTTGAGCTGTTCAGCCTGTCTACCCAAAATGAACAGGCAAAGAAGATGTATGGACGGTGCTCAGAGCAACTGCAGAATCTTTTGCAGAAGCTGAAGCCATTTGTCCAAAGCTGAGATAAGAATATTAGGATTATAAGAAAAGACCCAAAAAAAACTTTTTTTGTTTTTGCGGGTCTTTTCCCCGTTTAGCCACACGAAACCCGGATGAAAAATAGGAAATCTAATGAAATGTTATGAAAATCACATATTTGTAATAATAATCCTTTAAAACAACTATACAATTACAAATATTTACTTACAGTGGAGATTAGGTTTGATGCTGCAAAAATATGAATAATGGGGAGAGCAACTTTGCCTTTGATTCGGGTACTCATGTATTTACCAATAACTTAAGCTTTGCCGGAACCTCTAGTGACAAAACAAGCGGCACCGATATTGGTGCCACCAATCAATAGTAAAAGCGGTATACTTGAATAGATTGGTAATTATTATCTTTTCTATTTGGGAGGCGGCTGCATCTATGGAATATGTAAAGCTTGGTTCTACCGGACTTGAGGTATCAAGGATTTGCCTGGGCTGCATGAGCTACGGGATTCCGGAACGGGGAAATCACTCATGGACGCTGAATGAGGAAGAGAGCCGGCCTTTTATCCAAAAGGCGCTGGATCTGGGCATTAACTTCTTTGACACGGCCAATGTGTATTCCGACGGAACGAGTGAGGAGATTGTGGGCAGGGCGCTGAAAGATTTCACTGCACGTGATGAGATTGTGCTGGCAACCAAAGTACACGGAACCATGCGTCCGGGTCCAAACGGTGGCGGACTATCCCGTAAAGCGATTATGAGTGAAATTGACCTTAGCCTAAAGCGGCTGGGGACAGATTATGTGGATCTGTATCAGATTCACCGCTGGGACCCCGCCACGCCAATTGAGGAAACCATGGAGGCTCTGCATGATGTGGTTAAAGCCGGTAAGGCGCGTTACATCGGGGCATCCTCCATGTATTCCTGGCAATTTCTGAAGGCGCTGCATGTTGCTGAACGCCATGGCTGGACCCGGTTCGTATCTATGCAGAATTATGTGAATCTGTTGTACCGGGAAGAGGAACGTGAAATGCTGCCGCTCTGTGAAGCTGAAGGGATCGGTGTGATTCCCTGGAGCCCGCTGGCCAGGGGACGCCTGACCCGGGATTGGGAAGATACCAGCCCCCGGTCGGCATCCGATGAATTCGGTAAGCACCTATACGCCAAGACTGAAGAGGCGGACCGTGCCGTCGCGCTAAGAGTCAAAGAAATCGCTGAAGAACGCGGGATTCCGCGGGCCCGGGTTGCACTGGCCTGGGTGTTGCAAAAGAAGCCGGTGACAGCACCCATTGTAGGAGCGACAAAGATGACGCATCTGGAGGATGCGGCTGCGGCGGTCTCAATCCGGCTGACCGAGTCTGAGGTGAAGCGGCTGGAAGAACCGTACATTCCGCATCCGGTAATGGGATTCAGCTGAATTCCCCTAAATAGAACTACAGAGCAGCGATTCCCCAATCCATTGGAGAATCGCTGTTTTACGTTTTTGGCATCTTCGGACTCATCCGCGGGGCGCATAACTATCCGAATCATTGGCAAACTAACTTGGATTCCCCAGGATCACTTTAGGAGGTGAGTGCGGTGACAGAGCAAAGAATATTGGAGGCTATACAGGAGCAGCTTACAGATTGCAGCGATGCAGTATATCAGTCTATTCATGTGTACGGCCATGCCTGTATGCTGATCTACATTCCTTCTATTGTCGATACTCTAAGCCTGCAGGAATTTGTCTCCACACCGCTCAAAGCAGAAGCGAATTCAGAACCGGATTGGCCGGGGTTTCTGGAACGGCTGGATCACGGATCAGCTTTTGCTATTCCTTATATTAAGGCATATCAGGTGAACCGGGCGGTTGAGCTCATTGTCAGCGGCAATGCCGTGCTTTCGATCGAAGGTCTTCCCTATGTATATTATTTTGAGATCACTCATTATCAGAAAAGAACGGTCTCCGAATCGCAGAATGAGCTGGTGGTTATAGGGCCTCAGGAGGCTTTTATCGAAGATGTGCAGACGAACCTGTCCCTGCTGAGGCATAAGATCAAGCATTCAGATTTGAAGACTATCCATTTCTCCATCGGCAGGTATACCAAAACCGACGTATACCTGGTCTATATTGAAGGGCTGTGCAAGCCGGAAATTGTAGAAGAGTTCAAAAAAAAGCTGGGAGACATCACGGTGGACGGTGTATTGGGGATTAGCGGAATCGCGGAGCAAATGAAGAAGGGCCAGTACTCACCCTTTCCTATATTTCAGTATACGGAGCGTCCGGATTCGGTAGCCGCATCCCTCATGGAAGGACGGGTAGGGATGATGCAGGACGGGACACCTTCGGCTTTGCTGGCACCGGTAACCTTTTTTTCTATGCTGCAATCCTCGGAAGACTACTATCAGAGCTTTTATGCAGGAAGCTGGATTCGATTAGTCCGTTTCTTTTTCTCCATCGTATCTATGCTGCTCCCGGCTTTATATGTGGCCATCACTACTTTTCACAGCCAGATCATTCCCTCCGACCTTTTAATAACCATTGCTGCTGCGAGAGAAAATATTCCTTTTTCCGCCTTGACGGAAGCCTTGATTATGGAATTAACGTTCGAGGCGCTTCGAGAGGCCGGGACCCGGATCCCCAAGCCCGTTGGGCAAACCGTATCCATCATTGGCGGGATCGTAATCGGTCAGGCAGCTGTACAGGCGGGGATTGTTTCTGCTCCCATGGTAATCGTAGTGTCTATTACAGGCATCGCTTCTTATGTTATCCCTCATCTTGAACTGGGTCTGACGTTTCGGCTGCTCCGCTTTGTCCTGCTGATTCTCGGCGGAACGATGGGACTGCTTGGTGTTATAGTTGCGGCATTTGTCATCTATGGACATTTAGCGAATCTCAGATCCTTCGGGACTCCTTATCTGCAGCCGGTCGCTCCTCTGATATTCCAGGATTGGAAGGACACCCTGCTTCGTGTACCTTCTCCTTTTATGATGAAAAGAAGCACTTCATTCACGAACACCAAAAATGAAAAGAGGCAGAAATCAAAATGAAGCTCTTGAAGCTGGTTCTGAGCGTTCTGCTGCTTCTGAATCTGGCCGGCTGCGGGTCCAAAATAGAGCTGGATGAACTCACCTTCATCTTTGGTATTTATATCGATGCCGGTAAAGAACCGGGAACGGTTGAAGTGTCGATCAGCTCACCACTGCCCAACCGTCTGCTCTCCAGCTCACAAGCGGGGGGCAGGGATGGCAAATCCTATTCCATGATATCCAAGACAGCCTCAAACATTACGGATGCGGTCATTTTAATTCAAAAAGACTTGTCCCGGAGGCTGGACATCTCCCATATCAAGGTGATTGTCCTGGGAGAGGAATATGCCCGTCAGGGAATAGATGAAGCGCTGGAGTGGTTCAAACGGCAGCCGGAGTTCCCTCTGGGGACTTATGTGATGACGACTCCGGGCAAAGCAAAGGAGGTCACCCAACTCTCGGCAATATTTGAACAGCTACCGGATCAGGTGCTGATGAATTTTTCGGAGGAGAATCTTCTATTTGCAACAACGGTGAGAGATTGCTTGCTGGCGGAGTCATCAAAAATGGGCTATGCCATGAATTATTTATCAATTGGTCAGAAGAGTGACCTCTCAGATGCAGGCAAGCCTGTTCATTGGGCCGGTATCCAGGGGGCTGCTCTGTTTCAGCAAGCGAGGCTTCGCCGTACATTGCATTTTCGTGAGAGCAGGGCGCTCGCTTGGGCTGCCGGACATCTCTCGGGTCATTTGAATTTGCCTGAATACACGATTACTTGGGATGAAGAAGGCTCGGGTAAAGCCACAGCACTGTTTTTAAGCAATACATCTTCAATTCGGTCGGTACTCACGGACGATGGACCGGTTTTCTATGTCAAGCTGAAGGGAAAGGTAAGCATCACTAATTTCCAAGATTCCATGGGAAGGAAGGCGGTCGAACTCAGCTCTGTTGTTATAGAAAAACTTCAAGCAGCGGTGGTCAAGGATGTTTCCCATTCACTTTTAGCTACACAGGAGGCAGGAACGGATATTCTGCAGTTGGGTATGCGTGTGGAATGGAATTATCCAGCGGAATGGAAGAAACTTAAAGGGCGCTGGGAGGATTACTATAAGCATGAAGCAAAGATAAAGGTGACGGCTGCATTTAATATCCAGGATTTGGGTTCAGTAAAATAAGGGTGGGAGGTACGGGAGTCAAATGCACACCACAAAATGGCAGTTGTTCAGATTTAGTATGATCTATTTCAGTTCCCAGACCACAATTTTCCTGATTCCAATTCTCGTGGAAACTTCCGGCTACCAAGGATGGATCGCTCTGATGGGAGGCAGTTTTTTAAGTTTGTGCATTTTGTTCTTTACCATACAAGTTGGCAGGCTAAAGCCGGACCAGAGTTGGATTGACTTTGGCAAAGAGATTATGGGGACATGGCTGCACCGGCTGATGGTATTCTTACTGCTCTGCTGGTGTGTTTATTATGCTTCGTTTGATATAGAGAATTTTGTCCTCTTTTTTGGATCCAACTATACACGGGGAACTCCTCCCATCTTCATACAAATCATCATTGGACTGGTTATCATGTATACGGCGACGTTAGGAATAACTACTATCATTTATATGGCGGATGGGATTTTCCTGATTTTTTTTATGGCATCTCTGCTTTCCGTATATATGTTTATGCCGTATGCGGATTTTTCGATGCTTCCTGCATTTCTGCATTACCATGATCCCGGCATTGCACTTAAGGACTCTATTTCGGTAACATCGTGGTTTGCGGAATGGATTGTTTTTCTCTTCCTGGCACCGGAGCTTCGCATGGGAAGCAAAATGTTGAAAATACTGGCGGTTTCCAGTATCTCTATCCTCCTGATTGTATTAACAGGCTGGATAATGACTATGCTCAACTTCGGTCCGCATCTGGGCAAAGAATTGCAATATCCGTTTTTGGAGATGATCCGCAGTTCTTCACACCATAATATACTTGGCAATCTGGACCCTCTTCTTATCGGCATCTGGTCAGCCTCGATGTTTATTCATGCAGCCTTTCTAATCTATATTGCCTGTAAATGCGCTTTGCACTTGAGCAAGCAGAAAGGGAAAAGGCTGATGATCCCGTTATTGACGGTTTGCTCCACGATAATTGCTTATCTGTATTCGCGTAATATTGTAATGTACTATAGTAATTTCAATTCGGATGTAATTATCGGCTTCTGGTTGTTTATTGAGTGCATTCCCGTATATTACTTCATTGCCGCATTCATCCGCTCCAAAACCGGTCAAGCTCTTAAATGACGGCTGCGACTTATCTATTATAAATTGGATGCGCTTTCTGGTATGATTAAGCTTTAGTACATACCTAAATATGGAACGGATGGTGTTATTCTTCATGATGCTTCAGGAAGCAAACGCACTAATACAAGCAATAAGAGTCAATCTTAGTAAAGTTATTGTCGGTAAAGAGGAAGGGGTGGATCTGCTGTTGACCGCCCTGCTGGCGAATGGGCATGTCCTTCTGGAGGATGTACCCGGCACAGGGAAAACAATGCTTGCCAAAACATTGGCACGCTCACTGGACTGTTCTTTCAAACGCATTCAGTTTACACCGGACCTGCTGCCTTCGGATCTTAGTGGGATCAACTACTATAATCAGAAAACAGGCGAGTTCCAGTTCCGGCCCGGTCCGGTATTTGCCAGTATTCTCCTGGCGGATGAGATCAACCGCGCGACTCCCCGTACCCAATCCAGCCTGCTGGAATGCATGGAGGAACGCCAGATTACGATTGACGGCCTGACACATGAACTGGAAGCGCCTTTTCTTGTTATTGCTACACAGAATCCCGTGGACAGCCAGGGGACTTTTCCACTGCCGGAAGCACAGCTGGACCGCTTCCTGATGAGGATCACCACAGGGTATCCAACCTTTGATGAGGGGGTCCATATTCTTCAAAGATTCCGCGGGAATAATCCTTTGCAAGATACAGCTGCAGTGGCAACCGGACGAGATATTCAAGAACTGCAGCGGCTTACCGCAGCCGTTACTGTCAGTGATGACCTTCTGGGCTATATGATTAGCATTGTCGAGGCGACGCGCAAAGCTCCTGCAGTCAAGCTAGGCGCAAGCCCCCGTGCAGGCTTCGGACTGCTTCGTGCTGCCCAGGGCTATGCACTTCTGCGGGAAAGGGATCATGTATTGCCTGATGATATCAAGGCAGTAGCGGTTCCTGTGCTTGCCCACCGCCTGCTTATGCAGCGTGGACCTGGTTCACGTGAAGGGCAGGCAGCAGAGCTTGTGCAGCAGGTACTGCGTGAGGTTGAGGTTCCGGCTGAGCCGGTAATGCCCGCCAGGGGTGGAAGGGTGGACTAGATCATGACACTGCCCTGGTTTATTATCAGCACGTTTCTGCTGATGCTGTTCATCTCAACACTGTACCAGCGGAACGCTCTGAAGAAGGTGAACTATACCCGCTATTTCTCTTCGCAAGCGGTGTTTGAGGGGGAATCAGTGGAGATGGTGGAAGAGATCAGCAATGGCAAGCTACTGCCGTTGCCCTGGCTTCGTCTGGAGTCCAGTATCGCGCAAGGGCTCGAATTTGGACGTCAGGAGAATCTGGGCATCAGCAGTGGCGAAATCTATCAGAATCATTTGAGCCTGTTCTACCTCCGGGCTTACCGCCATATCAAACGTACACACAAAGTCCGCTGTATGAAGCGCGGACTGTTCCGGCTGGATACAGCAACCATGACCACCGGTGATTTATTCGGACTTAGCCGCAGTACCCAAACCTTTCCCTTACAGCTGGAGCTGATGGTATATCCCATGATCGTAGACATGTACGAGCTGCCTCTTCCGATACACAGCTGGCTGGGCGAGCTGCCCGTCAAGCGTTGGATCGTACACGACCCGTTCCTGACGGCTGGCACACGTGAATACAGTCCTGGGGATTCGCTAGGATCATTGAACTGGAAGGCTACGGCCCGTACCGGCCGGATGCAGGTTCATAAGAAAGACTTTACAGCTGATTCCAGACTTGTCATTTGCCTGAACATGGAGATCAGTGATTCCATGTGGAGAACCGTGACCGATGTGGAACGGATTGAGCTCGGCGTACGTTATGCTGCTACAGTAGCGGATTACGCGGTTGGGCATGGCATTGAAACGGGTTTTCTCAGTAACGGTAGGCTGGACGGCGAGGGTGCGAATGATCCGGTAGATGCTAATCCCATGGGTCGGCTGGATGACATTCTAGGATTGCTTGCAAGACTCCAGTTGGACCGGACTATGCCCATGAGCAGATTGCTGGAGCAAGAAGCGGAGAAAGGAAACACCGATACGGATTACCTGATTATTTCCTGTCACCTCGGCCCGGAACTTCAGCAGGCAGCCGAACAACTGCGGCTGTCCGGGAACGGCGTAGAGTGGCTGGAAATTCCAGCCTCAGGGAGGAATAGCGCATGATGGTACAAACTTCGGAAAATATGAAATCGACGTATCGGCTCTTGTTGAATTGTATAGTGGAATGGCTGTTATTCCTCCCTGTATGGATCGCGCTACAGAAGTACTTGCAGTCCGGGGCTTCTGCGCTGCCCTGGATTTATACCCTGCCATTAATATCCATGCTTGGGGCGAAGCTAAGGCATAGCTGCAACCGGAAGTGGAAACAGCTCCTGGCGGCACTTCTCCTGGGGGTGCTGGCAGGAATTCTGGCTGGTGCATTTTCATTAAGAGAAATTCCATTGTATGCAGGTGCTGTAATATCTGCATATCTGGGTATAACTGCCGGGAGCCGCAGCAGTAGGCTCAGAATATATATTGCCGGGATTGCGGTATATTTTGTAGCCACTATCGCATTCGCCAGAATTCCGCTGCTTCAGCCTAGTGTTGCTGTATTGACCTGGAGCGGCAGTCTCTGTCTAATTCTGGCCCTTCTGGACTCCAACACCAGCCACTTGCATTACAGCTCATTCACGGGAGACGGTTCTCCGCTTCCGGGAGGAATTCGGCGGCATAACCGTCTGTTTGTGCTGTTGTTCATCGCGGTGGCGGCTTTGCTTGCGGCTGGGGCAGGCCGGGCATTGGGACTGTTCTTCTGGCATGCCGCGCAGGCCTTCTTCGGCTGGGTGAGCCGTCTGTTCTCTGATTCAAGTAAGCCAGAGCCGCAGCAGATAGCTCCACCGCAGGTGATGCCTGAGATGCCACCGGCTGAAACCCATGAGCCGGGGCTGCTGGCGATGATCCTGAATGTTGCGTTTTATGCAATCGGAGCTGCGGCGTTAATCGTAATCATGTATTATGGCCTTCGTTGGTTGTATCGCAATTCAGGTGGAGTATGGCGGAGAATCATCGACTCTCTGTTATCCTTGCTCCGCAGAGAATCACCGCAGAACAATACCGCTTATCAGGATGAGGAGAAAAGTATTTTCACATGGGAGAAGACGATTCAAGGCGTAAGAGAGTACTGGCGGAATCGTACAACCTCTGCTTCCAGACGGGACCGCTGGGAAGGAATGAACGGGGGACGTGAGCAGACCCGCTGGCTGTACCGCCATTGGTTGAAGAACAAACGTGCCCAAGGATACTTGCAGAGGAGCTACCTTACCCCTCAAGAGACTGCAGTGGATGTAGCAGAATGGAATAAGAGCAGGAAACTCCAGGGGAAGGCTCAAGAGAATGCCTCAGACGCCGCGTCTGCTCAGCTTCTCCGGTTCTATAATCAGGCTAGGTACGGTGGAACTGAGCCTTCGGAAGCTGAAATCGGACAGTTGAAGGAAAAGCTGAAATTATAGCCGTTTTAGGTTCAGCGGGAGGAGGAAAAGTACATGGTTACCTATTTACGAGGAGAACTTGCAAAGGAAGCCAAAGTCAATATCGAAACGGTGCGGTACTATGAGAAGCATGGCTTGCTTCCCCAGCCGCTGCGGACGACCTCGGGTTACCGTATGTATACAGAGGAAGCACTCACCCGGATCGCTTTTATACAGAACGCCAAGAAATGTGGATTCACCCTTCGTGAAATCAAAAAAGCATTGGTTAAGTCGGAGAACGGAAGTATAGGCATTTCTGATTTCATTCTGGCCATAGAGCGTAAAATGATAGCTGTTGATCTGGAAATAGCGAAACGCGAGACTACCAGACAGCTTCTAAAGGATCTGAAAATAAACCTTGAATCTGCAGAACGGCATCCCGGGGTGAAGGAGACATTACACATTCTCAGGATGGATAAATAATAAACTTTGGCGAGGTTCCAAATGCGTTATGGTGTTGATCCTGCCTTGACTCTGTACCGTAGTACAGGGTTTAGAATACAGGTGTCAAGCCAATACCGGGAGGAATGAAAGATGCCGAGCTCAAAGGAAATGCTTCAAGCGATCAGACAACATTTGCAGCAAAATAATCAGACCGCAGGGAAAACAGCAGCACAAATTCGTCTGGAGATGACGGAATCTGCCAAACGATTGCCACTGCTTCCTGAAGTATCCGCCGAAAGGGTTGATATGGACGGGGTGGCAGGAGAATGGCTGAATGTTGCAGGGGACCCCTCCGAAAAGGGTGACGGGAAGACCATACTCTATGTTCATGGTGGAGGTTTTATCTCCGGAAATTGTGAGATCTACCGTGATCTGGCAGCAAGAATCGCTGTTTCCAGCGGTGTGAGGGTGTTTACCCTAGAATATCGTCTTGCACCCGAGTATGTATATCCTGCTGCCAATGAAGATTGTCTTGCTGCTTACCGCTGGCTGCTGCGAACAGGCTTATTGCCGGAAGACATCATACTGGGCGGCGACTCTGTAGGCGCCTCTCTTGTACTAATGACGCTGATCACACTGAGGGACGCAGGGGATAAACTGCCAGCAGCCGCATTTCTTCTATCCCCGCACAGCGATCTCGTCCATCTGGACGGCGAGTCCTATGACACCAGGGCTGAACTGGACCCTACGGGAAGCCGGGAGGGAAATCAGAGAATCCTGAGGGATTACCTGGGCGGCTATAATGGTATTATGCCTGCTCTGCTCTCGCCGCTAAGGCTCCGGCTGGATGGACTGCCCCCGTTATTGATACAGGCCGGAGATCAGGAAGTGCTGCTGAGTGATGCCGAACGGCTCGCAGAGCGTGTACGTGCTGAGGGAGGTGAAGCCACACTTGAAATTTGGGAGAACCTGTGGAGCGTGTTTCAAATGATGTCCGCGTTGCTCCCGGAAGGGCAGGAAGCGATCGGGAATATTGGGAGCTTTGTCAAAAGGATCTGGAGCTTATAGGTGAAAGTTAAGTGAATATGCAGAATATCCAAGGGATAAATTCCCTTATTCCCTAAAATAATGATTTTCAAAAACCGATAATTCATATACTTACTCTTCTGAATCGAGATAGTGATCAATAGAGTAGAATTTATACTGGGGGAATCATTATGCCTTACACAATGGAAGTAAATGTAGCCAAAAATCAAGTGGTTGTAAAAGCATTTGGTCTGACTGAAACGGATGTGCCTGCTTATATATCTGATTTTGAAGCAGCTATGAAGAAACTGAAACCTGGCTTTACTGGAGTCACCGATGTAACCGAGTCTAAATCGATCCTTACCCCCGAGGTGGCAGCTATGCTCGCACCTACTGGTGATATAGCAGTTGCCCATGGAGTGGGCGGTTGGGTGTATGTTGCGAACTCTCCGGTATGGAAGATGCAGATGAACAGACTTTTCGGGAAGTTTGCTGTGCACTATCCGACTTATGAAGAAGCAGATGCATATCTGAAGAGCTTATCCGAATAGTAGTCGCAGAAGCATCAGTGATAGAGTATCATTATTCATAAATTGTTCTCCTTTTGGAATAAACAAGGTAATGATACATTTATATAGTCCTACCATATCAAAAAAGAGGGCTCTCCCACACAGAATTAATCTGGAGGAAGAGCCCTTTGTAAGTAAAATACATCTTCAGTAGAGTACCAATACCCCAAAACCTTCGAGTGTGTACGATCCGGAGAGAGTCGCACCGGTCAGCAGATCGGTTCTTTCCTCTTTGAGGTGGAGAGTCGCAGGTTCTTCACTGAAGTTCAGCAGGAACGTATAGCTGTTATTTTCATTTTTGCGGATTTGCAGCTCTACTTCTGAAGGAAGCTCCAGCCACTCTGCTACAGGGGAGTGGAGGTTAACTCTGTCGATGATTTTAAGTGCTGCATCTGCATTAAATACAGCTCCGTAGTACCATACCTCGCCTTTGCCGCGTTTATTTCGGGTGACTGCCGGTTTGCCGGCATAATAATCGGTTGCATAAGTCCCCATAACCTCGACAGTGTCCTCTTCGACATGAAGAATATCATTGAATGCATCAGCACCGGTAAGCGCCTCAGGATTACTGCCCCAGCGGATGGAGGTTGGAAGACGGGTGCCTTTGACCATAGTGAATTCCTCCACGCTGATGCCGCACAGGTCCCTCGCAGCACCGGGAAAAGGCCGCATATAGCATTGTCCGCGGGTATCTTTATAGCCGGTCCGGCAGCCGAAAATCAGCGTTCCGCCTTGCTGCACATATTGATCTAGTAGCTCTGCTGTCGCATCGCTCATAATGGCCGGATGCGGATAGACTAGAACCTGATATGGAATCAGATCTTCAAGAGTGGTTTTGCTGCGCATATATAGGATGTCGTTCGGGATTTGACGCTTCTGCAGTGCCTTGAACCATTCCTTGTTACTCTGCCACATAAAGGGTCCGTGCCAGACATCGTATTCCCCATCCCACTCATTGTCGTAGTCACGCAGAATGGCGATGTCCGCCTTAGAGCGGGTACACACAATATGTTTGCCTGCTACAGCCAGTTCCCGGCCAATCTGTTCAGCTTCCCTGACCCTGCGGTTCGGCTGGTTATGATAGTCATTAATGCCATGCCAGTAAATTTCATTGCCCATCGTTGCCGTCCGCCAGCGGAAGTAGAGCAGCTTGTCCGCCCCATGCGCAATGGACTGATATGTCCAGAGCCTCATCTGACCTGGCTTAGGTGAAGGCATATCCATGCGGTTAACCCAGCCGCCCGGGCCGGATTGCTGCTCCATGATACAGAAATTAGGGCTAATCGAACGAACTGCTGTTAACGAGAGACTCCAGCTCCGGTCCAGCAGCGGATCTGCTTCTTGCGGATCGGTACTTATGCTTGAGAACTGGGGATAGGAGTCATAGCTGAAGAAATCAAGGAGCTGGTCATTCAGCTCATGGCTGTCGAGATGTCCGAACAATCCATTGGTGGTTACCCATTGGGAAGGGGCCAGTTCCCGGATAATATCAGCCTGGATCTTAGCAAAAGATATGGTGTTGTCGGAAATAAACCTTTTCTCATCCAGCGCCTGATGCGGATTAGGCTGCATGGGTGACGGAGTGGGACGTGGCAGAAAGATCTGTGACCAGCTATTATAGGTCTGATTCCAGAAGACTGTTCCCCAAGCTTCATTCAGCTTCTCCAGTGTTTCATATTTGGCTTGTACCCACTCCCGGAAGGCCCGGTGATCGCTCTCCGAATAGAACACATTGATTTCACAATTCAGTTCATTGTCAATTTGCCAGCCAACCACACCTGCGTGATTGCCATAATGCTGCGCAAGCTGCCTGGTGATTCTGGCGCAGAGTTCCCGGTACTTCGGACTGCTGTAATTATAGTGACGGCGCATGCCGTGCTGTAGCGTCACACCGTCATAGGTAACATTCAACACTTCAGGGTAACGCTCGGTGAGCCAAGCGGGAGGAGTGGCCGTGGGTGTTCCCAGAATCACCTTAAGACCGTAGCTATGAGCCAGGTTGATAGCTCTGTCGAACAGATCGAACTGGAAGACACCTTCCTCAGGCTCGAAGAGGGTCCAGGCAAATTCAGCCATCCGTACAATCGTGAATCCGGTTTCAACCATTCGCCGGTAATCATCGGCCCAGAGTTCCTCCGGCCAGTGCTCAGGATAGTAACACACGCCAAGCTCAAAGGATTCAGTAGTGGATATAGTATTCATTTTCAACCTCCAAGTGTAAAAATATGCTATAGAATCGTTATAAATCTATTGTATTATCAGGTATACTTATTATCATATAACACAATATTGCGATTATATGACTATATTGCGTGCATGCTTTTATAGAAAGGACCCCCTATGAACAAACAATGGGTTTTACCCGCACCGGCCTATATGCATTATGTCTGCTATCCGGAATTTATCGGACATTATTCGGATTTTTCACAGCATGCGGAACGCAGAAGTGAGGGCCTGCTGAATAGCTATAATCTGCATCTGGTTTTTGCTGGCGAAGGATACGTCTTCCAGGAAGGTGAACGCATTCCTATGGGACGTGGCAGAGGCTTTCTTTTCCCAAAGGGGGCTTACCAGCAGTATGGCGCAGATCCTAATCACCCATGGGAGGTTCGCTGGATCCATTTCGGCACGAGCATCTCTCTGCCTTTGCTGGAGGAGGTGGACCAGTCGCGCGGCTATTTTTTTACGTTTGATCCCGATGCCGGGCTCATACCGGTCTTTGAAGAGATGTACCGGCTTAGTGAATCCTTCGAGACCTCCCGTGAACCCCGCTTCTCAGCTTTACTCTATGAAATATTGATTACGCTGCTGCAGAATTCTGAGCCTCTTCATGGATCGGTTCCGCTGGAAATCAGGCATTCGATCCGCCGTACCGCAGATATGATCCACCGGGAATGTGAGCGCCCGTGGACGCTGGAGACGATGGCCAAACTTGCCGGCTACAGCAGCTATCACTTCCTCCGGCTGTTTCGTAGCATTATGGGTAAGACCCCAAACCGCTATTTAACCGAATGCCGTCTGGCAAGAGCCAAGCTCCTGCTGGCCTCCACCTCTCTTTCCATTGCTCATATTGCCGTGGAGTCCGGTTTTCGGCAGTCGAGCTACTTCATTAAGGTCTTCAAACAGGTGGAGGGGATGCCGCCCAATCAATACCGGAGAACTTTTAGCTCCTAACGGGCCTTAAATAACAAATAAGTTACATTTGTTCAGCAAGAGTAACAGTTTGGATACATTTCCCTCTTCAGCTGCTACTATAATGGATTCTAGTAAAACACCTGGGGGGAAAATAATGAGATTGTATAAAAATACATATGCGGCAGTGCTGGCAGGCACATTTGTCATCGGTCAGCTGGCGGCTGGCCTGGCACCTGGAACGGTACAGGCTTCAGCAAGCACCCTACCTTCAGCCACTGTGGCTGCTGCCGTGACGCCCAAGATCAATCCCGTCGTCATCGGGTCTGGAGTAACAGCGTCGCTTGAAAATGTAAACATATGGACACAAACGGGCGGCAATATTCTGACGTACACCGTGAATTATTCCAATGCCAGCGGAACAGGTGCCAATCTGCTGCGTTACTTCTCAAGGGTTGTGACTCCCGGAGGTTCGGTGATTCCGGGTACGCCTGTTACAGCAGATGCGCTGAAGAAGAAAGTAGGCGCCAATGAAAGCCTGCAGGTGACGTACTATGTCAATGTAGGCCAGAGCAAGTCCCTTCAAGGAATGAGGATTGCTATGTATGTCTGGGATCCCAAGGCCAAGGGATATCTGCGTCAGGCCGGCAACTTCGCCATTCCGGCCAATTATTCCACGACTGTAGAAAATGGGAAAAGTTTGAGCACGATGATGAATAATATTCCGGTTACAGCATCAGCAGAATCCCTTCAGATCTTCAAATTCAACAGTAAGGTATACGCTAAGGTAGGGCTAAGCCTGATCAATAAAGGCAACAAGGTGCTTGGCGACCCCGGCTATACAGCCTATCTGGTTTCAGCCAGCGGAACCTCATTTGAACTGTCGCTTAACAGCACCCAGGACGGTTATAAGATTCAGCCTCAGGAAAAAAAGAGCATCTATTACTTGACGGAAATCCCCGCCTACCTCAAAACTGACAACATGAAGCTTCAATTCACGCAGAAGGATGAGACCCTCAAGCTCGAGCTGCCCGGTGCATCGTATAAACTTCCGGCAGCGACTAGCCCGAATCTGGTAGTGGGCAATGGAGCCATCAAGACCATCATTGTGAACAGCAATACCATCGAAACCAAGCTCAGCAATGCCTCGGTATATGCCGATAAAGCGTCAGCGTCATGGTCTTTTCAGCTTGAACTGAAGAATACTGGGAACAAAGCGGTAACCCTTCCCACCTACGAACTTGCTGTCAAATCGGCAAAAGGAAGAACATTTCCGGTCAATGCCAAAGCATTAAACGGACTAACCCTTAGACCGCTGGAGGTCAAAGTAATTCCGCTTACAGCAGCAATACCGCTGGAGGTTGAACAGGGTACACTGCAGTTGCAGATGATCGAAGCCGTGGGGCAGGATCTTCCTGCACCCACGGCCGGAACGGACACTGGAGGAACGTCCGGAACACCAGCAGGCAGCGGGGGTGGCAATCCGGTCACCAAGCTGACTTTTCCTGTTGCCTACTTCACCATTCCTTATGCGCTCCGTGCCAATATCCAGCAAGGACAGGAGTACAGAACCACGAATCCGTACGGAACATTCTCATACAGTATCCAATCCATTCAGCGCTATCCGTGGAAGGACGATGATATTGTTATCGCCAGGCTGAAGCTGACTAATACGCAATCGATAACCTTGTCTCTGCCAGAGCTTAAGGCGGCGCTGAAGTTGGACAACCTGGATTTGACCTCGTCCACAGAGCTTCTCATGGACAAAGAATCTGCTGAGCTCGCTCCGGGCAACTCCGCTGAAATCGATGTACTGACCAAAATTCCGTACGCTGAAGAGTTCTCGGCGTTAAATATCAGCTTGTACACCACAGAGAACGAAGAAAAGAAGCCTTTCCTGGCACTGAGCACGAGCAGTGTAATGAACAGTGTTGCGGCTATTGATCGCGGCGGAAGCTATACAGTTGCCGAAAAAGGTAAGAACTCAAAAGTTCAGGAGAACAGAACCACAATCTATACCGCCTCAGGAACCTCCAAAATCATATACACAGAGCTGCTTATGAGCAATGAAGAGAAAAGACAAAGCTCGCTTGCCCGGCTGAAAGCCTATTACCGGACTGCGGATGGACAATTCTATGAAGCACAGTCTTCCCAATCTGCCGGTCTTGCCGCTCCTGGTGGGAAGCAGATGGTTACCTTTTGGGCGAAAATTCCGGGGGCTTTGCAGACTAGTGACATGTCACTCTACCTCGGAACCGGCATTACAGGCAGTAAACTGAGTGAAGCAGGACAGGAAGCGACTGGCTATGTCAATGTTGCTTCGCTCAAGCTGAATCCGGTAACGGCTGTACCCGTACAGAATCTTGGCCAAATCTCTATTTTCCCTTATAGCTTCTCGGTAATCCGGTCGGAAGGTCAAATTACGGAGGGCAGCGACATCATCAGCATCGGGATTGATTATAAGCTCACGCAGGACCGTTCATATGATACGGATGCGCTGGATCACAAGCTCGTTGTCAAGATTACAGACCCATTTGGCTTGTCGCAGGAAAAAACATTGGCGCTTGGCACGGATCTGACAGAAGGAGACAACAATACGTACTCCCTTTCCATCACCAGAAGTCTGTATAAACAGCTTGGAGGCGGCTCCTACAAAATCACCCTATACGATGAGTTCCAGGGCGGACGGATCGAGCTCGGACAACAGATCTACTACTTGATCTACAAGCCGCTGCCCGTCATTGTTAAAGACGAAAAATAACGGAACGATCTATCACAGGACAAGAAGGAGCGGCTTCCATGTTGCGAGTCGAAAAAATTACACATTCCTTTAAAACCGGCAACGAGTGGACCAAGGTCCTTCATGAAATCAGCTTTGCTGTGAAGCAGGGAGAAATGGTTGCTCTCCTGGGCAGCTCCGGTTCCGGTAAATCTACGCTGCTGAATTTGATGGCTGGCCTGATGAAGCCTACCGACGGCCATATTTTCATTGCCGATCATGACATCGTGCTGATGGGTGAGAACAAGCTCGCCGAATTCCGGCGCAAGCATATCGGATTTATTTTTCAAGCCTATGAATTGATTACGAGCCTAACTGTACGTGAGAATGTGGAGTTGCCGCTGGTCTTCCAGTCGGTGTCGCCCTCTATCCGCAAGCAGAAGGCACTGGCTCTGCTGGAGCAGGTCGGGATACCTGACAAGGCGGACCTGTTTCCTTCACAGCTGTCAGGCGGTCAGCAGCAGCGCGTAAGTATCGCCCGGTCTCTGATTACAGAGCCTTCCGTTATTTTTGCCGACGAGCCTACCGGAAATCTGGATTCCAAAACAGAGGAGGAAATTATCAGCATTCTGCTGAAGCTGAATCAGACCATGAAAACGACATTTATTGTGGTAACGCATGAACAAGAAGTGGCGGAGCAGATGCAGCGGACCTTCTCACTCCGGGATGGATATTTAATTAACGGCCAGCACACAGAGGTTCAGCCGGCACCGACAGAGGAGGAGAGTCCGTGAGAATCAGGGATATCTCCCGTATGGCCTGGGACCAGGTCAAGCGGCGCAAAGTGGTAACAGGGCTGTGTATGACTGGGATTTCCATAGGTTGTGCTGCCATTATCGTTGCGCTGAGTGTGGGTCAGTCCGCTCAGGTCTATGTGACGAATGAAGTGAACCGCAATTTCAAAATGGATGAAATCACCGTATCTCCAGGCGGCGGACTGCCATCTCCGGGCGGAAAGGGAGCTGGAGGCGGTTCGGGGTCCGGGGTTAATAGTAATCTGGACCCGGGTAAGCTTACGTTTCAAAAGCTTAAGATCATTCAAGGACTGAACCATGTCGTTGCTGCAGCTCCTTTTGAAGATAATGGGTACAGACAGATGATTACGGTAGACAATAAGATCGCTGATGTTCAGGTTATTGCAACGGATCTGCGCATGCTGAACAAATTCGACAAGTCCTTCAAGCAGGGCGGCGCATCAGATATTCCCGGAATGGTGGTTCTGAACTATGGTGCCACACTCGGTTTGATTGATATAGAGACCCGGCAGAACATTTATGACCGTATGAATTCGGATCCTTTCAATCAAGAGGTGTCAAGCCAGTATAATAATCTGATGCTGATTCCCTCGGAAATGTACCGCCAGCAGGTTCAGTTGCAGGCACAGGATTACAGCGCCAGCGCCCCAAACGGCGTAGGCCCCACCAAACTCAGTTCCCCGCTGCAGGTAGGCGGTATTCTGGCCAATCCTCCCGGTACCAGCGATGATCGTGCTACTTATGAGAAGGTGATGTACGTGTCACTGGAGACTGCTGCACAGCTGCAGCATGAGCTTAGCTTCACTGATGCTAACGGGACCGTTCCAAGTCTGGAAGAGGGCAGCTACAATTCCGTCACAGTAAAGGTCGACAGCGTCGATAACATCAAACCGCTGGAAGCATTAATCCAGAAGCTTTCTTTGTCGGCTAACGACAACCTGTACCAGCAGGAACAATTGAAAGAACAATTCGATACCATTAAAATGGCTGCTCTGGGTATTGGTGTGTTCATTCTGGTTATTGCATCGATCTCCATCATTGTAGCCATGACCATGTCCACCCATCAGCGCAGGCGTCAGATCGGGATTATGAAGGTGCTCGGTGCGAATATGGGTCAAATCCGCAATATGTTTATAACAGAAGCTGCCCTGCTCGGACTGCTCGGTGGTCTGCTCGGTGTACTATTCTCTTATCTTATTGTAATGGCATTGAACAAACTTGTGGGTACTGCCGGAGAAGGCCTGAATTTCTTTATTCCGCTTACGACCCTTCCAATTGGGCTTTCATTTGCGATTATGACCGGTGTATTATCAGGTATCTATCCGGCCATCAGTGCTTCCAGAACCGATGCACTTACAGCTATCAAGCGGGATTAGCCATAAACATTTACAATACTGTATTTCCATTTGAAAGGAAGCCAAATCAATGAAGAGGATATTCAAAAGGACGCTGAAGTGGGTTATCATCCTTGGTATTATTGCCGCCGCAGGCTATATTCTGTACAGCAAAGTATTAAAAAAAGAACCTGAGGTAGTGATGGAACCGCCACAGGTAATCAGCTTCCCGGTAACCCAAGAGTCGATGACAAGCTCGGTTCAGGTCAAGGGGAAATCCAAGTATCAGGAGGAAACGCTGGTATATGCTCCGTTTGCCTCCAAAGTCACTGCCTGGAAAGTCGAAAATGGCGGACAGGTAAAAAAAGGGGATGTCCTGTTCACGCTGGATCAGTCCACCTTGAAGAATGAAATTGCCACGACAGAAGCAACCATTCATAAAGCGAAGCTGGAAGCGGAACTGAATACCTTTGTCAGCCAGCAGGATGAGGATGCGGCCGTTCCGGCAGGGACGGAAGCGGAGCGTCTGAAGGCACTTGCCGCACAGGAGACTGCCCGTCTGAATGATGAACTGAACCAGGTGAATGCAGACATTCAGGAGAAGGAGCTAACCGACAAAAGAGCCAAGCTGAATTCTGCAGTGTACCACGCTCCGGCTACCGGTATTTTCCTCTATGACAGCAGCAGCGAGACCGGTGAACGGCCGCAGATGGTGACAGACAATCAGTACATCGGCAAAATTGTGGACCTTAGTAAGCTGGAGTTCATTGCGCTGGTAGGAGAGCAGGATATCTTCCGCATCAAGCAGGGGATGAAGGTTCAGGTGAAGATGACTGCGATGAAAGATTTGATCCTGAAAGGCGTTGTGAAAGAAGTGTCGAAATTCGCCACAACGACAACCGGCCAGAACACGGCAGGGCAGGTGCCGCAGTTCGAGGTTGTGATCTCTCTGCAGCCTGATGAGCACTTGATTGGAGGCCTTAGCCTAAGCGGAGATATTGAGACCTTGCGTAAGGACAAGACCACAGTGGTGTCCAGTATCGCTGTTATTCACGAAGGGAATCAGGCTTTTGTGATGCTGGATAAAGGAAAGGGTCAGTATGAGCGGAAAGAGATCAAGATCGGAATGGAAACTTCGGAGAAGACTGAAGTTCTATCCGGCCTGAAACCTGGAGATACTGTAGTTTTGCAATAGGAATGTGAACGTGTAAATAGCATGAATACAAAACAGCAGCAGCCTGATGAAGCGGTGATTCCGCTATATCAGGCTGCTGCTCTGTTTTGAGAATCTCTGAGGGTTACTTTGCAAAAGAGCTACGCCAGGCTTTGATATCCTTATTGAGCTGGGTGAGGTCAGGAACGCCAACAGGTGTATCTTTTAACTGATATTTATCTTTCAGTGACAGAATCCGATAGACACTCTCATCAATTCTGGCTTCGGAAATCTTGCCTTGCTTGACAGCAGCCAGCAGAGCATTTCGAGCGATCTGCTCATTGCCGTATTCGTGGGCGACCAATAGGATATCGCTGCCCGCGAGTACTGTATTAACAGCAGCGGCAGCCAGGGTGTAATTTTTCATAATTGCACCCATAGTCAAATCATCGGTAACGATCACTCCCTTGAAGCCCATTTGTCCCCGTAAAAGTTGACTGATGATAACTTTGGACAGGGAAGCAGGCCGGTCAGGGTCCAGGTTCGGATACAGAATGTGGGCAACCATTGCTGCGTCTGCCTGCTCCTTAACCGCTGCGTGGAAGGGTCGCCATTCGAGCTTCGCCAGCTGGGCTTCCGTCTTATTAACTACCGGAAGCTCCAGATGGGAATCAACAGACGTATCCCCATGCCCGGGGAAGTGCTTGACAACAGGTATGATGCCCTCACTCTCAATTCCCTTCATTTCTGCAATGCCAAGCTGGATAACCTTTGCGGAGGTGTTTCCGAAGGAACGGTCCCCGATCACCGGATTGTCCGGATTGCTGTTGATATCCAGCACCGGAGCAAAATTCATATTGAAGCCTGCGGTTTGCACCTCTCTGGCCAGCAGCTTGCCCATCATTTCTGCTGCCTCCGCACTACCGCTTGCACCGACTGATCCATTCGCCGGAATCTTCGCATATTCGTCCGGCAAGCGGCTAACCTTGCCGCCTTCCTGATCGACACTAACGAACAGCGGTACGGGGTTTCCGGTATTGATGCGCTTCAGTTCATTGGTGAGGCTGACCAGCCCCTTCAGACTCTTAATATTATCCGCATACAGGATGATGCCACCAACCTTATCGTTAGTGATCATGGTTTGCGTCTGCGTGCTTACTTCTGTACCGTCAATCCCCACGAGGAGCATTTGGCCGATTTTGTCTTCCAGCGGCATGGAAGCAATCTCTTGCTCAATCACATCTACAGGGCCGCTTCCTTCAGAGCCGGCATGCACTGGAGAAGCGGCAGTCACCGGTGGTGGGGACTGAGCTTGTAGTGAAGCAGTGTGCGTTTGCCGGGGAGGAGGATTTTCAGAAGAAGAACCTGTTTTTCCGCTGCAGCCACTTAAGAGAAGGCATGTAATCGCCATAGCCAAAGTAATTCTTGAATAGCTTGGAACAGCAGGGATACTATGTTCCTTTAACCGGGTCATTAGTCACTGAGCCCCCTTTCCGTTTGCTGGATCACAAGTACAAATGTTAAGATGAAGTAGACGTATGCTACATAAGCTTAGCTACACTGCACACAAAATTTTAAGGATGAGGTGAATTTGATCATGAAAGAAGAATTGGTAAATGCGCTAAATGAACAAATGAATTTTGAGTTTTATTCTGCACATGTGTACCTTGCGATGGCTGCATATTGCTCCGGTGAAAGTCTCGACGGCTTCGCTAATTTTTTCCTGATCCAGGCGGAAGAAGAACGGTTCCATGCAATGAAAATCTACAAATTCCTGAATGACCGTGACTTCCGGGCCAGATTGGCTGCCCTTCCCGAGCCGAAAAATGAGTATACATCCATGCTGGACGCATTTGAGCATGCATTCGCCCATGAACAGCAGAACACCTCTAGATTCTACCATTTGGCGGACTTGGCGCTTGATGAACGTGAACATGCGACTATCTATTTCCTGAAATGGTTCATCGATGAGCAGGTGGAAGAAGAGGCATTATTCAGTAATATTATCGCCAAGCTGAAGCGGATTGAAACCGACAGTAATGCCTTCTACATGCTGGATGCTGAGTTTGCAGGACGCACCTTCACAGCACCGGCTGAATAAGAAACCGGACGTTTATTGAATCGCAGCAGGCAGCTTGATGCCCAGCATCTTCCCTCCGCTGCGGACAATAAGAATATTCCCTGTTTTGAGTGAAGGCTGGAATTCACGGGAAGCGGTTTTGACAGTGAAGAGCGCCTTCTGGCTAATGAGATCGTAAGCATGAAATAATCCATCGGATTGTCCGGTATACATGGTCCGGCCGAAGATATCCATTTGAACCGGGGGATTCTCACCCTGTTTCGTGTTGATCACTTGTCCATTTGCGAGCTTCATAGTAATCAGGTTGTTGTCGCTGTAATTGTAGTACATCAGCCGATCCTGGATCACCTTGTACAGCGGGAATACATGGTCGGAAAGCGGCTGGTTCCATTGCTTGAGAGGTTTCCCATTCTCTGTATAGTTCCAGAAGTTATATTGGGCAACCTTTTGCCCTTGCATAACATACAGGTTGCTGCCATCCAGAAATGCTGAACCATACACCCCTCCGGACCGGAATCCCCCGTCTGGAGGGGTGTTGTTGTCTGTCCAGCGGTAATTGCGTTCACCTTTGAGCTGACCGGTCTGCAGGTTGAAAATAGATACCAGAACTTTACGGTTCACCGGGTCTTCATCGAGCATTTCCAGTGATTTGATGGAATACACCAGACCATCGCGGATGGTCAGCGGCATGCTCTGTCGATATTGCTCCCATAACTTCTTACCCGTCTTAGAGTCATAAGCTATGATCGACGGGAAGGTTAAGACTCCAGCACTGGTATAGAGACGGATCAGCACTCCATCCACTTCTGTTAAGTCCGTGTAGCCCTCATAATTGTTATTCTCAGCGGTTTTCCATTTGAGCTTCCCTGTGGAAGCATCCACTGCCGCAAGCTGTCTGCCTTGAGTCACATAAATCGTATCTCCCAGAGGATGTATGCTCGTTGCGTTAGAAAAAGACAAAGAAGTATTCCATACTTTCCGTCCTGACTCTGCTACGGCGTATAACGTTCCGGTTTGCGTTACTCCATAAATCATTCCTTTGCTGTAAGTGTACAGCGGCGCCAGAGCACTGCCGTATTCCCACAGCTTTTTGCCTGTAGCTGCGTTCAGCGCAGCTAATGTATAGTTCTTCTGGAGCGCAAAAACCTTGCCGTTCTCTGCGAGAGCAGTAATGGACTGGGCCGGGAGACTGCTCGGAATGGTGGCCGTGGAGAAAGACCACAACGGCTTAAGAACTGGGGCTGTGACTTGAGTGTAAAAAGGATTTCCGATACTGACATCAGGCTTCTCAGCCGAAGCGGCAGGGAGGAGGACTCCGGCATACAGGGGCAAAGCCATACTAATTCCAGCGAGTACTGAAGTGATTTGTTTAGTTTTAAGCTTAAGTCTGCTCATTTTATCAATGCTCCTTTTGTACTTGAAGTAGACTCCATTTCTATTGGAACTAAAGCTTACTACCTTTAGACTGGGAAAATAGAAAAAAGTTACAGTAATTATGCAGAACTAGTGAATCGTGGATTTTGCCAATACAGTAAGTTAGATTCTTGCGTTCTGAAGTTGAACAAGGGCAAACAATGTTGCATGCGGCAAAACACTTCCGGTCATCCAACTCTATTTGGCTGGGCGAACACTTGCGCGGCCCGGCAACACTGTTTCTCTAGACCCACCCGGTTGTCAGCGTGTAGTATAGAACGATACGATTCTTTGGAGGTTCTTTGCTTGGAAAACTACAGTGACATCAAACAAAGTGAAAAAGGGGCCTGGCTGAGTCTTTTTGCATATATCCTGCTGTCAGCCATTAAGCTATTTATTGGTACAGTTTCAAGCTCTCAGGCACTTCTTGCCGATGGTTTGAACAACAGCACGGATATTATTGCTTCGCTGGCCATTCTGGCAGGGCTTAAGATTTCCAGGCGGCCGCCTGACTCCAATCACAGCTACGGACATTTCAGAGCGGAAACCGTGGCTGCACTGGTCGCTTCTTTCATAATGATCGCTGTAGGACTTCAAGTTCTGTATCAGGGTGTGAACAAATTCATTCAGCCCGCACTCGAGACACCGGATCTTGTAGCCGCGTGGACGGCAGCAGGCTGCGCTGTTGTAATGTTCGCTGTTTACATGTACAACATCAGACTTGCACGCAGACTGAACAGCAACGCCATGCAGGCCGTTGCTCAGGATAACCGGTCGGATGCTCTTGTGAGTATTGGTGCTTTTATCGGGATTATCGGCTCTCAATTCGGCCTGCCCTGGCTGGATCCGCTGACCGCTACAATTGTAGGCGGACTGATTTGCAAGACAGCCTGGGATATCTTCCGTAAGGCAACGCATGATCTTACCGACGGTTTTGATGCCAACGAACTTGAGCTGATGAAACAGACGGTTGCAAAGATTGAAGGGGTAGAATCGATTAAGGATATCAAGGCCAGAATCCATGGGAATAATGTGCTGGTGGATACGACTGTGCTGGTAGACTCCAACTTAAATGTGGTCCAGAGCCATGATATTACAGAAGAAATTGAGGATCAGCTGAAGGACCTTCACCAGGTCGCTAATGTTCTGGTACATATAGAACCCATGTAGCTGCAGCTCTTTTGTGTCTTAGAACTTCAAGAAGTTCGATGATCAGACACCGATCTGTAGTATGCTTAACTGAAACTGGAGGTGGGCTATAGAATGAAGAAAATATACCTGGAAGGCCTTACATTACTCGCTGATGATGTTGCCCGATTGGCACGGTTCTATCATGAAGTCCTGGGATTTGAAATCGTTGTAGAAGAGGCTCATTACGTAGAATTCAGCAACTCAGGCGTCCGGTTGGCTATTTGCTACAAACCTCTTATGGCGGAGAATACCAACGGTCATTTCTCCTTCAGTGAGCAACGAAGCGGCCAAGCCGCTGAGCTTAATTTCCAATGTGATTCGCCGGATGAAGTATATACGTTGTACGATGAATTCATTGCGAAAGGGGCCTTAGACATTATGGCGCCGCAAGTCAAGTCTTGGGGTCATACTACGGCTTTCTTTGCCGACCCCGAAGGGAATATTCATTCCTTATTTGCGATAAATCCAGTATAAGCTGAAGATCCAGAACCACTAATAGCGAAGAGGCGTAACCAGGTTGGTGGTTACGCCTTTTTATGTTGCAATACATATCTGTTAATGCCTTCATAAGCTTTAATGGGCGCCAAAAAGTTGAACAGTCTGCCTTGTCCATAATATTAAATTCAATTAATGTCTCGGGTAAGGAGAAATCAACCGTTCCTAAATATAATCATCTCGTTCCGAAGAGCTTGCAGATATACCGGATGGTGTCTATTAATATTTTTGTTCAAACAAACGCTTGACTTTACCAATGGGATTGGATATATAATAACACTATGATAATAACACAAAGGTAATAACAATATCATAGTCCCAATTCTAATCCAAAGGAGTATCCGCATGCCCAAAGAACCGGTCACTGACCGCAACGGCTTAACCGAGGAACAATTTTTACAGGGTTATGATGCCGGAATGTATGAGCGTCCGTCCGTAACAGTCGATATGCTGATCTTTACCGTAATGGAGCAGGAGCAGGATAACTACCGCAAGCTTTCCGTTAAATCACTTCAGCTGCTGCTGATTCAGCGCGGCGAACACCCGTACCTGGGCCAGTGGGCACTGCCAGGAGGGTTCGTCTCTGTTAAGGAGAGCATTGATGATGCCGCCCGCCGGGAGCTGTACAGTGAGACTAATATCGATAATGTCTATATGGAGCAGCTGTTTACCTGGGGGGAAGTGAATCGTGATCCGCGCTTGCGCGTCATCAGCAGCTCCTACATGGCACTCGTTGACCGGACTACGCTAGATGTGCAGGCCGGAGATGATGCTGACGACGCGGGTTGGTTTGAAGTCACTTATGATGTATTGGAGACTAGCCGTAAAGAACTAGCAGGTGGCTACGAACAGGAAGAACGGATTCGTATCACCTTGCAGAAAGGGGATATTGTCTTAACCGGTGAGGTTATCGTAACCGAAACTGTGCATGGACATGTCCGGCGTGTACAGAGGGAGATTGCAGCGAATCATGGCCTTGCCTTCGATCATCTGAAGATGATCCAGTATGCGATTGAACGCCTTCGGGGCAAGGTGGATTACACGGATATAATTTTCAATCTGATGCCGCCCTTGTTTACACTATCCGAGCTTCAGCGGGTCTATGAAATTATCCTTGGCAGAGAACTGCTGGCGCCCGCCTTCCGCCGTAAAATAGCCGATCGTGTGACCGAAACCGAGGAGTTCACCAAAGATGCCGGCCATCGGCCATCGAAGCTGTACCGGTACAGAGTAGACCGCGATGCAAATTAAATTTTAAGTGAATACAGAATGGAGAGTTACAAATGGAGACTTTTACTTACTTTTACCGCAGCGGTTCGCCGTTCTCACAGTGGTATCCTTGCAATTTCACAGTAGATGAGATGGGCTTCAACTGCGCAGAACAATACATGATGTACGGCAAGGCACTGCTATTCAAGGATGAAGGAACAGCCAGACAGATACTACGCGCAAGAACACCCAGGGAACAAAAGGAATTGGGACGTAAAGTGAGCGGTTTCAATGACAGCGAATGGAATGCCCACTGCAGAGACATTGTCTACCAGGGAAATCGGGAGAAATTCCTGCAAAATGAAGAACTGCTGAAGCTTTTGCTGAATACAAAGGGAACTACGCTGGTTGAAGCCAGTCCGACTGACCGTATTTGGGGTGTGGGCTTGGCCGAGAATGACCACCGCATCCACAGCAGAAGAACCTGGAGAGGCACCAATTGGCTGGGTGAAGTGCTTACGCAGCTTCGTGACGACCTGTTACAGGAATAAACAAACCCCGGTACGACTCCGGGATAAGGAGTGAACACATAGGATGAACAACCTGAATCCGAGGAATAGAAGAGCAGCAATCGCGCAAGAAACACTGGATATATTAGAAAAAGGAAAATACGTTAACCAAACCGGCCGGCTTGTTGACATTGCTGAAGATGTCAGAGCAACCATCTCAAATACCCGTTTATATACACCGGAGGAGGTGACGCAGCTTAATGAGACAATGGCGGAACACCTTAGGGAAGGTGCCGGGCAGACCGCGAAACTGGCTGTCACCAGTGAATCCACTTTAGCTGCGGCCTATCGATTAGTTGTAAAAGAGGGCCATGACCAGACAGTATGCCTGAACTTTGCTTCAGCCAAGAACCCGGGAGGCGGCTTCCTGGGAGGGAGTCAGGCGCAAGAGGAAAGTATAGCCCGTGCTTCTGCACTATATCCGTCCATCGCCCCCCAAAATGAAATGTATCGATACAACCGCGGACGTAAAACCTGCCTGTACTCCCACTACATGATTCATTCACCTCAGGTACCTGTTATCCGTGACAGTCAGGATCAGCTGCTGGACGAACCGTATCTGGTGTCGTTCATTACTGCGCCTGCGGTGAACGCGGGAGTCGTCCGTGAGCGGGAGGCTCAGGAGATTGGAATGATCCCAACCGTTATGCTGGAGCGCATCCGCTATATTCTGACTGTAGCCGCTAATAATGGGCATAAGACTATCGTGCTCGGAGCCTTTGGCTGCGGAGTTTTCCGGAATAATCCGAGTGAAGTGGCGGAATGGTTCAGACAGGTGTTGATGGATGAAGGCTATCAAAGCCTGTTTGACCAGATCGTATTTGCTGTGTTGGATCATTCTCCGAATCACGGTGTGCTTGGCGCTTTCCAGACAACCTTCAATGTGTAAATAAAGTGAATACTATAATGATTAATAAACCGAGCAATATGATCCAGGCGGCTGGATGATAGGGATTGAGACCCCAGCCAATACCTGAGCTTTTGCGGATAAACAAAGGACGATCCGGTTTCTTTCCTGACCACTTACCCAACATAATAACCCTTCTTTCAACTTAAGCATTGGCATCTGTCAATGCTTTTACCAGTTTACTCCTTCGTAGGCATGAATGTAAGTACTGTATATGCTGCAGGGCGATTTTATCTCTTTTCTGATCCTGGGATTTATTCGATATTTGTTACATTGTGTCGTGTGATGTTATTAACAGAACTTTTATGCCGAAAAGTAGAAAATAAAATAAGCTTTTCATTATGTAAAATATGGTAATGGGTAGGGTGAGTCAATGATTAACTGGAAAGATTCATATGACATCGGAGTGGAGAAGATTGACTGCCAGCACCGACAGCTGCTTGTGAAGCTGAATGAATTTTTTGATGCCTGTACGAACCAGCAGGGCAAAGAGAAGATTGAAGAAACCCTAAAATTTCTCAAGGACTATACGCTTGAGCATTTCGGTGATGAAGAGAAATTAATGCAGGATATTGATTTCCCGGAATTGACCGAGCACCGCAAGACCCATGCCGAGTTTGTCCAGACTGTGCTGGATCTTGAAGAGAGCATTAAGACTAAGGGTATTTCTGTACTTTCGACCATTAAACTGAATCGAACATTAACCGACTGGCTGCTCAATCACATTAACAAATGCGATAAACTGATTGGTCAATGCATGGCCAGCAAAGGGAATCAAGCAATATAGATTATAGTGTATATATTACATATTGAAGATGAAGATGCCGCAGGGCATTTTCTTTTTTTTGAAAGATAAGAATTTATATGTTTCACGCTATAAATTATCCTTCTCTTTCTCGCTGAAACAGATGCCGCCCTTATAAGGACGGCGAAGCCGTTTCCACTTGGCCTTTATTTTCATTGCCGGAGCAGAGTTTATACTACTCGAATGCTTTGTGTTATCATTTGAATTAGAGATTCAGATAAACTGTAAGGCAAGGGAGTGGAATGATGAAAATATTGCGTATGCTTGCTTCGGGTCTGGTCATGCTGCTTGTGCTGGGTCTTGTAAATTTCTACATTGGACTGCATCTATGGGTTCTGCTGGAAAAATGGCTGCCGGGGATTCACGCAGGGGTATTTTGGCCGCTGTTTCTGCTCATTGCTTTTGCTTATATGATTGGAATGGTTCCTTGGCCTAAAGCGGTAAAGCCTGCTGCCAGGCTGTTCAAGGTGATTGGTTCCTATTATCTCGCCTGCATGGAATTTGCCATTATAGTGCTCCCGCTTACGGATTTGCTCTACTGGGTGCTTGGTCTGATAGGGGTTGAGCGTGCAGCGTTTACTGCGGAGGCAGGTACTACACTAGTGCTCCTGCTGGCTATCTTCCTCATCTGGGGTTCTCGCAATGCATGGAGTACAGTTGTGCGAAATCACCTGATTCCAATTGACAAGTCAAATGGAACTAGTGCACCGCTGACCATTGCGGTCGCATCCGATCTCCATCTGGGTAACATTGTCGGTAACCGTCATCTGCGCCGCATGGTAGCAGAGATTAACCGGATGAAGCCGGACCTGATTCTGCTCGCAGGGGATGTCCTTGATGATAGTATTGAGCCGTTTATCCGCAACGGGATGAGTGAAGAGATCCGAAAGCTCAAAGCGCGCCACGGGGTTTACGCTGTACTCGGCAATCACGAGTATTATGGAGGTTCCATTAAACAATACACAGAGCTGATGGACAGTATCGGGATCAAAGTCCTGCAGGATGATGTAGTAGATACTGCTGGCCTGTATATTGTGGGGCGTAAAGATAAAACCGCCGAGTCTATGGAGGCCAGTGGCCGCAAAAGCGTAGAATCCTTGCTGGAAGGACTTGATCTGTCCCGGCCGGTAATTATGATGGATCATCAGCCCACCGGATTCGATATCGCCGCCAAAGCGGGAGTGGACGTATTGCTTTCAGGACATACGCACCGGGGGCAAATTGCTCCGAACCACTGGATTACCAAACGGTTATTTGAACTGGACTGGGGCTATCTGCGTAAAGATAAGATGCATGTAATTGTCTCCTCCGGTTACGGAACCTGGGGACCGCCCATCCGTTTGGCCAGCCGTTCCGAGCTGATCAAGCTTGAGGTTAGACTGGAGGGCAGCAAGCGCTACAGTGAAGAACCGGTTCACGGAAATCCTGTTCTGATATAATAAAAGATAAGCCCCTGCCCCTCGTATTATGAGGTACGGGGGCTTATTTTGTTTTGACATTTACAGCAGTATCCGTTATGTTATAACAGAAATAGTTAAGCTATTAACTAATATGGAGCTGAACAGAAAGTATGGACGATCTGCAAGAGGGGAATTTACCGCAAGATGAGCTACAGCAGATGAAGCTTCAGCAAGATGATCTACAGGAATATGTGCTGAACCTCCCGCTGCCGAATGAAGCTTTTTTTACATTGGTTGAGGCGACAGCAGGTCTGGTGGCTGTGTCTGAGAAGTACTGGCAGTCCAAGGGATTAAATGGTGCAAGAATCCGGGTACTCGTGGAGATTACCAAGCAAGGCGGAACGGTGCTCCCTTCGGTGCTTGCCGGGAAAATCGGTGTAACCAAGGCCAATATCAGCCTTTTGTTGACCCCGCTGGAACGGGATGGCTACATCACCAGGACTGAGCACGCCCAGGATGGACGCAAGTCAGTAATTTCACTTACGGATGCCGGCCGTATTCTATTAGCAGAACAGCTTCCCGGTAACCGCGAGACCGTTGCTGGAAGGATGAGCCGTCTGAACGGAGAGGAACTGCGCCAGCTAACAAAGCTGCTGCAAAAACTGAACCGGCCATGACAGCATGTAGTCAATAATACACTAAGCTGCATGAACGGTGAAACAGAATTTGTGGCAAGCTGTAGGCTGAATCGGTACATTCTCGGGATGTCCATACGTCCCCTGCTTCGCCTATATAGTTAATAGCTTAACTATTGTTTCGAAATACATTAGGCCCATTTGAGGAGGATGAATGAAAATGACCATTCTGATTACCGGAGCTACAGGACAACTAGGCAGCCAGATTATAGAGAACCTGCTAACTCGTCACTCAGCCAGTAACTTCGTTGCGGGGGTCCGGAATTTGGATGCGGCCGCACCATTAACCGGTCGTGGGGTGGAAGTCCGGTGCCTTGATTACGATCGGCCGGAAACACTGCAGAATGCTTTGGCCGGAGTGTCCAAGCTGTTGTTGATCTCCAGCTCACATACGGATGATGCTGTGAGACTAACAGGGCACAAGAATGTAATCGATGCGGCCAAGACAGCCGGAGTTGCGCATATTCTCTACACCAGCTTCGCTTTTCCGCAGGCAGGTAATATACATCCAGGCAATGTTCATGCGCTTACTGAACAAGCGATACTGGAGTCGGGGATGGAATATACCATTATACGTAACGGGCTGTACATTGATTTCGTAGGAGTACTCGGATTGAATGAAGCGATTCGCACCGGTGTGCTGCGGACCCGGCCCGGAGATTGGCGGTTCAATGCTGTAACACGAGGGGACCTAGCACGGGCAACGGCAAATGTTCTTACCGGAACCGGACATGAGCATTGGATATATGAACTGGCTGCTTCGCAGACCTGGTCTTTTGACAATCTCGCAGAGGTGCTAACTGAGCTTGCCGGCAAGCCTGTAACTCATGCAGAGGATATGTCTGTACAGCACTGGATTTACCATTTTCTAAGCAGTATCGACACCACATCTACCTCTGAGGATCTGGAGTACCTCATGGGCCAGCCTGCCGCATCTCTAAAGGAGAGCATTATGCCATTTTTAAATTCGAGAGATCTGTAAAATATAGCCCTCCCGCCGCCAAAGTTGTCTAAACTCCTTAATGTTGCTACTATGATGACAGCATAAGGGAATACCCAGGGAGTGATAGAGATGAAGAAAATAATAGTGGCTGACGATGATATGAATATCCGCACCCTATTGCGGCATGTACTGACGAGGGAAGGGTATCAGGTGCTGGAAGCTGCCGACGGCCGCGAAGCGATGGTACTGATGAAAAAGAGTACAGTAGATCTGGCAGTGGTTGATGTGATGATGCCCTATATGGACGGGCTTGAGCTGTGTGAGTACATCCGGGAGACCTATGATATTCCGGTTATTCTGCTTACCGCGCGCCAGCAGCTCAGCGACAAGGAGCAGGGGTATTTTCATGGGACAGATGACTATGTGACGAAGCCGTTTGAACCGGAAGAGCTTCTGTTCCGCATCAAAGCGCTGTTCCGCCGCTACTCCGTGGCTGCAAGCGACAAGATCCGCCTGAACTCTCTGGTGATTGACCGCAAGAATTATGAGATCAGCGACGGGAATGATGTGCTTTTACTGCCGGTGAAGGAGTTCGAGCTGCTGGCCCAGCTTGCGCAGTATCCCGGTCGGCTGTTCTCGCGCAGCGAGCTGATTGAGCTGGTATGGGGCGCGGATTACGAGGGGGATGAGCGGACGGTAGATGTGCATATCAAACGCCTGCGCGACCGGTTCAGCGGATACAAGAATGACTTCACCATCCGCACGGTCCGCGGCATCGGCTACAAAGTGGAAATGGTGAATCTATGAAATCCCTGTATGTAAGAATGAGTATATTGTTCTGCTCGGTGATTGTGATCAGCAGCGTGCTGGGATTTCTCATATCCAACGCTTATTATCAGGTCAAAATCAAACCGCAGAATGACGCCAAGCTGACCAAAATGGCCATTGGCCTGCAGTCCTTTATCGAAGATCACCCGGATGCTGTAGAGGAATATCTGCTAAGCACAGCTTCCTTGGGATACAAGATGTATCTATCGAACGATCAAGGCGATGAACGGTTTTATGGTCTGCCTTTCCGTAAAAATGATCTGAAGGAAGGCGAGCTGCAAAAAGTGCTGGCCGGAGGCATCTACCATGGTGTGGCTGACTTTCCCAGTCAAATGTTCATAACAGGCTTTTTTGATAATCAGCTCAGTAATTCGATTGGCGTTCCTATACATATTCACGGACAGACCTATGCGCTGTTTATGCGTCCGGATGCCGAAGTGCAGTTTGGCGAGCTTCGGATCTTTTTTGCCGTGCTTATTGCGGTTACGATTCTGTTCAGCCTCTGGTTTGTTCTGATTACTGTCTTTCATGTGGTTAGGCCGATCACCCGGTTGACCGAAGCTACGAAAAAAATCTCCAAAGGGAGATACGATATCAAGCTCTATACGGCACGGCGCGATGAAATCGGCCAGCTGGCATCCCACTTCATGGTCATGAGCCGGGAACTGGAGCGGACGAACCGGTCACGGCAGGAATTTGTCGCCAACGTTTCGCATGAGATCGAATCGCCACTAACCTCAATCCAGGGGTTCGCCCATGCTCTTAAGGATGCTACACTCCCGGATGAGCAGCGGATAGAGTACTTGTCCATCATTGATGAGGAGAGCCGTAGGCTGTCGATGCTAAGCAAGCAGCTGCTTACCTTGTCATCGCTCGATTATGACGGGAATGCGTTGGACAAGAAGAGCATAGATCTCCGGGCGCAGCTGCGTCAGGTTGTGCAGATTATGGAGTGGCGGCTGACCGAGAAGGAGCTTGCCGTACGGCTTCATGTGCCAGATATTACTCTTCATGGCGATTCTAATCTACTCTATCAGGTATGGATGAATCTGTTATCTAATGCGGTAAAATACACCCAAGCCGGCGGGGCGATCTCGATTTCTGCGGAAGTCTCTGATCACAGCTGTGTCGTAAGCTTTACGGATAATGGCGAAGGCATCCCGGAGGATCAGCTTCCGATGATATTTGACCGCTTCTATAAAGTGGACCGTGCGCGTACCCGTGACAGCAACAGTACCGGACTTGGATTATCCATTGTGCGTAAAATCATCGAAGTGCACGGCGGAACCATCGAGGCAGAGAGCCAACCAGGGAAAGGGACGACTTTTACGGTAACACTGCCGTTTCTGTAATTTTCTATTCATACTCCGTTCATTTTCATCTTCTAAACTGTGGTTATACAGATTAGAAGGAGTGGTTACATGTTTTTGGCTATAAGGGAGATGAGGCACTCCAAAGCACGCTACAGCCTCATTATGGTCATTATGCTGCTGGTTTCGTTTCTGGTCCTGTTCGTAACCGGGTTGGCGCGGGGGCTGGCTTATGCCAATATATCCGCTGTGGAGAATATGCCTGCGAACTATTTTGTTGTTCAAAAGGACGCTGACCATACCTTCAGACGTTCCCAATTAAGCGAAACCGAGCTTGCTGCCGCACGTTCGATTGCCGGGGAAAAAAATGCAACACCGCTGGCGGTGCAGATGAGCACAATTACCGCAGATAAGGCAGATATCAAAGCGGACATTACCTTTTTTGCCATAGATATGAATGGCATGCTGGCGCCTAAAGTGACCCAAGGGAGCAGCATCACCAATGAAACTCAAGGCAGTGTCCTTGCAGATTCGAAGCTTGAGGATTCGGGGGTAACAATCGGGAGTTCCATTAAGGATCAGGCAACAGGGTTGAAATTTAAGGTGGCAGGTTTTGTGAAAAACAGCTCCTACAGCCATACGCCTGTTGTCTATATCAATAATTTGGATTGGCAGGCCATGAGGCAGGGAGCCGGTCAGAGCAGCAAGGCACCGTCCCTTCTTTATAATGTCGTGGCACTCAAAGCAACCTCCAGTCAGGCTTCCGAGATCATGAACAAGCTGGACTCTGTGGAAGTCATTACGCAAAAACAGGCGATTGCCAGCATTCCCGGCTACTCTGCCGAACAAAACTCACTACTGATGATGATCGTGTTCCTGTTCGTCATTGCTGCATTTGTTCTTGCTGTTTTCTTCTATGTCATCACGATCCAGAAGACCAGCCAGTTCGGCATTCTGAAGGCAATGGGCACCAAGATGTCCTACTTGGCCTGGAGCGTGGTCGGTCAGGTAATGATTCTCTCGGTAGCCAGCCTTGCGGTCAGTCTGCTGCTGACCTTTGGCATGAATATGGGTCTGCCCGATACCATGCCGTTCCAGCTCGAAGGCAAAACGATCCTTTTGACCTGTGTGCTGTTCGTCGGGATGTCACTGCTGGGCTCGCTGATCTCAGTAGCCAGAGTGGCAAGAGTAGATGCTTTGGAAGCGATAGGGAGGACTGGAGCATGAGTAGTGCCAAGTTAATGATGAAGCAAGTGACGCAAACCTACGGTGACGGTGACGGTGCCATGACCGTTCTGAATCACCTTGACCTTACGGTGAACGAGGGTGAATTTGTAGCAGTGCTGGGACCTTCCGGCTCGGGCAAAAGTACTTTCCTCTCCGCAGCCGGTGCGCTGTTAACTCCGACCAGCGGCGAAATTTTCATTGATGGAGAATCGCTGAGGAACAAGGATAAAAGTGAGCTGACCGAGCTGCGTTTGCAAAAGGTCGGTTTTATGTTCCAAAGTGCACAGCTGCTGCCCTATCTGAAAGTAGAGGAACAACTGCTGTATGTGGCTAAACTGGCGAAGCTCAGTACCAGGGAAGCTAAGGAGCGTTCGGCCTATCTATTGAAGCGGCTGGAGATTTGGGAGCGCCGGAATCATTATCCGGAGAAGCTTTCCGGCGGCGAGAAGCAGCGTGTGGCGATTGCCAGAGCCTGGATGAACAAGCCGGCGATTCTGTTCGCGGATGAGCCGACAGCCAGCCTCGATTTCAGCCGCGGCCGCGAGGTGGTGCGGATGATCGCAGACGAGGTGAAGAACGAAGGCAAAGCCGCGGTCATGGTAACCCATGACGAGCGTATGCTGGAATGGTGCGACCGGGTGTATCATTTGCAGGATGGCGTGCTGGCCCAGCAGGCTGCTCCGGGACCGATGATGTGATTTAGGACAATAGAGTGACAAATGTGATTTATGATAAATCCAGAGGGATCTGATCCTTTTGGATTTTTTGTATGCTAACTAATCAAGCAACATCGCAAACAAATCGAATAATTATTGCTTGTGAGTTTCTTGAGAGATTGATATCGTATGATATATTCGTCGAGTATGTGCAGAATGGGGTTACTTATGAAGAGTTGGGGCAAATTTTTGATTGTAGTGGTGGCGTTGCTCGCGTTTGGGCTGCTGTTTTTATATATGGAATCGCTCAAGAGTGCGGTGATGCCGCTTGCTAAGCATGGAGTGCTGGACTTAAGGGAAACCCGTCTTCCGGATCAAGGCTTGGTGAATTTGAACGGCGAATGGGATTTCTATGAAGGAAGGCTGCTAACGCCGGCTGATCTGGACCAAGAAACGGTAAAGGGACAGCTTTATTTGAATGTGCCTGGAGCGTGGGAAGGGAAGCATAAGAACGAGGGAATGTACCGAAAAGGGTATGGCACCTATCATCTGAAGCTGCTGGTTCCGAACGATGATTCGGTCTACGGGATCAAAATTAACAATATCCGCATGTCGCACAAGTTATACATTAACGGGAAGCTGGAAGGAGAGAGTGGTGTTCCGGTGGAGGCTAAAGAGCAAAGTCACCCGGGTAATACGCCGTATACAGTATTTTTTCATTCCAGTGATGAAACGATTGATATTGTTATTCAGGTAGCCAACTACGAATTTATTAATGGAGGCGTGATCCGTCCCATTCAGTTTGGAGCACAGAAAGAAATCCTCTGGTTAGGAGCCTTTGGCATTGGTGCGGATTTGGCCTGCATTCTGATCTTTATTATGTTCGGTGCCCACCAGCTAATCATGTACTTCCCTGAGCGCAGGGACAGAAGCAATCTGTACTGTGGAATATTCCTGTTATGTTTTTCAGTGAGTCAGATGCTTCAGGACGAGAAACTCTTCCAGCGTCTGCTGCCAGATATGTCGTTTAATGTGACCTACAAGCTCATGGATCTCAGTATTTTTTTTATGGTCCCTGTGCTGGGCATTTTACTTTTTTCTTCACTCAACAGCCGGTTGATGTCCAGAAAGCTGCAGATCCTGCTGATTGGCCCTTTTACCGCTTATGCAGCAGCCATACTCATCTTACCCTATAGGATCTACAACGAAGTTAAACCGGAGTATCTGCTCTATCTGGTTCTTGTGGATATTTACATTATTGCGAGGTTAGTTTTTCTATGGATCATTTCCAAGAAGGGGACACATGAGAGTAAAGAATTGATCCTGTTTATACTGGCAATTGTGTCAATGATGATCTATCTGGTAGGGGATCTCCTGTCAACGGAAAATATTCTGGCGTCTGATATTGTCAGCAAGCTGGCTGCTTTGGGTTTTGTCATGCTGATGAATACGTTGCTGGCAATCCGCTTCTCCCGCACCTTCGAGAAAACCCAAGCCCTGACTCATGAGCTTATGGTATCCAATCAGATCAAAGATGAATTTCTCATTCATACCTCTCACGAGCTTAGAACCCCGCTGCATGGAATTATGAATATTTCATCATCACTTCTGGATAATTCGGAGGGCACTCTGTCAGCCGGACAACTCGAAAGTCTGTGGCTAGTAAAAGATACGGCAGTGAAGCTGTCCATGCTAATGCAGGATTTGATTGATGTTACACGGCTCAAGCATGGGGATCTGCAAATGCAGTTTTCGGTTGTGAACGTGCGGGCGGCAGTACAGATTGTACTGGATGTGCTGCAATTCGAGCTGGCCGATAAAGATGTGGCTCTTGTGAATCAGGTGTCTCCGAAATTGTGGGTTCATGCGGATGAAAACCGCTTTAGACAAATTCTATATAACCTTGTACATAACGCAATCAAACATACGGATAGAGGAATGATCTCTGTCAATGGGACGATTTCGGATAACATGGTTCATTTGTTTGTTCAGGATACGGGCGAAGGTATAGCTCCGGACAAACAATCTGACTTGCTCGTACGGGATGATCCCTTTGGCGCAAGCGGGCCTGAAGGCAGGTACTCGGGCATGGGGGTCGGGTTGTATATCAGCCGCAAGCTGGTAGAGGGAATGGGCGGACAAATCCGCTTGGACTGGACCGAGGCGGGGAAGGGGACCCGGATGGCCTTTACCATTCCAAGTGCCAAAGAACGCAGGTCTGCAGCTGGTAACGAAGCGGATCTGCCCCGGTTTCGAAATCCACGCAAGTCCGGTTCTCTGGAGATTACAGAGCAATATGAATATACAATTCTGATTGTAGACGATGAGGCCTCCAATATTCACGCTCTTCTAACTATTTTGCGGAGACATCCGTATAATGTGCTGACTGCAATGTCGGGCAGGGAAGCGCTGGACAAAGTCAGCCGGTACCCCCGGATTGATCTTGTCATTCTTGATGTGATGATGCCGGAAATGTCGGGAATCGAGCTATGCCGCAAGCTGCGTGAAAAGTATACCATTCTGGATTTACCAATACTGTTTGCTACCGCCAAGGACCGGTCACAGGATATTGCACTGGGCTTTGCGGCAGGAGCCAATGATTATTTGAGCAAACCGTTTGACGGGGAGACTCTGATTGCCAGAATTCAGACATTGCTGGTCATGAAGACCTCCATTCATCAGGCCATTCAGAATGAACTGGCCTTTTATCAGGCTCAGATCAAGCCACATTTCCTCTACAATGCCCTGAGCAGCGTAATCTCCTTCTGCTATACGGATGGAGAGAAGGCGGCTTACCTGCTGACCAGTCTTAGCCAGTATCTGCGCTATATTCTGGATATGGACCATAAAGAGATATTTGTTCCTTTGGGCAGAGAGCTGGAGTTGATCGATGCATACGTAGAGATTGATCTGGCCCGTTTTGATGACCGTTTTGAATTTGTTAGTGATGTGAACGAAGGCTTGAAGAACTTTCAAATCCCTTCCCTGATTATCCAGCCGCTCGTAGAAAATGCTATTCGTCACGGACTGTTTGACAAGGACGGACAAGGAGTGGTTACTCTCACGGTTGCAGAAGAGGAACATAGTCTGCTCATAACGATAGAGGATAACGGTTCTGGTATCTCTGACGACGTACTGTACCGCATTTCCAGTGGTGAACGGCCACGGGAAGGAACGGGGGGGATCGGTATTTTTAATATCCGGCGCAGACTGGAGTCGATACCCGGTGCGGTCTTAACTGTGAGCTCGAAACTGGGCTATGGGACCAAAGTGATGATCGCCCTGCCGCTCGAGCATTACAAGGAAGGGTAAAGGAGGAAGAGATTATTGTTCACAGTAGTTGTTGTGGAGGATGAAAAACCGATCCTGGAGCTAATGAAGGTGGTTGTTGGAAGAAACCCCGATTGCCAAGTGGTAGGTGCTTTCAGTAATCCGTTAGAGGCTCTGGAGGCTCTGCCGTCCCTTAAACCGGATATTGCCTTTTTGGATGTAGAGATGCCTAAACTATCCGGGCTGGAGCTGGCGGGCAGAATGATTGATTGCTGCGAACACACACGAATTGTTTTCACTACGGCCCACAAGGAATATGCTTTGGAGGCTTTCAATGTATTCGCTTTTGATTACATTCTGAAGCCAATTACGCCCGCCAGTGTCCAGCGTATTACGGATCGTCTACTGAAGGAATCTGGGAGGCCAGCTTCGACGAACATGGTTCTATCCTCCCAGAGAACAGCTATCCGCTGTTTTGGCGGTTTTGAGGTTCGCAATTCCATGGGGGATTTGGTGCGTTGGCCCACTCGTAAGACTGAGGAGCTGTTTGCCTATCTGCTGTGTTATCCCAATCAGGAAGCAGGTAAGTGGCAGCTTGTCGATGCTTTGTGGCCCGAGATGGATGAAGCACGATCGGTTCATAATTTGCATAACACGGTCTACCGGCTGAAAAAAATCCTAAAGGAGCATCAGCTTGGCTTAGATATAGGCAAAACCGGGGAAGGATATTTGCTGGAGGTCCTTGAGACTACGTACGACCTGCTGGAGTTTCAGCGTTACAACTCTGTACAGTCTGATGCTCACGGGGAAATTGCACGGCTGGAAAGCTTGTGCATGATGTATCAAGGGCATCTGTTTGACCGTAAGGACTACCTATGGAAGCATCGGCTGGAAGAAGACTACCGCAAGCGGTTTTTGTCCGTGGTCTATGATCTGGGCCGACTCTGCCTGACCCGAAAAGATTGGATCCGTGCAGAGCAAAGACTGAGTAATAGTTTGGAGATATATCCTTTTGAAGAAAATATATGTATGTTGCTCATGGAAGTGTATGCAGCGAGCGGAAAATGGGAGAGATTACGTACGTTTTATACCAATTTTGAAGAAAGGTACCGCATAGAATTCGGAATAGCACCATCCCGGGAATTGCAGGAACTCGCTAATGGCTACTTAAAAGATAACCAAGGGTAGTTTTATGCCCCAAAATGACCTTGAAATCCACAATTCAGTGGAGGAAGAGGTCGTTTTTTTATGGATCATTATTGACGTATTTCGACATCATGCCACGAATTTGAGAGAAATTTGAGAGAATGCGTTTCTATAATGGAGCTTAGGAATGTGACTAAAGTCATGTATGGAAAGGATGGTGGGCCAATGCGGCGAAAGTTCGGAGCGCTCATTCTGGTGGTCTTTGCCGTGTTTTTGCTGCAGAACCATGCACCTGTCTCCATGGCACAGACGCCGGCTCAGTATGATGCGGAGGGGCTTTACACCTATGCAGAGCAAGCGGTGTTCTATGTGCGGGCGTTTCGGGAGGATGGCACTGTCAAGGATGTAGGCAGCGGATTTCTGGTTCAGCCGGATGGTACAGCTATCACGGCCTATCATGTGGTGGAAGGGGCGGCGCGGCTTGGCTGTGTAAGAAATGACGGCGCTGAAGCCGTCTGCAGAGTGCTGGTACTCGATGAGGCGGCGGATACAGCGGTGCTGAAGCTGCCGGCCCCTGGTAAGGACAATCCATATCCGTATCTGTCCTTGCGTACTGGCCCGGTCAAGCATGGGGAGAAGGTGTTTGCCATTGGTTATCCTCTGAAAGAGACCAAGATCATCACCGAGGGAATCGTGAATGCACCCGGTGTGGCTATTAACGGCAGGAAACGTATTTTGATGTCAGCAACGCTGGTCAATGGCATGTCCGGAGGGCCACTGATTGACCAGGACGGATATGCGGCTGGACTGCTGTCTGGCTCACTGCGTACGATGAACGGCATTCACCTGGCGGTGGATGCCGAGACAGTGAAGCGGGTAGTCAGCCGGACAGGAATGTAGAACCGGCGCATCACCCGGGCCTGCCGGTGGGGGCAGGCGGTTAAGGGATATTTACTACATAGATCAGATTCGTTAACCAAAATCCGTACAGGAGGGTGCATGAATGAGAACATGGGCTAAAAAAAGCCTGACCACCGTACTGGCCGCAGTGATGCTGACGGCTGGTATGCCGTGGCCGGGACAACAGGTGAATGCAGCGGGAAGCTATGAGGATGTGTATGTGTCAGGAACGAAGCTTCTGCACAATGGCGACTGGTATCCGGTAACGACATCCGACTATGACGAAGATACCGAATCGGATGCTCTGCTAGTCAATGCGTTTGGATGGTTCTCCAAAGTGCAGAATGGCAATGTGGTTCCTGGAGTTACCATTGATAAAGTTGACGGTGATCTGGACGGAGGTCCGCATCTGGGGGATGCGGATGTGCTCGATGCGACCATTCGGGTCGCGGACAATCCTCAACTGAAGCAACTGGCGGAAGGGGAAGGGCAGTTCAGAGTTTATATTCGCAGTCTATATGAATCGGATGATGACAGTGCTGAAGTGGAGGTCCACAGTAAAAATCTGGGGAGATGGTACCGCGAAGATTATGTGGGAGCCGGACCGAACCGGGATGACCAGACGACAGATTGGGTTGATCTGGAACCCGATGATGTGATCACCATTCACTTAGAGAGCTGGGGGTCTGGTACGGTCACCGGCATCCACTTGAACTTCCGTGATGTAATTGCGCCTACCGTTAAGGATTACATCTTTGATACGACGGGGACGCAGCGTGACAATACTACGATTGATGAGAAAGAGCTGCTGGTGAAATGGGGCGACGAAGTGAATCTGACCTACCCGTTCAGTGAGCCGCTCAAGGCATCTTCCGGAGAAGCTGTCGACCTTATGAAGCATGATCTGTTCACCAATCCTTCGGGAACAGGCTTGCCTGCCGCAGGGGAGAATCAGGGGATGCAGCTGCCCGCAGCAACGAGCTGGACTCAATACACCGACAAGCTCAGCTATAGCTATAAAGCGGCCAATTACCAGCATACGGGCAATCTGCCTATTGTGAACGGCGGCGAGATCAGTACACTTCCGTCCGGAGTCAACCTGAATGAGAAATCATTGAAGCAGAAAGTCATTGATGCCGATTTTCATGATGCAGCCGGCAATCCGCTGACTATCAGTAATTTTGGCCAGCGGGCTTCTGCTTCTGCAGGGGATACCTTTCTTCGCGGCAAGGCGATTAATCCGTTTGATGCAACGGCCGATCCTGGCCAAGCAAGTGATGGCTTCCGGGTCATTGTTGATGCGGTTCCGCCTAAATACAGCTTCGCCGCCAACGGCATACAGCCGGAGATTGTGACGGGAAGTACATTGAACAAAGGGGATACCCTGGAATTCAAGGTGCGGCTGACGGAGGACGTAATTGCCAAGAAGGGATTGTCGGCTGACGGTTTATTCCTGTATTTCAACAATGGGATGAAAGCCTATTATGTTGAAGGGGAAAATTCATCGCTGTGGACGTTCCGGGCGGACGTGACTGAGGACGATCTGGACGTGGCACTGCTTAAAGTCATTGCCCTGACCCATTCGTCCAGAGCCGGCGATATGCCTGCTTATGCGGACAAGGGAGTGCTTCAGGATTACGCCGGCAACTTGCTGACGGACCCGGTAAATACCAGCAAATCGGCGGATCCGGCTCCGACAGATCCTTCCCGTCAGGTTCCGAATACCAAGATTGACTGGGCGAAGCTGTCCATTGATAATACCGACCCGAGCTTCAAGTATATCTACGATAGTCCGGGTGCAACGGCGGACTCCTGGGCACGATCAGGCAAGATCACCATTGATGCCAGTGATCCTCAGGTCATCGCACCTCCTCTAGACCCGGATGAGGCCGGACAGCCCAGACCAAGCCGCGGCATTTACCGGCCGCTTAACATGACCGGCTCCGCAGGTGAATCTCCGGGTCTGGGTCTGGTCTACTATTACTGGAGCCAGAGTCCGGATGATCCGCTGGCCGGAAAAGAAGACGACGAGTTCGCGGCGGTTAAGCGCTACTCACTTACAGGACAGCAGCCCCGGGAAGGGCTGTATACCGGTGAACTGGATGATTTCAATCTGATGGTGGCCAACAACAGCACCAATCTGCTGTCTCCACCCGCCAAGGCACTAATGGCTGAAGGCAGCGGGACCTGGTACCTGCATACGTGGACGGCGGATATGACCTGGGATTCGGCCCGGGAGCTCATGCAGTACGAGAAGATGAAGACCTATAAGTCCAGCCATGCTGCCTCTTACAATGGCTGGATCAACGAGTACAAGGCTACTCATACCGGAGCATCCGATGCGGATGCGGAAACGTATGCGAACGGCAAAGCCCTTGAAGCGGTCGGCGATTACGGCGATCTGTCCTTGTGGCCGGCGGCGGACTTCAAGCATGACGACTCCAACTGGATTTACGGCAAGACCGCCATTCTGCTGGACAACAAGGCTCCAGTCCTTGGCGCTTCCATTTCCGGAATTAATCATACGGCCGTAGTCAAAGCAACCGTCGGGGGATCGGATGAACACAGCGGCATTGACCCTGCTTCGCTGCAATTTCAGTGGGTTAAGGTGGGGGAAACACCCGGTGAGCTGGATTGGCACGTTGTTCCTTCGGATCGTAGTGTGACGACTCTGAACAATGTAGTAGAAGACGGGGAATATATTCTGTACTTGAGAACTTCCGACAGAGCCGGAAATACGGCTGAATTCCAGATGGATGAGCATGTTGTGGTTGACTCTTCCAGAGAAGTCAGCATCGCCTTCACTCCAGAAGCGCCGGAATCCTATATCCGAAGCCAGGATATCGAAGTTACCGCTCGGGGAGCTGCGGTGCTGGAGATGCAGTACGTCTTCAGTCCTTCTGCTGTCCGGCCAGCAGAGAGCCTGTACCGTACAACGGCGATGGAGTCTGTGTATAAAGACGTCAGCGTGACGGATTCGGTCTACCGCGGTGTCGTTCAGGCGGTTTACGGTCTGAACGGAGAGCAGTACCTGCATATCCGGCTCAAAGAAGAAGGGAATGTGCGGTACTACGACTACAGCACACTGTACCGGTTCGACAATGCCGCTCCTGAAATCACATTCAGTCTGAACGGTGTGAGCTACCCCCGCCCGGCTTATACAGTGCTTGTGACCTCTAACGAGCTGTATAACCCATCCGGGACAGTGGTGGAGTACCAGTGGTTGCCGGAGAATGCTGCTCCGCCGGAGGAAGCCTCCGGAGGCTGGCTGCCGCTTCCGGAGGACGGCAAGGCCGTTCTGGACAGCAGTCAGCTGGCTCCTGGCCAATCGGCAGGTTACGTCCTGTATGTGTATGCCCGGGATGGACTGGGCAACAGTGCCGTCACCCACACCGGAACCTTCCGCTTGTACCGTGCGGATACCTCTCCAGTGGAGGTGCTGCAGTCCGATCTGGTTGCTTTTGAAAGCGGCAGCGGGCAGGGAAACAAGGCGATCCTTCAGCTGGAGCTGAAGAGTGTCTCCAAGGACGGGTTTGAATACTCTGTCTCCAGCGACAACGGCACCACATGGGGATTGTATAGACCCTACACGAATTTCGTACAGGTGGCTGTTCAACAGACCTCAGCTGACCAGCTTCAGCTAAAGGCCAAATTCCGTTCTCCTTCGGGTGTGGAGAGCACTCCCGTATCTATTGATACGAGCCATTTCGATGCTACGGCCGATCCTCTGTATGGTCTGGCCTCTTACAGTACTCTGAGGCCTACAAAGAGCGGTGGTATATCGCTAAGCATAGCCGTGGCCACAGGGATCAAGGTGACCCCTGCGGCAGATAATCCAGCTCTGGCAGAGCGGGTGAAAGGCAATACCTTCAAGATTTCGCAAAATGGCCTCTATACCTTTAATCTGGTTGACCTGACAGCGCCGGAGCGCAAGACTCAGCTGCTGGCGGTAGTGAGCAATATCGATTTGACCCCGCCAGAAGGAGTGGTTGAATACAACATAACCGGACCTACAAGAGGGAATGTGACTGCCAAGCTCTCTACCTCCGAGCCGGTGCGTATTGTGAACAATGGCGGAAGAGACAGCTACATTTTCAAGGACAACGGTTCATTCACCTTCGAATTTGAGGATGAAGCAGGGAACTTGGGCTCTACAAAGGCGACGGTGAATAATATCGACAGAACGCCTCCAGAAGTATCTTTGGTCAAGAGCTATGCCTACGGAATAGGCGGCTCCAAATCCTTCAAGACGATTCTGGACACTCTGGGCAACGTGCTGCTGTCGACCGGAGTGACGCTGACGGCAGAAAAAAGCTTGCCGGGCAGTGAGGATTTCCAAGTCGTACAAGGTAAGAATCCAGCGGTCATGCTTCAGAACGATCCGGTCAAGCTCATTGTACAGGACCGGCAGGGCAATACTGCGGCTCTGGAGGAGACCATTGCCAATATTGCTCCTGACCTGTCACAGCCGCGGATTACCCAGGAATTTGTGGACGGGACCGGGCAGCCGCTGGAGGCTGGCAAGCAGGTCACCATCAACGGCAAGACCTATGCCAAGGGTGCGGTGAAGGTAACGCTGAGTGGCCGGATTGATGAGCCTAACCAGATGTTCGCAGGAGCTGTCCCGGTGACGCAGGGAGCTGGCTATGCCAACAAAATCAGCGATGCGGATGGAAACTATTCCCATTCGGTCACCTACCGCGCAAACGGTAGCACCAGAGTAGTACTGAGCGATCTTCTGGGACGTACCATTGTATCCGCTATTCAAGTGGACGGACTGGATAATATGGCGCCGGAGATTCAGTTGAAACGTCCAGTGACGGCGGTAATACGGGGCCAGAAGGATTTCGAGCCTCTGCGGGATCTTGGCGGCTTCACCGCAATGGATAATGTATCTGCTGCGGATAAGCTGAAGGTCACAGTAAGCGCACTAGATCTGACCAAGACAGGCAAACAGACGGTAACTTATACAATAACTGACCAGGTGGGCAATACGGCGACTGCCAAGCAGGAGGTTATGGTCATGAATGACAGCGGTCTGCTGATTATCGGCAACGGCCAGGTGCTGTCCTCCAGCCTTGCGGAAACGGTATTGTTCGACACGAACCGGATTACATTCAGTGTGCTTGGCTATGACAAGATGAGCGTAGGCGGAAAAGAGCGGGTGAATGAGAGGGCTGCGTATACGCTGCTCTATCACTCCGGATTGTACCGGGAGGGTCAGATGAAAACGATCGCCGAGGAAATCCCGCTCCAGGAGCTGACAGCGAATCAATATCAAGTCATCTTCCCGAAGACTGGCTGGTACACCCTTATTATCAGAACGCAAGAGAGAGAAAGAGAGTATGTCACCTTCTTTATCGGCGGCAAGGAATCATAAGCTAGCATCAAGCTCTAATACCGGGAGAGAAAGCCGGGCGAACGATAGAGGTGGAAGTATCCCTCTGCGGGTGCCGGCTTTCTTCCTACATCCCTAGAATGAAGGAGTTAAGATTGAATGAGAGGATTAAAGCAGACAATCACGGTTCTACTGGTGTTACTCCTTGCCTTCGGTTCTCCCGTCTCGGCACTGGCCGGTGAGATCGGCAAGAAGGACACAACGGTTCTGAGCAACAGTCTCGTGAAAGTAACGGTTAATAATGATACGGGCCGATTTGCCATCCGCACGGTGGAAGGGCAGCCGATCCGCAAGAAAGACCAGAATATTAACATGATGTTCAGGGGCGATGATCCAGAGACTTCATTTACGACCTTCCGCATTGACGGGACGGATTATATTTTCGGTAACCCTTATAAGTTCGGCGCAGATTTATTTTCCGAGATTACAATGCCCCGGATTGTCCAGAATACCGACGGAACCAAGCAGATTGAGACGGTATGGACGATTAAGGGCATCCAGATCAAGCAGATTATCAAGCTGTATATGAACACTTCCGATGTGATGAACGCCGGCAATGTGAATGTCAGCTATCTGGTTGTGAATAATACGAAATCCACCGTCGAGGTGGGCTCGCGTATTCTGCTGGACACCATGGTCGGCAGCAATGATGGTCCGGCCTTTCAAGTAGGTAAGGTCTACAAGACCCCTTTGCAAGTTGAGCGGAGGCTGGTGGATGCGGATAAGCTTCCTCCCGGCATCGGCGACGATGAGAAGGCGCTCTATACGCTGCCTGCCTATTGGGTTATGAAGGATAAGTATGACAGCACGGACCCGCTGGCGACCCATGCTGTGGCCTATGGCTTCAATAATTTTTCGGAGAACGACATCAATATTGTCGATGAAATGGTTGTGGGCCACTGGAGCAAAATGGCCAATACGAAGTGGGATTATGAGGTTAATCCGAACCTCGACTTCACGGCGGACACCAATGATTACGGGACAGCGGATTCGGCTGTTGCCTTGTACTGGAATCCTGATGCTATTGCGGCAGGTGCCGTACACAGCTATGAAACGGTATACGGGCTGGGAGAAATTGTGCAGCCGGACAAGGCGTTCTCCATCCGCTATATCGATCCTGTGAACCAGCTGGCGACACTGGAGGATGGCAGCGGATATGAGAATGATGGCGTCTTTGATATCACTGCCGAGGTGGAAAATCTGGAGGCATATGCCACGGAGCAATCCAGTATTAGCGTCAGTCTTCAGCTGGACAACGCACTTAAATTCGTTGATTTGGATACAGACGGGAAGATCAAACGGGATGCGAACGGAAAAATCATGACAAGGTCGGGCAACTCGCAGACTGCGATATTCCGCAAGGATGCCACACCGGAGGAGGCGGAGCAGGGGATCCAGCCGAAATTCAAGCCAGGTGAAACTGTAACAGCTTCCTTCAAGGTCATAGCTACCGGTAAAGCTTGGCCGACAACGCCGGAATATTTGCTGAACGTCAGTAGTCCCGAAACTGAGGCTAAGCTGGAAAACATCCAGGATGAGACGGTTAAGGCCCAGTATAAGTCGAGCAAGGCTAATTTTGTATTGTTGCCTCCTGTCGGCACGGCTACCTCGACCTATGTATACGCGATGTCTCCAGAGGAGGTGTACACCTCGGATGTGAAGTACATTACCCTCAATCTGTCCAACATCGAGGCGTACAATACCGGAAGCGCGGCGACAGACCCCAATTTCGACCTCTATTTCAGAGAAGTCGCTACAGGCAACCGCTACAAGGTACCGGTAAAAGAAGCGGTCATTCTGCAGCCTGCCAATGACGGCCAGGTGGGCGATATGCGGATTACCTACCGAACCGGTGATCTGGTCGATAAAGCTGGCAACATCCTAAAGGATGAAGACGGCCGGGAACGTAAGGATCTGGGGCCAAATCTGCCTTTGGGAGAATATCAGGTGGAGATTGACTACAAGGATTCGGGGGAAACCGGAGGTCTGTATGATCTGACCACCTCCCAACGGTTTGTGGTCAGCGACAACGAAGAGGCCCGGATCAAAAAGGCAAGCATTCTGGCAGTAGTCAAGAGAAGCTTCGACTTTACAACTCCGTATAACAGCAGCAACAAGAGCGAGCTGCAGGAGGCTTACGAAGAGGCGTTCCCGGGGTACACCTTCCCCGGCCAGGCTGGATATGCGGGAATGAAGACAGCCTATACTACCGCCATGAATGCGATGGTTCTCAGTGCCAAAGTAACGGACCCTGAATTCGGCGGAGAGTATCTCATGCAGGCGGAGGAGGTTCCCGCCTATCATCTGCAAGCTTTTGAGAGTGAAGATGAACTCGAGGAATACAAAGAGAGCCTGGCTGAAGAGGATAGCGGCACTGGCAGCGACGAGGAAGAAGAGCCCGGCGATGAGGTGCTGCTGGAGATTCGCGGGATGATTAACCAGATTGGCAGCGGCACTGACGCCGAGTACGTGGTGGACACCAAGAGTGAGCCGGCGATCATAAACAATGCTGTGGCCTATACCGGAAAGGACATGGTGTTCGCCAGTGGGAAGCTCGATGTGCTCAGTATTAAAAAGGCGATTAATACAGACGATACGCCATTGTTCGATACGTTAAGTGTAAAAGGTGAAGGCACGCTGAGCGTGGCGGGCAGCGGTTTTGTTTTCTTTGACGGCGAATGGACGCTTGATTTCTTCAACGGCTTCAGTAAATCACTGACGAAGCAGGAAGAGGAAGAAGACGGCGATGACGGTGAAGAAGAGCCGGATGAACAGGAGGAGCAAAAGAAGGAGGATCAGGGAGGCGGCGCGGAGGACAGTTCGCTTAACGGAGCACTAACCTGGGCTACCGGAGCTGTGGGTGAGCGCCTCAATCCGCTGCGTCAGCTGATGATTCCGGATGTTTATTTCAACCAGCGCAGCCTGTTCGCGGCACCAAGCTTCTCGGTTAACGGCTTCGGATTGAAGTTTAACGATTATATTCTCCGTCCGGGTGGCATCTCGTTCGGAGGTAACGTCAATATGAAGATTGTTGAGTCGGAGATTAACAATGTGATTTTTAATGACAAAGGCTTTGTCGGCATTGACGCCAAGCTCAAATTCGATCTGAACGAGAGTATTGGATTGATCTCCAAATCGAAGGAGGGCGACGAGGAGGACGGCGGCAAACCGTCGGGTGAAATCTCAATTGTCCATTATGTGCAGGAAGTAGAGGATGTGTCCAATACCTATGGCCTGAAGTTCGATGCAACCGTGAGCAGCGTGGGTGTAGGAGTGGAGCTTGCCTTCAAGCAGGTTGCGGACAAGCGTATCTTGCCGGATGCCATCGGCTTTAAAGCCGAGCTGGGCGATCCGGGCGTACTGATTACCGGCGCTACCTATCTGACCGGCATCCGCGGCGCGATCCGCGAACTGGCAGATACGATTGCCGGAGAGGGCGATGTGCCGCTGACACTGGAGGCCGGTGCAGACATCACCTTCGGTGTCCAGCCGGCAACCTTCTACGGCAGCATTGATATGACGCTGAAGAAATCGGGAATTAAGCTGGTGGGAAAAATGGATTATAGCCCGTCTCCTGAATCCGATAAACTGACCATGCTGACTGAAGCCAAGATTGCCGCCCAATGGATGACGCCATGGTTCGTCAGCGCCTCGGCAACAGTGGACGTTCTGGGCTGGGATGTCATTATCGGCAAGGCGTCCTTGTTCGTCGGCCAGAATCTGATCAAGAACCGGATTGATTTTGAAGGCTTCCTGAGCGCAAAGCTCCAGGTCCCTTCTGATGTGCCGATGGTTGGCGGAATGCCGCTGGCAGGTGTATCACTGGGGGTCAACAATGACAAGATGTGGGGCAGCTTCGCTATTTTGTTCATCAGTCTGGGTGTGACCTATTATTTCGACGGTGATATTGAATTTGGCACCTCAGGTGAGAAGCTTCCGGATGGACTGCTGTATCTGCAGGTTCAGGATCCGGAAACCGGGCCTAAGCTGGTCGTGTTCGGCCAGGGTGCAGAAGCGGTGGCCACTTCATGGGTCACGAAGGAAGATGTGCAACATGAAATTGAATATCACAGTGTTGCGGACGGTGTGAGCCTCATGGACAATGGATCGCTGGATGTGGGCATCGGCGGCATCAAGGTTTCTGAAGAAGGCAAGCTTCATGAAATCCCGATGTCGAAGGTAACCGGGAATGCGATCCTGGAAGTGCAGTATTACGGCAATTCTGTGCCGCAGCTTGCACTAATGGACAACAACAACCGCGAGTACAAAGTTGTATACGATGAGCGCAAAGTCAATGATCCGAGTGCCAATGCCTTTACCCAGGTCATTGCCGGGCAGAACGAAACGATCCGCAAGGCGTATATTGCCATACCGTCCAGCCGGGCCGGCAGCGGGACCTGGAAGCTGCGCGCGGATCAGACGGTGGACACACGGTTGTTCAACATTCCTGAGGTGTCCAAGCTGGATGAGGTCAGATTGGATCAGGACAGTGGGAACGCGAACGCCTTCACAGCCTCCTGGAACGTGTCCAATGCCAAGTCTGACGATACGGTCAGCCTATATTTGACCAAAGATCCGGTACTGCCGGCTGCTTCCGCTGACGGAGCGGTTCAGGCGCCAGGAGATGCAGGCGTACTGATTGCCAAGGATCTGAAAGTAGACCAGGGCGGCAGCGTATCCGGCAGTCTCACTTCCGGCAGCGTCTTGATCGATGCTACCCAGGTATCCCTGCTTGGAGCAACGGAGGACATCCGGGGCCTGATGGCCCAGGGTGACTATTATCTGCGCGCGGAGCTGAAATCGTCCACGAGCTTCGGGACGAAGACGAGCGCAAACAAGTTCACGCTGGTTGACCCTCTGGCTCCGGCGGAGGTAAGCGACGTAGCGGTGAAGCCTGCGGGCAACGGATATTTTGAGCTGTCCTTCAAACCGGAGGAGAAAAAAACAGCTCAGACCAGCTATGAGCATAGCTACAGCATAGAAGTGCTTCAGCAGGCGAACGGAAAGCTTGCGGAGTACGAGAATTTCAGCTCACTGCAGTTCACTGAGGAGGAATTACAGCCATACTTGAATAAACAAAGCGGCAAATATGAAGGCATCCGGCTTGGCGGCTGGACACCAGCCTCTACTTCGAGCCAGGTGGATCATTCCAGTCTAGAAGGCAAGGCGTTTGCTGGTGATACGCTGAGCTACAAGGGGCTGAAGGTTGGGGAGAAATACGTCGTGGGCGTATCCTCGGCAGTGAAGCCCGATAAGGCTGCGGACAAAAATGAGAATTGGCATTTCGCCAAGCGGGTGGATACGGCTAGCACGCTCCTGCCGGTTCCGGCGAAGCCTGCTTTGTCCATTCAGGGTACAGATTCAACCCATGTAGGAAAGGCAACCGCCGCTTATGCAGAGGTGCTGAGCAGCAGCGCTGCGAAGCAGAGTATTCGCGTTGTTTCCAATCAGCGCAATGTGGAGGTCGAGGCGATTTATGACGGCAAGTCACTGGGCCAAACAGAGCTTACAGACGGCTCGGACGGAAGCAGCGGGACGCTGAATTTCACTTCTTTTACAACAGACGGTACTTATGCGGTTGAGCTGCGAACAAGAAACAAAACAACCGGAGATTTCACAATTACAATGCTATATCTGACCGTGGACATAATAAATCCGGTTCTCTATATTGATTCTCCGCTTCCAGGGGCCAGGACTTCGGGAGGCAAGATTAAGGTATCCGGACGGACGAGTAACGATGCTGTGCTGAAAGTGAACGGTCAGCCGGTAACCGTTGGCACAAATGGTCACTTTGACGGTGAAGTCACTGCGGCCGGTACGGAGCCCACGCTGAATTTGACGTTTGAGGCTGTAGACCATGTTGGCAACACCAACAGTGCCTCGGTTGTACTGACCAATGGAGGGTATCAGCTGCCGGTTGGCCTGGTGCTGCGAACAGTGGGTACCCTTGGCGTTAAGGATGAACGGCAGCTGGAAGCCTTCCTGCGGATCCCCGATGGCAAGGATGCCAGCGGCAAAGCCAAGTACAAGGAAGTGCCGGTTGCCGAGAGCGACTTGGCCAAGCTGACTTATTCCTTGTACACAGGAGATGCTGCCGAGGTCTCCGAGGACGGTAAGGTCAAGGGAGTGGCTGAAGGCGCATCAATCGTGTCTGCAGAATACAAACTGTCGGAAAACGCTTCGCTTCAGGGAATGACTGTTGTGAACGTAGTTACCGACATCAAGGCGTATACCTCTGCAGTTTCCGGCAATGGGGCAGCAACGAAGATCAATGTATTGTCAGCAGGAGACCTGAACGACGCTAAGCTGGTCTACAAGATATACCCTGTAGGCGACAGCGTTACAACAGTTCCGCGCTACAAGGATGATGTAAGCGGCTGGAAGGTTCTTCCGGCTGACGGTATTCTTCCGGCCGCCAGTGGCGACCGGATAGCAGTAGCTAAGCGTCCTGACGGCGGCAAGCAGGCGCTGGCGGTATCGGCGCTCATGCCGGCGGTGCTGTGGAGTGACAGCGGAAGCGGCACAGGCGGTGGCAACACAGGTGGCAGCAGCACTGGTGGCGGTACGGGCGGCGGTGCCGGCGGTGCGGGTGCAGGCAGTGCAGGAACCGGCAAAGATTCCGGCGTTCTTGTCGGCGGCAACGCAGTTCTGGCAGAAATGCAGAATGGCCGTCTGGCGGCCAGAATCACCGGCGCCGGAGCGGTGGGCGACACCTCTTCCAAGATCTTGCTGATCGAAGGCAAGGATGCGGTCGTGAGCGGATATGAATTCGCCATTGACCGTAAGGTGTTGTCGCAGGCAGCGGGTCTAAGCCAAAGGATTCACATTGTACTGCCTTATGCGGAGCTGACTTTCCCTGCCGGTGCAGCAACAGCAACAGGAGAGGATCTGAAAATCAGCATCGACAAGAACAGCAGTAGCCGGAAGTCAGAGCTCGCACAAATAGCAAAGACACTTGGCGCTACGCTGCTGGGCGATGGAGATGGAGTTACTTTTGATGTACAGGAAGCAGGCATTTACAAGAACCGTTCAGTCACGGCGAAGGTGGCTGTGCCAGATACAATTGCCGCAAGAGATATTACAGCGGTTGTGCTGAAGGACAGTAGAGGCAGCTGGACTACGGTACCATGGTCGCTGGATGTTGTCAGCAACAAGGCATATGTCGATCTGAATTTGACAGGCAACGGAACCATTGGTTTTATCAGCAAGAAACCGGCATTCACCGATGTGAATGATACCCATTGGGCCAAGACAACGATACTGGAGGCGGCGGCCAAGCTGTACATGCAAGGCCGTTCCGATAAGAAGTTCGAGCCGAACAACCGCATTACCCGGGCCGAGTACCCGGCAGTGCTGCTCCGGGTTCTGGGGCTGATGAATCAGCAGGAGCAGGTGTCCTTCTCTGATGTGAAGACGGACAGCTGGTACAGCCGCACATTGTCCATTGCCGTCAAGAACGGATTAGCCACCGGCTACAAGGACGGCACATTCCGTCCGAATGAGGAAATTACCCGTTTGTCAGCGATGGTAATGGCAGGACGGGCGGTGAAGCTGCTGGGAGTGGACAAACAGGTCACAAAATCGGAAGCCGACGCCATCCTGGCGAAGTTCAAGGATGCAGAAGCAATCCCGGATTGGGCGAGGGAGGCGGTTGTCCTGTGTATCATGCAGAAGCTGATCTCGGGGCAGGATGGATACCTTCTCCCTGAGGGTGTACTCACCCGTGCACAGGCTGCAGCCCTTGCGATCCGCCTTGGTGATCTAGAACCGGTGGGCACTCCGTAAGTAGCGAGGAAGTGGAAATTCATTTCATAATGTGGAAGGTGACCTATGGTATTCTCAAATAAATGGATCAAGCTGTTATGCTGCGCATTGCTGCTGGTTCCGCTGCAGCCCGGCGCTAAATCGGCGGACGCCAGCGGCGGAAGCTGGGGGGATCACGCGGATACCAGCTGGTATTCAAGCGACTATTCTACCTATATTATTGATTCGGCGGCCAAGCTTGCGGGTGTCGCTAAGCTTGTGAACGACGGCATTACTGATTTCGGCGGCACAACGCTTCAAATTGCTGCCACGGGTCCGTTGTCGCTGGCAGAATATAACTGGATGCCGATTGGCAATGCGGAGCATCCGTTTCGCGGAACTCTCGTGGGTCAGGCCGGGCTTAGCCCGGAGCTGACCGGTATGACGGTTACTGATAGCGTATATGGGGGGCTGATCGGCCGCATGAGCGGGGCCACAGTTGGCCGGTTCTCCCTGTCCGGCAGTATTGACACCGTTGTATCCGGTGACGCATCTGTGGGCGGAATTGCCGGTTACATGGATGAAGACAGCACCATCCTGGATGTGAACAGTGATGTATCCGTTCAGGTTAGAGGAACGGTGACAGGCAATGTGTATGCCGGCGGGATCGTTGGCAGCGGATCAGGGCTGCTGTCGGCAGTGGCAAACCATGGCAGCATTTCGCTTATCGGTGCAAATTGGGGGATGGCTGGAGGTATTGCAGGCTCCACTAATAGTGTTCTGACACTGAAGAAGAGTGACAATACCGGACCGGTGAGCGTATCCGGCAGTGTCTACATGGCAGACGCAGGCGGCATTATCGGTCTGGTGTCCGCCCCACTGTTCATGGCAGAGGAAGATACTTTCATGAAGAACAGCGGCCAGATCACGCTCGCGGACGCCGGGAGCGGGTCTGCAGGCGGGATTATGGGCAGGGTGACAGCGGATAGCAGCGTCACCATTTCGCTTCAGACCTCGAACACTGGGGAGATTCGAGCGGATTCCGGAGCTGCGGCTGGGGCAGGCAGTACTGGTATCGCTGCGGGGGGACTGGTCGGTGCGTATGAGAACACCGGAGGGCTGAAAGTTTCTATCCCATTCGTGCAGACCGCACCGGCCATCGTCAACAAGGCGGGCGGACGAGCTTATACCGGCAGTATTGTCGGCCGCGTAGCCGGTGACTTCACCTGGGGACAGAGCGTTGTCAACAGCTCGTCTCTGACTGCCGGAGGTTCGTCCGAGGTCTACACTGGCGGGATCGCCGGCAAGGTAGAGGGAACAGCCTCCTTCGTGGCATCGGCTTGGAATCAGGCCACAATCCAGGTGGCAGCTTCCGGTACTGGAGTATACACCGGTGGATTAGTAGGCTTCGCAGGCGACCAGCTGCAATTTCACAGCACTGGAGCTGAAGCATATGGTAACAGCGGAAGTATTGCTGTAACCGGAACGGCATCGGATGTGAATACCGGGGGGATTATCTCCAACCGGAACTATAGTATGGCAGCTGCCAATGTATCCAGTAAAGGGGATATTGAGGTTACGGGGGGAGAAAGACTCTACAGCGGCGGATATGTAGGGAAGATGACCAATGGGGAACCCGGAATAATTAGCGAATCCTACAACGGCCATATTTCCGTGTCCTCTATAGCATCCGGTACTGATAATCAGGTGTATACCGGCGGAATTGTTGGATACTACGGGCTGGGCGGCGTCATCACTGCTCCTGTCTTCACTGGAAGGATTAAGGTTGCCGGGGGAGCAGGCGTTCATACCGGCGGTGTAGCCGGCTATATGACGGGAGGCGGCACCATTGCCGGCGCGGTCATCGGCGGAACGGCCGGGTCACCGGCTGTGATTCATTCCAGCGGTAATGCCGGGGGTGTTGCCGGTTACGCAAACGGTGTGATACGTTCTTCCACCGTAAAGAATACTGAGATTGCTGCTTCAGGGTCCGGCGGTTCAGCAGGTGGTATCGCTGGTACAGCCAGCGGACAAATTGCGGACGTGGCGGTAGGGGAAGCGGATGCCAACGGCAGCTACACTGTGAAGATTACCACCGCTGCCGCCGATTCGGCAGCGGGCGGTGTAGTAGGACGGGATGCCGGGACACTGGTGCTTGGAACAGCCAGAATTAACCGTATCACTCTGTCCGCAGAAGATTTGGCGGCTCGCTCCTCCCTTGGGGGGCTGGCAGGTAAACTTTCGCTGGGAACCACGGTAAGTGTGGCCGGAAAGACTTTTAATGTGCGGAGTATAAAGATGAGCTCCGCAGCGGCCGGCAGTGCCTTAGGGGGAGTTATTGGTGACAACAGCCTGGATCTTAATGCGGACATTTTGCAGAACGTATCCGATATTTCGATTGATGCCCAGGGTGACCATTCAGATCTGGGTGGTATTGCGGGCAGAAACAGCGGCCAGCTGACTAAGCTGACTGCAATGGACGTGAGCATCAAGTCGGCTGGGGCTGCCAATCAGCTCGGCGGGATTGCAGGATGGTCCACAGGTGCGGTCATCAGCCCGGTCGTTATTCCAGGGGACGGGGAGCTGCAGCTCGCCATAGAAGGTTCGGATAGTACAGTCGGCGGTGTAGCCGGAAGCCTCAGCGGAGGAGCTGCGGTCAGCGGCAACGGGACAGACCGAAATGTGGCCGGACTAAGCATCACCGCTGCAGCATCTGCCAGTAAAGCGCGGATCGGTGGTATCGCGGGTGATAGTATGTCCTCTGCAATCAGAAATATGATTGTGGAGAGTCCGGTATTGAATGTGGCCGGTGCGGACAGCATGATCGGTGGGCTGGTCGGCCGGATTACCGGTGCAGACATAGAGCAGTCAGTGGTCCGGGGGATTCTTCCCGATTATGCCATACTGAATGTGTCCGGCAGTGGCGTCCAGGCGGGCGGTGTGGCCGGACGGGCCGAAGATGCGGTGCTCACAGGAGGCGGAGCATCGGCTCCAGCCGCAGAGACTCTGCTGCTGACCGGGACGGAATCAGCGTCCGGTCTGTATGCCGGCGGTATCGTAGGCTATAACACAGACAGCGCGATCAAGCAGGTGTCCGGTTCCACGATCAAGCTTTCATTGAAAGGAACAGGGACCATCGCCGGCGGCATAACCGGCTATAACCGGGGCGTGGCTGGCTATGGTCTGCCCGCTGCCTCCAGAGTGATGGAGGACAATGTGATGAATGCTATGACCCTTGTCCTGTCCGCTTCGGCGGCTTCCTCGACTGCAGGAGGTCTGATCGGACTGAATGATGCCAGAAGTGACGAGGATTCAGGGAAGCCAGTCTCTTCATCGATAAGCTCCATTCAGCGCAGTAAAATGACCGGAAGCCTCACGGTCCATGGACCTTCTTCGGTTACCGGCGGCTTGGTTGGCGAGAACCGGAGTGTTGTTGACAAGAACAGCATCAGCAACCTCCTTCCTGTTGTCTCTGACGGGGACAACGGAGTCGTTGGTGGTCTAGTTGGCAGAAACACGGGTACGGTCTATTTCATGTCCTCCAATGCAGTTCTGTCCGCAGGAGGTAAGTCTACTGTTATCGGGGGGCTGGCGGGAGTCAACACGGGCCGGGTCGGGTCGTCCTATAACGAGACGGATCTGAAGAGCAGCCTGTCCGGCACGGCAGACAACTACGCTCTGCTGGGCGGTTTGATTGGCAGGAACAGCGGTAGTATTGATAAAAGCTTCACGATGTCCAAAGTGACGGCGAGCGGTGCCTATACGTATGTTGGCGGACTCATCGGCGAGCATTCCGGTTCTGTGATCAATTCGTACACAGGCAAGGATGTCTCTGCCAGCGGCAAAGGCTCATACAGCGGCGGCCTGATCGGACGGATGACCGAGGGCACGGTAGCCAGCAGTTACTCCGCCGGGAGGATTACCGGAGACAAAGGTGCGTATGCCGGAGGTTTTGCTGGATATTACGCCAGTACTAACAAGAAGCTCATTGACGATACGTATTACGTTAAGGATGAGAGTCTGTCCATCAACAGCGGAGTTCTGGATTTTGGCGGGGGAACTTATAATGAATTGAACAATTATGCCCGTCTGAGTCCTGTTCTGTCCTCCACACTGGCCGATAGTAAAGCTTTTACAGCCTTATCCGGCTGGACCTTCGGCAGTTCACCCTGGCGGTATGGCTCAGCCGGTGCGAAGTATACATACCCGGAGCTGAACCTGAGCGCTGATGACGGTAATGCAGGCAGCAATCCACCTAACCTGAATTTGGACTGGTATACACAAAATCCGCAAGCGCTGCGCTTTACCATCAAAACAGAGGATGAGCTGGCAGGACTTGCGGCAATTGTAAACGGTACAGCGGCAGAGGTCGAACCGTTCAATTTCATCGGAAGAACGGTCGATGTGGCGGGGCCGATCAGTATCAGAGCTTCGAGCTGGACTCCTATTGGGAAGGATAACAGCCATTCTTTTGAAGGCACGTTTAACGGCAATCATCACTTAATCGGAGATTTCAGAGTAATTGAAGGGGAATATGCAGGTTTATTCGGAGTGATCGGAAGCAATGCGGTTGTCCGCCAAGTTTCTGTAGCGCCTCTTTCCTTAACCGGCAGCAGCTACGCCGGAGCCCTGGCGGGATTGAACCTGGGTAAGGTTGAGCAGGTGGAGGGAAGCTTGTCAGGTGGGGCCAAGGTGGCCGGAGGGACAGCAGCCGGAGGTCTGATTGGCCAGAATAATGGCGAGATCACTGCCTTGGCGATGACTCTAGGTGAAGGAAGCAAGGTGTCCAGTACGGACGACGGGGCTTCCGTGGGTGGCCTAATCGGCAACAGCCGCTCGGGCCTCAACCAAGGCAGCCTGAGCTTGAGAGCCGGAAGAATTGAAGCGACAGGCAGTAATGCCGCAGCAGGCGGTGCGGCTGGAAGAGTGAACGGCGAACTTACCGCCATCTCCGTTACCTTGCTGGATGGAGGGGTAATTGTCGCGGAAAGTCTGGATAGTGTAGCTGGTGGTGTGGCCGGTGTGGCAGAATCCGGAACATCCGACGGCCTGACTGTCAGTTTGACTGGCGGAGGCATACAGGCCCTTGCCCCGGGTTCCATGGCCGGTGGGATATTTGGCCATTCGGCAGCAGGCCAGGTGATCCGCAATGCCAAGGTACAGGGAGATCACTCTCCCGGGGCTAATGTCTCAGCCAGTGTGGCAGCCGGAGGCATTGCAGGCGATAAAGCAGGTGCTGGCAGCAATACGTTTGATATCGAGTCGGTTCAGGTTCGGGACATAACGGTTGTTTCTGCGGGAGAAGGCGGAATTGTGGGCGGGATCGCCGGCAAGCTTGCGGATGCCGCATTGAAGGATAATGTATTCAGCGGAGCCCTCCGGGCAACGGGCAACAGTGCTACAGCCGGCGGGATCGTCGGGCAGGCCAAGGACTCCATTCTATACAAGCTGGAATCTTCACCGCAGATTACAGTGAACGCGTCCTCGGGTATAGTTGCAGCCGGCGGCATTGCCGGAATTCTGGAATCCTCGAAGAGAGACACTCCGCTGGACTTTGGGCTGCTGGTCTCGTTATATCCGGGGGTATATGAAGCGAAGCTTCCTGCGGGTTTGATCTCTATCCACACGTCCGGTCAGGCAGCAGAGCTGTATGCCGGCGGTATTGCCGGGAAGCTGGACTCCGTCTCCGTGTTCAATTCCTCCTCCTCGGTCTCCTTAGACCTGAGTGGAGGGAAGACAGCGACAGCCGGCGGCGCGGTCGGCTATGCCGAAGACACCCGGATGGCTGGAATTGACAGCACAAGTCCGATTCAGGCTGACAGCAGCACGAATTACAATGTGGGCGGTCTGGCGGGGAAGGTGTCCGGAGGCAGCATCGCCTACTCCAAGGCTCAAGCAGCCGATAACATGCCGATTGTTGTTGGAGAGAGCATCGCGGCAGCCAGAACGGAAGCCTATGCACATATCGGCGGGTTCGTAGGTCAGGCGGACGGTGCAGACATCCTTTCCTCCTCGGCTACCCAAGGAATCTTGATGAACAGCACGTATCCGTATTCCACCGTCTATGCTGGCGGATTCGCCGGTCTCTTGGGAGAAGACAAGAGCGGCGTCATTTCCGTAGCATCTGCTACGGGTGAGATTACGGTTCGCGGGGCGGCGGGGGTCTATGCAGGTGGCTTTGCCGGTACTGTCAATCAGTATCGTATTGGGCAGGCCTACGCCTCAGGGAATATATCGAGCACAGCCTTTGATGCCAGAGGCGGCGGGTTCGCCGGAGTTATTAACCACGGAAGTACGATTGAAGATGCCTATGCGGCTCAGGTAAAGGTCAGCGTTACCGGAAGTAACGGGGCAACCCGTTCGTATGCAGGTGGCTTTGCCGGTTACAATGATGGCAGCCTGTCACGGGTTTATGAAGATGTATCTGAGGTTTTAGCCGTGGCAGGCGGCTCTAATTCCTATATGGGTGCTTTTATCGGCTATAACTTCCGGAATGGTCTGATCGAGGACTCTTATTATGAGGGAAGTCTGGCTCCGATCAAACATGATACAAGCAGTGGAGTGCAGAGTGGGAATCTGCAGTTGTTATCTTTGGACGGTTACAACCAGCCGGAGGGCTGGAATTTCTCGGGAATTAACCCGGTATGGGGCTTTTCTGATGCAAAACAGTCTTATGCGCCTATACTTGTAGGGCTATCCAACTGGCGGTTCACACCTGATCTGAATGTGATTACGGGTGCAAGCAAGAATCAGACTTCGTATTCGGCAGGCACCGCCGAAGAACTGGCGGCACTTTCGCTTTTGTATGATGATGGCGCTTCTGTCTATGCTTTGTTTGATCCGGCAGCCGCTGCACCGCTCTCAATCAAGAGTATCTCACTGACTGGAGATATTTCTCTGTCCGGTAAGCTGTGGCTCCCTATGGCGGAATTTAGAGGTGTGCTGGACGGCAAACTTCATACCATTTCAGGATTGAATAATCATTCAAGTGAGTTTAACCACTTTAGCTTGATTGCCCATAATTTCGGGGTCATTGCTAATGTGAAGCTGGAGGATGCGGTTGTAGGCGTAGGACCTTACACCGGCGTGGTTGCCACAGTAAATCATCCGGACGGGATGATCAAGAATGTGACTGTAAGTGGCGGCAGGGTGTCGGGCACGTCAGCTGGAGGAGTTGCCGGTGACAATCAGGGGATGCTAAGCGGCATTATTGCTGAGAATCTCACGGTGGCGGGCGAAGAGTATGCCGGCGGGGCAACAGGGCTCAATACTGGACAATTGGAAGGTATCTCTGTAAAAGGCTTGACCGTCAGCTCTCCAGCTGTGGCGGGCGGCATCACCGGTCTCAATGAGGGAAGCATAGAGACCTCGTATTCTAGAGCCACTATCAAGGCCTTCGGCCAAGACGGAAGCAGTACAGCCGGCGGGATTGCCGGACAGAACGGAGATGACGGCCGGATTCATGGGAGCTTCTCGTTCTCTGACATCGTTGTAAGTGCCAAGGATTCAAGTGCAGGAGGCATCGCCGGAACAACCAGAGGGATGATTGCCGACAGCTACAATACTGGAACGGTGGAATCAAAAGGTCAGGCCACTGCCCGCGCGGGCGGCATCGCCGGGGAGGCAGCAGCGGGGATAATCTCTAACGCTGTGAATGGAGGGCAGATCGCTTCCAGCATCAACGGCAAACTGGTCAAGGGCGGAACGTTTGCCGGTGGCATTGCCGGACAGGCTGCTAAGACAGTAGTTCTCAGCCACAACTTCTATGATGCACAGATGCTCCAGTATCCGGTAGCTTATTACACCGCAGAGGGAATCAAGACCATCGGTGTTGTGGGACAAGCAGAAGGATTAAGCACCGCACGGCTGACTGGCGGTATGCTGCCTGACGGATTGGAACCTTCCATCTGGAAGACGGTCCAAGGCTTCTATCCACAGTTGGCGGCGTTCTCGGGTGGAGTGGACAGCGATTTGTCCACCGTGGCGGTTGTATTAAAGGAAGGAGATACTGCATATAAGGTAAGGGGGAAATATACGACCACTCCTGACGCAGCGATCCACTGGACGGCTCAGGATGAATCCGGATCGGGTCCGATTTATCTGACCGCATCTAAGAGCGGGATCAGCAGGCTGATCGTCGTTAACAAAACGCCGCTGGCCTACGGAGAAACTGCTGTTGCACCAACAAGCTCTACGGCTCTTCAGTTCAAAGACAAGACCGAGGTGATCCTGATAACAGCTGAGGCGGAAGGCCGGGTTCATTATACTATGGATGGTTCAACACCTTCCGAATCTTCACCGTTGTATGCGAAGCCCATCCCGTTAAGTGCTTCTGCCGTAGTCAAGGCAATAACGGTGGCGGAAGGCAAGAATGACAGTGCACTGCTCATTGCAGAATTCAAGAAGATTACGGACATGGACAATGGCGGTGGCAACGGTGACGGCGGTGGGGGCAACTCCGGGAATGGCGGCGGCAGTTCCGGCGGTGGCACTGGTGGTGCAAGCTCCGGAAGCGGGAGCAGCGGCACCGGGTTTGACATCCTGGTGAACGGCAAAGCCGCGGCAGTGGCTGAGGCCAAGAGCACAACCGCAAACGGTAGAACCACAACCACTATTACTGTCGATGAGGCCGCTCTGATCAAATTACTGCAGGGTGCAGCCGGTCCGGCCGACGTAACCATTGTCTTCAGCGGGAAAACCGATGTGAACCGGGCGGAGCTGAGCGTAACGCTGGTCAAGCTGATGGCGGAGCACCAGGCGGTGATCCGGCTGGATACCGGGACGGTTGCCTTCCGTATTCCCGCCGCGCTTCTAGCTGTTTCGGCAGCGGATCAGGAGGTAGTGAGTCTTGAGTTTTCATCGCCCGATGAGCAGGAGACGAAGCGGTTGGAGCAAGCCGCAGCATCCGGTTCATATACCTTCCTTGCAAAGCCTATTGATTTCCGGGCTATGTATGGAAGAGGAGAACAGCTGAAGGAGATCGGAATGTTCGACGCTTTTGTGGAGCGGACGATGGCTTTGCCTAAGTCAGCGGCTGCCTCGAACGCCATTGGAGTGAGCATTGCTTCGGACGGAAGCATCAGTCCGCTGCCTACCCGGATTACAGAAGGTGACCAGAGTCTGACCGCTGTGATCAAAAACTTATCTGCAAGTGGTCTGTATGCTGTGATTTCTGCTAAGGCCGGGACTTCTTTCCGTGATGTTCAGTCACATTGGGCACGGGAAGCTATTACTAACCTGACCCGCCGGTTGATTGTGGGAGGGACAGGAGGCGGAAGCTTTGAACCGGAGCGCAGTATAACCCGGGCAGAATTTTCGGCCATCCTCGTGAAAGCACTGGGTCTCGGCGGATATGCGGCTGCAGACAGCAGTACATTCAGTGATGTGAGCGCGGGAGCCTGGTATGCTTCTTATGTAAAGACTGCTGCTGAGTATGGTCTCGTATCCGGTTATCCGGATGGCAGCTTTGGGGCACAGGAATCCATCAGCCGCCAGCAGATGATGACGGTCCTCTCCAGAGCCATGAAGCTGACGGGCTTGCAGACAGAGGTCAGTCAGGCACGCAAGGAAGAGCTGCTGAAGCCCTTTGCCGATGCCGGCAGTGTTGCTGGTTATGCCAAGAGCGGTTTTGCCGCAGGTATCGAAGCAGGACTGGTATCTGGAAGAAGCAGCACAAAGCTAGCTCCCTCCGATCTGACTACCAGAGCTGAAGCAGTAACTGTTATAGAGAAGCTGCTTAAGCTGGCTGGACTCATCTGATGAACGGTAATACGCATGCAGCAGAGGTTTACTCAGAATAAAAGCCTGGTTATGCCATTGAATGCCAGTGGGTCTCCGTTAATGGAGGCTCACTGTCTTTTGCTTCTTTGGATGGCTAGGAATCTTTAGCAAAGGTTATTTCTTCTATTTACATATCGTTTATTTCGTACCTTGGAGTGAATGGCACAAGGACAGAAATTGAGGGATTATGAGATGATGGTATACATTGCTCAGCGTTTTGAGAAGAAGCCGGAAGAGATCGACGCGATGAAAGACAAAAGACAGCCCGTGGTATCAAGCATTTCAGCGAATACAGATCAGTTCATCCGGCTGCACATTGAGATGGATTTCAGAAGACTTGAAAGAATGTACTTCAAACAAGAACAAATCCGGGAACTAAAGAGGCATGCCAACATTTACCAGAAGCTAATCTCACTGCAGCAATTGGAGCGGTTGGAGACTACTACAAACAACTGTATATCATCCATGCTCAAGCGGTTGTTTGAAGCAGGGTACGGGCAGGAACTCAAACGGCGGGGACTTGTACAGGAATACCAGACCACCGTTCCGGTCATTTTACATTCAAGTGTATGATTGAATCGACACCGATGAAGCAATATCTGAAGGGATACGTAGCTTGCAGCAGGGGAACCCATACAGTACACTTTCTTTATCCGGTACTATCTGAGCTCACTTGAGATGAGTATTCTGTGAAAAAGGAAGTGTTAAGGAATGAATGCAGAGATGGTTATGAAGGAGCTTGAAGCACTCGGTAAGGAACGGACCAAGAAAATATACAGCTCAAATGGAGCGCAGGAACCGCTTTTTGGCGTAGCTACCGGCGCGATGAAGCCTATTTTCAAGAAAACCAAAATCAATCAGCCTCTGGCTGAGCAGCTTTATGCCACAGGAAATTACGATGCGATGTATTTTGCGGGTATTATTGCCGACCCCAATGCCATGACGGAAGCCGACTATGAACGGTGGATGGATGCGGCTTATTTTTATATGTTGTCTGATTATGTAGTTGCAGTAACCTTGGCAGAAGCGGATATTGCTCAAGAAGTTGCCGATAAATGGATCGCGAGCGGGGAAGAGCTTAGAATGTCAGCGGGCTGGAGTTGTTATTGCTGGCTGCTCGGCAACCGGCCGGACGATGAATTTGCCGACAGCAAAATTGCCGGTATGCTTGAGCGCGTGAAAAATACGATTCATGATTCTCCGGAACGCACCAAATATGCGATGAACAACTTTTTATACACAGTGGCAGTATCCTATTCCCCTCTCCATGAGAAGGCGTGCGAGACCGCAAAGACTGTTGGCCAGGTTGAGGTCAATAAGGATACGGCAAACAGCAAAATTCTTCACGCTTACGAAAATATTCAAAAGGCAGTCGACAAAGGCAGGATTGGTTTTAAACGCAAACATGTAAGATGTTGAGCAACGCTATGAATGATATCGCTAACTTAACAAAGCCTGACTCACTAACTGGTGAATGTCAGGCTTTTTCTTATTCACGTGATATCACTGTGTATGCAGACTTCGGAATTTGGAAGGAGTAACACCGTAGAAGCTTGCGAATTGCCTTCCAAAATAATCAGGAGAACTGAATCCGACGCCCAGTGCGATGTCAGTGACAGAACGCAACGTATACTTCAGCAGGTTCTCTGCTTGCTTGAGCCTGTATTTTGTAAGTGTTCCGATTATGGAGTCGCCGACCTGCTCTTTGAATAAGTGTGACAGTCGCGACGGTGATAAGCACACTCTACGGGCGAGATCTTCAATATGATGATCTTCCGCATAATGCTTAGCCAGAAGGTCGAGAATTTCCTTGATTCTAGGATCTACCGTCTTGTGTACCTTATGCAGCCCGGCTACGATCAGCACGATTTCTTCCAGCGCATTCAATGTAAGTTCATCCTGTAGGGAGTTGTTAGAGAACTTGTAGGACAGCATACGGTGGAATGCGGACTCGATCGCTTGCCGGGTATTCGAGTCTTCAATCAAGTGATGATAGATTGGCCCCCCGGTATTACTGGCGGGAATCCAATCCATCCAAGTGATTCGCGGAATGAAATGCGCCCAGAACTTCCCCCATACACTTCCTTCAGCGGTATAGTAATCCTGTCTGACTCCGGGTGAAAGGATAGTAATCGTGCCTTCTGTGCAGAGGAGCTCACCCTCATCCCCATTATTGATATACCCTTGTCCTGCGAGGGTGTACATAATGAGCCAATCTTTTGTGCCGTTGGGCCGATAGCAGGTATAGCCTTCCGGCGCGGAATAATAATCGGATACGAGTATCCCTGGAGGATGCGTATATTGAATTCTAGGACTAAATACAGCAGGATTGTACGGGTTATTAGCCATATCATCATTCCTCTCGTTTATTCAACATTGTACACTATTCTTAATAATACCCCGAAATTCAGGCGATTAGGTGAATTTTAGTTGGAAAAGGAGATGAATAGATGAATGGAATTCAGCATGATCATTCGGTTATTAATTTAGACGGAATGTGGAGCTTTGTCCTTGATCCTGAGGATATAGGTGAGCAGAGGGCCTGGTATGACGGCCTACATGCCGTACAACAAGGGAAAGTTCAGTTGCCTGGAACATTATCCGGCAATGGTATTGGAGAGAGTGAGCAATGGGGAGAAGGCTTAAGCCGCGAAGCCGTTCGCTCTCTGCGACAGCGGCACCGGTATATCGGAGCCGCTTGGTATGAATACGAACTCGAAGTACCCGCCAATTGGGTGAATAAAAGACTGAGCTTTTATCTTGAGCGTGTCATGTTTGAATCCACGTTATGGGTAAACGGACAGTATGCAGGACAGCAAGACAGTCTGTCTGTTCCTCATCAATTTGATGTGACCTCACTTATCCTGCATGGAAGCGTTAATAAAATCATTGTGCGGATTGACAATCGCGACATACATCATGTGGGTAATCATCCGAGCGCATACACGGATGAGACGCAGACCATCTGGAACGGAATGATCGGAAAGCTGGAACTTCAGGCTGCAGAAGCCGTGCGAATGGCCGGATTGCAGCTGTATCCGGACGCAGATCAAAGACGGGTAGCTATAACTGGAACATGGATAAATGGAATGAATGAAGATGTACTGGCAATGGTCGAGGTTGTAGCCGATACGAAGAACGGTTCCGTTCCGCATCGAGCTCCACTGCTCAAGTGTGAGTTCCGCATTCCTGCGAATAAGGATGAATCGTTCCGTCTTGATTATGAGTTGGGTGCAGATGCGCGGCTGTGGGATGAATTCGAGCCTCATGTGTACGAGCTTCAATTCCATACCCGCATTAACACCGGGGGGGAATGGCTGGAGTCCGAAACAAGCTATTCCTTCGGTTTGCGTTCCATTCGAAGGGAAGGCAATCAAATACAAATAAACGGTCGGAATACGTTTCTGCGAGGTACGCTGGAATGCTGTATTTTTCCGCTTACAGGTCACCCGCCGATGGATCTGGCCCCCTGGATTAGACTGTTTCAAACCGTCAAGGATTATGGCCTTAACCATATCCGCTTTCACTCCTGGTGCCCACCTGAAGCTGCATTCGAAGCTGCTGATCAGATCGGCATTTATGTGCAGGCGGAAGGTCCGGTATGGATGGATACCTGGAATATGCCTGTGGGGGCGCATCCTGAGCATTATACTTATTTACCGCAAGAAGCACGGCGAATTGTTACGACCTATGGCAGTCATCCGTCTTTCTGCATTTTTAGCAACGGCAACGAGTTGAATGGCGATTTCAATCTTCTTCATCAAATCATCGCCGATCTTAAGGCTTCAGATAACGGAAGATTATATACGTTAACGACCAATTGGGATCGGCCACTAGACCCGGCAGATGATTTGTTTTGCGCGCAGACAGTTGATGATGTAGGTGCGAGAGGACAGTATTTCCCCGCCGAGCTGACAGGTGCCACAACACTGGATTATCGTGTTGCTGTCACCAAGAGATCCGTACCTGTAATCACACATGAGGTTGGGCAGTACACGGTTTACCCGGATGTCGACGAGATTGATTGTTATAACGGCGTACTTCGCCCGGTGAATCTGGAAGCCATCAAGGAGGATCTTAAGCAAAAAGGGATGCTTGGTGACATCCGCAAATTCGTCCGTGGATCGGGGATGCTGGCGTTGCAGCTGTACCGGGATGAAATCGAAGCTGCGCTGAGAACGCCAGGTTTAGGCGGATTTCAACTGCTGGATCTTCACGACTTCCCGGGTCAAAGCACGGCTACTATCGGTATTCTGAATGCGTTTTGGGATTCAAAGGGACTAATCGAGCCGGAAGCATTCAGACGATTTTGCGGGCCGGCCGTTCTTTTGCTCCGTATGCCAAAACGGATTTACGTCAGGGGTGAATCGTTCCGGGCCAACGTAGATATTGCCTATTTTGGGAGTTCTGTGTTGCCGGCATCTGAAGTAGAGTGGACGCTTACGGATGATTCCGGCCTAGTACTCGATTGCGGTAGGATCCAAACGGGATCAATCCCATTCGGATCAGGAATACCGGTTGGTGAATTCGGGACCGATGCGATTAACATAGACCGAAATGCCCGCTTGACCGTTTCGATATCCTTAGCGGGCAGCGATATCCGGAATGAATGGCCAATATGGGTATATGCGGCTGATCCGGAAGAAACTGAAACAGCAGATTCGGTCATTCATATGACAAATGTATTCGACGAAGAGACGGAACGCAGACTACAGGCAGGGGATCGTGTGCTGTTCTTGGCGGCGAATGCAAACTTGATCCGATCGGTGCCAGGGAAATTTTATCCTGTATTTTGGAGCCCGGTTCATTTCTCATCCGAGAATTCATGCGGTATTGTCATCAGGGATGATCATGGGGTGTTTCAGACATTTCCGACGCTCGATTTCGCCGAGTATCCTTGGCAAGATCTATTGGACCGTTCCGTATCGGTCATATTTACCGATGATGAGCCTTTCGATCCGATCGTACAAGTGATACCGAATTTTTATCACAACCGGAAGATGTCCAATTTGTTTGAATACTGCGTTGGTCAAGGCAGACTTATCGTCTGCGGGTTGGATATCCAGCATGATTTGGCGGACCGTCCAGCCGCATCGGCACTGCGGCAGAGTCTGATCAGCTATATGTGTAGTGAGGCGTTTCATCCCAATGTATCGATTCAGACGGATACACTTCGGGAATTATTGAACAGCCGAACAGAAGGGCAGTCGGACGGTTGGCCGATGCTCTCGGGAGGTGAATTGGCCATCGGTAAGGAAGCATTAAGCGATAGTAGCCTGGAAGCCGGGCACGCTCCGTCCAAAGGAAACGACGGTATTGGGCATACCAAGTGGCTTGCGGCTGATGATGCTACCGGACATTGGTGGCAGGTAGATCTGGGCAAGGAAAGGGAAATTAGCGGCACCAGGGTGAAATTTCATCAACCGGGTAACTTTTTATACGTCATTCAAGTGTCTAGGGACGGTTCGGAATGGAAAGTGACAGCCAATCAAACAGGACAAACGTCAACGGAGCAAATCAGGACAGACCGTTTCGACGAAACCGCGAGGTACGTGCGTATCGTCTATAACGGATTGCCGGCTTCATTGAAGGCTGGACATTATCAGTTCGAGGTATTTGGGAGATAACGAGGAACCCCGGGTTATTTACCCGGAGTGTTCACCGAAGCAGATGGCTCGGGTCATAAAGAATGAAGAGGTGATTCTGGATTTAGGTGAACGGTTCTCGATACCTCGCCAAAGTAAAAGAAGTTGCGTCTTTATGTGCAGCTTCTTTTTTTTATCCGTACTTCCTGATTTTTGAACCATTTGATGGGGCTGGCTAATGTTACTATGATCTCCACTCAGCACCTGAAGAAAACAAAGATATTCGAAACTTTCTCCTCTTTACTCTTTGAACTGCATCTACTAATCTAGTTATGATACCCCTCAATTCAAGGGTTGGAATGTCATCATATGGAGGTATCTGAGATGAAGCTGTTGATCGTGGAGGATGAAGGCCGTACGCGGAATTTATTGCGGCATTATGTGCCTTGGGAGGAACTCGGGATCTTTGGAGTGGAGACGGCCCCCAACGGCCAGCTTGCCATCGATGTCGCCAAAGCTCAGCGGCCTGATATTATTTTATGTGATGTCCGCATGCCGAAGATGAACGGGATCGAATTTGCACAGGCTTACCGCCAGGAAGATCCATTATGTAAAATTATTTTTTTGAGCGCCTATTCCGATAAAGAATACTTAAAGTCAGCGATTCAATTGAAAGCGTTATCCTATATTGAGAAACCGGTTAATCTGGATGAGGTTCGGCGGACTGTCCAGGAGGCGGTGCAGCAGCGGAGTGAAGAGCAGGAGAAGACCCAGACTCATGGCCTGCTGGAGGCCGATCCGGACAGGAGTTTGCTGATACTCAGACAGGAATTGGTCAGAAGGCTGATATCTAATCCAACTGCGGGTCATACGCTGAACGCCATGCAACATCAGGAGACCTTTCTTCTCCCGCCTAAAGGTCCTTATACTGTCGCGGTGGCTTCATTATTCTGGAGTCCTCCCGACCATCCGGAGAATCCGGCGCCTGTACAGGAACAGATGCTGCTCGAGCTGGGCCGGCAAGCCTCCTTCCGGAAGCGCCAGATCTTGAGCGGTTTTGATACAACCCATCACCTGGTGCTCCTGTTTCACGGAACATACGGCCCATCCTATCAGGAGGGGCGGGAATGGATCGAAGAGATGCAGTCTGAGCTGAGAGTCATGGCTGGACCGTCGATTAAGCTGCAGCTGGGGATCGGAGAATCTGCCGAAACCCCTGAGGATATCCCGCATATCTACCATCAGGCCATTCTGGCAGTGAATTCGCAGTTTTATACAAATGGTCAGGCTCCGGTATTTGCCGATACTTTTATGACGAATGGCCAGCTGGACACCGACTGGAATGTGATCCGCAGCATCCGCGAGGGATTGCGCAAAGGTGATTACACGCTGGTCAAAGAGATGATCCGCGGCTGGACGGTGCGGGCAAGAGCGGTGAAGGATCTGGATCTCTTCCGGGTGAAGGATACTTATTTTCAAATGCTGATGGCGGTTATGGGAACCGCGGTTCAATTAGGCTTTGCTGAGCACCCGAAGAATGTGGAGCGGCCTTATATCTGGAAGGAAATTGACCGTATACCACGGCTGGATTTGCTGGAGGATTATTTACTGTCTTCCGTCGATTCTTTGGATACCACCTCTGAAGTGAGTGAAGGAGAAACGGCGAAGATCCGGGACATCATCCGGTTTACGCATGCACATTTCCATGAAAAAGGCTTCGGGATTCACGCCATCTCAGAGCATGTGAAGCTGAGTGAAACCTACCTGTGCTCTTACTTCAAGAAGCAGCGCGGACAGACGATCAAGGAGTTCATTACCGAAACCCGGTTGAACTATGGGAAAGAGCTGCTTCGGGATCATGAGATGAAGCTGTTCGAAGTGGCCTCCCGGCTTGGATTTGCTGACGCGAACTATTTCACTACATTCTTTAAGAGATATTCCGGAATGACGCCCAGCGAATTCAGGGAAAAACAGATTTGATGATATGAAACAGCCGCCAGATCCGGGGTTCAGGGGATGAGGGCGGCTGTCGTTTTGTTTAATTGCAGGGAGTCGGCTAGCTACTCCGGAAAGGTTGACAGTATGAGAGACTTTGTTTCTTTTAAAAATATGAGCATTCGTTATAAGCTATTCGCTTCCTATGTGCTGGTGATAATGATTCCGTTCCTGTTGCTGTTATTTATCAATGTGCATACCATCCGGCAGGACAATCAGAAAAATGGAATCTACATGGCCCATAAAATGCTGGATGAAACCACTTCATATTTGCGCTATAAATGCCAGGCGATTATGGAAGCATTGAATTTTGTCGCATTAAATAACCTGGTGAAGGAGAATGTGCAGGCCGATCCCACGTTATATAATGACGTAAATCTGTGGCATATGGATGCCCTGCAGCTATCTGCACTGGTCAACCAGTTCCGGTATAACGAGGATATCGAATCGATGCAGCTGTATATGAATCAAGGTCTGGCCGGAGCCGCAGAGAATTCCGATTTTCTTAATATGGAAAAATTAGATCAGGAGAAATGGTTCCGGCAGTTCGCTGGTTCTCAAGCGGTATTCACCTGGCAGTCCTCTTCCACATTAGACGCCAGCGAAGATCCCCAGGAGCTAAGCGTCCTCCGTAAAATACCAAATTCCCGCAATATCCAGCAGTTTGACGGCATGGTCCGCGCCAGGGTCAAGCATAGCGGGCTCCAGAGTGTACTGGATCATGCTGTTTTAACCCGGAATACCTTCTCCATGCTCTTTAACGAACAAGGGGAGATTCTGGTCACTTCCAATTCGTTCGTGATCTCCGTCAAGCAGGCGGATCAAGTGGCAATGAATTTCAGGGATGTGGAGACGGCAAATTATTGGACCGATGATTTTTTGGTGAGCGGCCAGCGTTACCTTCTCGGTGTTCAGGATATTCCCAAAACGGATATGACGGTTGCAATGTTTGTTCCTTATTCAGATATTCTGGCTTCCAGCAATAAGGCGCAGCACCGCACCATCTTGATTTTTATGCTGATGGTTCCCTTAATGCTGCCTCTGTCGTACCTGGTGACAAGCCAGGCGACCAAACGTATACTGCGGCTGCTCTCGCAGATCCGCATGATGAAGAATGGAAGGTTTCAGTTATCTGACCTTCCGGTGAGCGACGATGAAATCGGAGAGCTTACCCGCAACTTTAACCAGATGGCGGGCAACATATCCCATCTCATGGATGAAACGTTTCTTTTGGGAAGGGAGGTTAAGAACAAGGAGCTGCAGGCATTGCAGGCTCAGATCAATCCCCATTTTCTATACAATACGCTCGATCTGATCAACGTGATGGCTATTGAATCGGATGCCGCCGAAATCTCCAAGGTCGTGGAGGCGCTCTCGGTATTTTATAAGCTCAGCCTGTCCAACGGCAAAGAATATGTAACGCTCGGAAGCGAACTGAAACATACGGAGGCCTACGTCGGCATTCAGAATATGCGTTTTGGTGACGGTATTCGTCTGCTGATCGAGGTATCCCAGATGCTGTATGACTGCAAAGTCCCCAAGATTCTTTTGCAGCCGCTCGTTGAGAATGCCGTACTGCACGGAATCCGCGAGAAGGAACAGGAAGAAGGGACCATTTCGGTCAGTGCCTGGATGAGTGGAGAGAACCTGCTGATTGAGGTTGCAGATGACGGAGTAGGGATGACAAAGGAACAGCTGACGGGTCTATTTACACAGCAGAATTTCACCACCAAGGGCGGAGGCTATGGTGTCCGCAACATTCAGGAACGGCTGCAAATCGCTTACGGTCCGAAGTATGGCTTGTCTTTTAACAGCTCACCGGGGCAGGGAACGCGGGTCACCCTTATCCTTCCTTTCGAGAAAGAAAGCGTAGAAATTCAAAGGTAATCATAGGTTTTGCTCCTACATGCGTAAATCACTCCTCTGTACAATAAAGACATAGAACAAATGCAAACTAGAAAAAGGATGGAGGAGATTGACTTGAGCGTGATTCGGGAGCTTCGCGCCAAATGGCCGCTGTATGTGATGTTTTTGCCTATAGCGATCTATTTTATTATTTTCGCCTATATACCGATGGCTGGTATTGTGATGGCCTTTAAGGAATTCAATTACAAGGACGGGATTTTTATGAGCCCGTGGATCGGACTGGACAACTTCCAGTATTTCTTCGCTTCCGGAAAAGCCTGGCTGGTCACGAGAAATACGATCATCTATAATGTGGTCTTTCTAGGGGCCTATACATTGTTTTCCATTCTCGCGGCCTTATTGGTTTCTGAAATTACGACCAAATGGTTTAAACGGGCATCACAGACATTTATGTTCCTTCCTTATTTCATTTCATGGGTAACCGTATCCGCTTTTGTATACAATTTTCTGAATTACGAATACGGAATCGTCAATAAGCTACTGCAGCATTTTCATCTGGAGGCCATCGATATTTATTCGAACGGTTCCTACTGGTACTTACTGCTTCCTCTGCTGTACGTTTGGAAATGGGTAGGCTTCGGCAGTGTGCTGTATCTGGCGGCGATAGTCGGCATCGATCAGGAGATTTATGAAGCGGCAACCATCGATGGTGCAACCCGGATTCAGAAGATTATTAGAATTACACTGCCGCTGCTAAAGCCTACGATGATCATTCTGCTGCTGCTTGGACTAGGACGGATCATGCGCGGGGAGTTCGATATGTTCTATCAGCTGATCGGCAACAATGGGGCTTTGATGGATTCTACCGACATTATCGACACGCTCGTATTCCGCTCACTGTTGGGCTCACTGGACTTCGGGATGGCGTCCTCCGTAGGCTTCTACCAATCGGTTCTGACGCTCGTCATCATTCTGACCGCCAACCATCTGGTCAAGCGTTATGATCCTGATCAAGCCCTATTCTAGGAGCAAATATTGAAAGTGAGTGATCCCGATGAAATCGAATGTCCATTCATTGGACAGACCGGCTCCGAAGCTTAGCCGCAAATCTGTGAAAATAAATAAAGCCAAGCAAGATGTCCTGTTTCAGACGGTGTCTTACACACTTGTCAGTCTGATTGCGATTTTTTGCCTGATCCCTTTTATCGTCATGCTGGCAGGATCGTTCTCATCCGAAGATTCGGTGCTTAAGGACGGGTATTGGTTCTGGCCGCGTGTCTTTTCTCTTGAGGCGTACCATTTTATTTTCCGCTACCCCCAGGATGTGCTGAATGCGTTCAAAAACTCTGTATTGATAACAGTAATCGGTACCGCAGTCTCGCTGTTCATTTCAACGATGGCGGCGTACGTCCTGTACCGGAAAGAGGTTAAGTACCGCAATGGACTCGCTTTTTTCCTGTACTTTACCACCCTCTTCAACGGCGGCCTGGCACCCTATTATTTATTTCTCAGTAATAACCTTCATTTGAAAAACACGTACCTGGTACTGGTTCTCGTTCCTATGTTCAATGTCATGTATGTACTTATCCTGAGGAGCTTTATTAAGGGCAGTATACCAGAGCCGCTTGTGGAGTCGGCAAAGATCGATGGGGCGGGCGATTTCCGAATATTCTTCCAGATGGTGCTTCCGCTCAGCAAGCCAGCGCTTGCTTCCATTGGACTGTTCACCGCGCTCGCTTACTGGAATGACTGGTGGACGGCCATGATGTTTACAGATAAGGAGCAATATGTCACCCTGCAATATCTGCTGTATAAAATGCTCTCGTCGATCAATCTGTCATCCACTTTCGCCCAGCATGTTAGCGATAACAGCCCGAAAGAAACGTTCAAGCTGGCGCTCACCGTCATTACAACGGTACCGATAGCCATTGTGTTTCCATTCGTGCAGAAGTATTTTGTGAAAGGCGTGACGATCGGATCGGTGAAAGGGTAAGATGCTTCTGGTAAATTTCCTCTATAGAGATTGAAGAACGTTAAGTTCAATCTATATAAGGGATTTATATAAGAATTCATAGATTAAATTTAAAGGGGAGGTAGTACATTTTGAAACGTCTGAAAAAAGCATCTCTGATATCGGCATCGCTGGTCTTGACGGCTGCGTTGTCCCTGTCCGCCTGTTCCTCCGGAAATAACGCCGCGAATAATGACCCGAAAGAGTTGAACACTCCTGCACAAACCGCAGGTGCGGACAACAGTAGCAAGATCGATCATTCAAAGGAAGTGAAGATTGTCGGATATTTGCTTGGAAGCGCACCCAAAGGGATGCCTGAAGTGCTGGCCGCGATTAATGAGAAGCTAAAAAAAGACATTAACGCCACACTGGAACTCAACTATATCGGGTGGGGCGATGTAGCCTCCAAATATCCGCTGCTGCTGGCCTCCGGCGAGGATGTCGATTTCGTATTCGCCGCAGATTGGAACTACTATGTGTCTGAAGCTTCCAAAGGTGCATTCCTGGATCTGAATGAAGACATGCTGAAGACCCATATGCCGAATCATATGGCAAAGCTGCCGCAAGCCGCTCTGGATGCGGCCAAAGTGGACGGAAAAATGTTCATGGTTCCGACGTCGACACCGGACCGTAAGGTCAACGTGGCGATGTTCCGCAAAGATATTATGGAGAAGGCCGGGCTGACGGAAATTACAAAGCTGTCAGAAATCGAGCCTTATCTGGCGGAAGTGAAAAAGAGCTATCCGGATATGATTCCGTTAAATCTGGAATCCCAGTACGATCTGCCGACCCCTTATCAGCATCTGATGAACGAAAAAATCGGCTGGCCGGGAGCACCTGTCGATTCAGGGGATCCTGTGGCTGAAGGGATTGTATACGATAATGATGATCCGACAGGCAAAATTGTCAGCATGATGGAGGAACCGTTCCTGAGCGCGCAGAAATTCGCGGCGGGTATCATGAAGGACTGGTACGACAAAGGGTACATTAATAAGAACCCGTACGCCAACAAAGTACGCTCCAAAGATAACTTTGTGAACGGGAAAACAGGAGTCGCTTTTGGCAACTCCATTGACGTGGCATCCGTCATGACCAGCGCCAAAGAAAAGGGCATCGATGTGTACCTGAAGCCGATGCTGTATCCGTCCGGCAAGTCGGCACAAACGAGCTGGATTAATAACGGGGTTGCCATTGCAGCGGGTTCGAAGAATCCGGAACGCACGCTCGAAGCACTAGATCTGCTGATGGAAGATCCATCCTATGTATATCTCGCCTACTTCGGCATTGAAGGCAAAAACTACGTCATTACGAGTGACGACAAAATCGGACTGCCGGAAGGTGTAACGAACGAATCTAACACCTATCCGCCGGATGCCGCCGGTTTCTGGTTCGTCAACAAGGACCTGTTCAAACCGATGTCCACATGGACTGACAGCTATATTGAGCTTCAAAGCAAGATTAAGGATTACCTGGTGCCTATTCCATATCTGGGCTTCACGTTCAACTCCGAGAACATCAAGACCGAGATCGCCAATATCAAAAATGTCTCCACCCAATACGCCCAGCCGATCTTTATCGGTGCGGTCAAAAATGTGGATGATGCCTTCGACACGCTGGATAAAAAGCTGAAAGCGGCCGGCATCGACAAGGTAAAGGGCGAGGTTGAGAAACAGGCTACGGAGTTTATGGCCAGCAAAAGGAAGTAAGTGTATAGCCAGTGGACAAGAGGCTCTTCCCTTAGTTGGGCTGGGAATCAAATTGGCCTGGCCGGCAAACCAATAGTACGGCAGTGAAGCCGCAACTTTGACTTTTTCACCGGGGGCTGAAGCTTCATTGAGGTGATGCAAAACATCTGACTCCTAAAACGGGGTCAGATGTTTTGTTATACCATGGTTATTTGACCCTTTATCCTTTCGGAATGCTCCGGTAAGTACTGGGGGACGAGCCGGTCATTTTCTTAAATAATCTGGAGAAGTAATAAGGATCTGCAATGCCGATGCTTGCGGCAACTTCCTTAATAGATAATCCTGTTAAACTGAGCAGTTGGGTTGCTTTTTGAATTTTCAGACGCAGAAAGTATTCGATTGGCGGGATGCCCGTTTCTTCGTTAAATAATAAAATTAAATGCTGCTGAGATAAGCCGGTATGCTTGGCCAAGTCAGGCAGCCGGATCGATTCCTCCAAACGGTCAGTCATGTACCGGATGGAGGTTTCCAGATATTGCTCTCTTTTTTTGTCCTTGGCTGTACCTCCGGCGCTGATACCGATGCTGCTGATTAACTGGCGGATCGACTGGGACACATGCGTGTGGATCGGAAGGGAATAAGTCTTATCTGACAGCAGGACATAACATTTATTGAAGACATCTTTGAACTCGGACTGTGCAAAGGCCGGGAGATGAACGGGTCCTGCATTCATCGCGTACATTCGTATAAATGCTGCTGCATGGTCGCCTTGAAGATGAAACCAGTAAATGCTCCAGGGTGCATGGGCAGATGCCCCATACCGGTGAGGTGTTGCAGCGGGTATGACGGCCAGGTGATTGGGGTGCAGGGTAATGGCTTGGCTATGCCCGGTTTCGATCCAGCCTTCTCCCTCAGAGCAAAAGATGAAAATATGGGAGCTGCTTCCCTCTGGGCGTTCCCGGTAGTGGTGCTTAGCATGGGGGAAGAATCCTATATCGCTTACGAATAAATCGCGCGTCAGCTCGGAGCGGGATAATTCCGTCTGCATATATTCAGGAAGAATGAATAATTTCTCTGCTTCAAAGCCTTCCGGCTTTCGGGTCATTTCCATTAGCGAGCCTCCCTCGTGAATAAGAATATAGTCCATTATATTAAGTGTTTTGTCAATTGTTGGATGCCTTCGGCCAAGGTACAGTATAGATATTAAGTTTAGGGAGTGATGATGTTGAGTGAAGTAGTACACATATGGGAAGAAGAGATCTCTATACCCACTTATGGGATCGGGGAGCCTGACCTGAACCCGATGTTCCTGGAGAAGCGTGTGTATCAGGGAAGCTCCGGTAAAGTCTATCCGCATCCGGTCATCGATAAAATTGAAGATGAGAAGATACTCCAGCCGTATCAGATGGTTATCCTGGAGAATGAATATATCCGCATCGAGATCATGCCTGAACTTGGCGGACGTATTTACCGGGCGCTGGACAAAACGAATAACTACGATTTCGTGTATTATAACCGGGTTATTAAACCAGCGTTGGTTGGTTTGACAGGTCCATGGATTTCAGGTGGCATTGAGTTCAACTGGCCGCAGCATCACCGTCCGAATACGTATGGTCCCGTAGAGTATAAACTAGCCACCAATCAAGATGGAAGCGCTACTGTATGGGTAAGTGAAATCGACCGTATGTATGGAACCAAAGTAACCGCCGGTTTCACCCTGTACCCGGGCAAAGCATATCTGGAGATTTCTGCTCAACTCTATAACCGGACACCTGAACCGCAAACCTTCCTGTGGTGGGCTAATCCTGCAGTTGCCGTTAACGATCACACACAATCCGTCTTTCCGCCGGATGTAACGGCTGTCTTCGACCATGGTAAACGTGATGTCTCCCGATTTCCAATCGCAACAGGTACTTATTACAAAATGGATTACTCTGCGGGCGTTGATATTTCACGTTACAAAAACATCCCCGTCCCTACTTCATACATGGCCTATAAGTCGGACTATAACTTCGTCGGCGGATATGATCATGGGGTTCAGGCAGGCTTGCTGCATGTAGCAAACCATCATGTTTCGCCGGGGAAGAAGCAATGGACTTGGGGGAACGGTGAATTCGGGCAGGCATGGGACCGGAATCTTACGGATGAAGACGGGCCTTATATTGAGCTCATGACCGGGGTCTACACAGACAATCAGCCGGATTTTACGTGGCTCCAGCCCTATGAAGAGAAATCGTTCACACAATATTTCATGCCCTATAAAAATATCGGTGTTGTCAAAAATGCATCGGTCGATGCCGCCGTTAATCTGGAAGTTGATGAGCAAACACGTGAAGTTACCGTGCTTGCTTATGCAACCTCCCATTTTGAAGGCGCAGTCATTGAACTCCGGGGTACCCGCCGAATCTATTTACAGGAAATCACTGATTTGTCGCCGGAACAGACCTTCAAGTCTGTCATTCCGCTGGATGAGCAGGATCTGCCTCATGACTTGAAGCTGACTGTCAGGGATGCAAATGGCACCTTGCTCATTGCATATCAGCCTGCAAAGCTATCTATCGAGCAAGTGCCGGATGCTGCTAAGCCGCTGCCTGCTCCTGAAGAGCTGAGAACGAATGAGCAGCTCTATCTGGCCGGACTGCATCTGGAGCAATACCGCCATGCAACATTCGAACCGGAAAATTATTATCTGGAGGGCTTAAGGCGCGATCCAAGCGATATCCGCATCAACGTGGCTTATGGTACAATCCTGCTGCGCCGCGGGCAGTACACTGAAGCAGAAGGACACTTCCGGACCGCAGTGAAATCACTTACCTGGCGGAATCCGAATCCATACGACAGTGAAGCTCTATATCAATTAGGACTTGCTCTGAAAGGGCAAGGCCGCTTGGAAGAAGCTTTTGCAGCACTGTACAAATCGACTTGGTCTGCGGCTTGGCAGGATGCCGGATTCTTCACGCTTGCGCAAATTGCCTGTGAGAAGGGGGATTTCGGAGAAGCGCTGGAGCTGGTCAACCGTTCGCTCATCCGCAATTCCCGAAATTACAAGGCACGTCACCTGAAAGCAGTACTTCTTCGCAAACTGGGTCAACTGGAGACAGCGCTCCTCTTCTCGGAGGAGACACTTGCCCTTGATATCGCTGATTTTGGTTCAGCCAATGAATGTTACCTGGCACTTACAAGTCAAGGTGAGCACGCGAAAGCCTATGAAGCGAAGGCTGATCTTCTGCGGCTTATGCGTGGAGATGCCCATAATTATTTGAATCTGGCTGCTGATTATGACCATTGCGGATTACTGGAGGAAGCTATTGAAGTGATTGAGCGGATCGTATCCGGTCAGGATTCCAAGGTGTACCCGATGCTTCATTATGCGCTTGGCTACCTGCACGAGAAAGCCGGACATTTCGAGCTTGCCCGGGTTTACAGAAAGGCTGGGAACGTGTCAGCACCAGATTACTGTTTTCCGAACAATTTATTCGATCTGCAAGTACTGACAAGTGCCATTTCCGCTGATGCTGAGGATGATAAAGCCCATTATTATCTGGGAAACTGGTTGTATGATAAAAGAAGACACGAAGTTGCGATCACCCATTGGGAAGCTTCTCGTTCCATACGAAACGATTTCGCGACGGTCCATCGCAATCTTGCACTCGCCTATTTCAACAAAAAAGGGGACACGGCATCGGCGCTTAGCTCTATGGAGAAGGCTTTTGCCTGTAAGCCGGATGATGCACGCGTATTGTATGAGCTGGATCAATTGTATAAGAAGCTTGGCTACACGGCGGAGAACCGTTGTACCCGACTGGAGCAACATCTGGCTTTAGTGAATAAACGAGACGATCTTTACGTGGAATACATCACGCTTTTGAATGCGCAGGGTTTTCATGAGAAGGCAGTCCATGCACTGCAAGTACGGAATTTCCATCCTTGGGAAGGCGGTGAGGGTAAAGTCACAGGACAGCATGTTTTTGCCCATGTTGAACTGGCCAAGCAGGCTTTGGCTGACAACCGCTATGAAGAGGCCGTGCAGTACTTACGGCAGGCACTGATTTATCCGGAAAATCTCGGGGAAGGCAAGCTGTCGGGCGCACAAGAGAACAATGTCTATTACTATCTTGGACTGGCCCATTCAGGTTTAAAAGAGACTGAACTGGCTCAGGAATGCATCAGCATTGCTTCCCGGGGACTAGAGGAGCCTGCCAGCGCGATGTATTACAACGACCAGCCGCCGGATATGATTTTCTATCAGGGAATGGCTTGGCTGGAGCTGGGTAATGAGCAGGAGGCCAAGCGCCGCTTCAATAAGCTGATCGATTACGCTGAGAAGCATCTTTTCGACGATGTGGATTTTGATTATTTCGCTGTTTCCCTGCCGGACTTCCTGGTGTTCGAGGATGATTTGAACGTAAGGAATGAAGTTCACTGCCGGTATATGAGAGGGCTCGGACTTCTGGGACTTGGCCGTAATGAAGAAGCGGGAGTCGAACTTGAATTAGTTCTGGAACTGGAACCTAATCACCAGGGGGCTATGGTGCATAGACGATTAAACAGTAGCACGGTGATTTAGGCTGAACTCATAAATGGAGGAGGACTTGATACCTTGTCAATTAAAGGGCGTCACATTGTAAATATGAACGAAGGCTGGCTGTTTCAACCGGATGCTGCAAAGGTGGGAGAACAGGAAGAGTGGCAGGCAGCAGGCTTGCCCTCTCCCATGAAGGTTACTGTTCCGCATACATGGAATGTGCAGGAAGGTCTGGAGGAATACCGGGGTGCCGGGTGGTATGAGTACAGTCTTCATATTCCGGAGGATTGGCACGGCAGCAGGATCCGTATACAGTTCGAAGCGGTATACCGTGATGCGTTGATCTGGATTAACGGTCATCAAGCCGGTTTGCACTTCAATTCAGGTTATACCGCATTTTCAATAGACCTGACAGCAAATATCCAGTACGGCGCAGAGAACCGGATTACGGTGAAGGCGGATAATTCGCCTAGTGATGAGGCGCTTCCGAAAGGAACCAGCTTTGACTGGGCAGACGACGGAGGTATCATCCGGCCCGTAAAACTTATAGTAACCGGGCAAACGGCCGTTAAGCACATTAAAGTCAGCCCGGAGGTTCAGTTCGGACAAGCTGACAATTGGGCTAATGGAAAGCTGTCTGCAGACGTAATTCTGTGTGCACCTTCTTCTACTGCGACAGTGGAAATCGGCATATTTAAGGATGACCTAAGAATATGGCATGGAGTGCGGTCATTACCTCCAGAAACGTTAATCTGGCAGCTTACAGATGTTCATATAAATTCGGTAGATATATGGCACTTTGATCATCCGCATTTGTATCAGCTTCAACTCACCCTCCGGGAAGGTGAGCAGATTGAAGACCATGTGGCTGTGACCTTTGGGTTTCGGGAGATTCTTGTTAAAGGACATGAGCTCTGGTTAAATCGTGAGCCTGTCCGCCTGATGGGAGTAGAATGGATGCCGGGTTCCAGCCCGTTGAGCGGAATGGCTGAGAAGCAGGATGAGCTTATTGCTATGCTTGAGAGGTTGAAGGAAGCCAATTGTGTCATTACACGTTTCCACTGGCAGCAGGGCAGCGAATTATTGGACTGGTGTGACCGTAACGGAATCCTGGTGCAGGAAGAAATTCCGCATTGGCAGCAGCCTGATGAACCGGATCAACATACATTCGCGCTAGCCTTGTCACAGGCGAAGGAGATGATCACGGCTCATTCCCACCACCCGTGTATTTTGGCCTGGGGCATGGGCAATGAGCTGAATGGCCAATCGGAGGTTACACGATCGTACATGGAGCAGCTGAAGCAGGAGATTCGGGAACTGGATTCACAGCGGCTGATTAACTATGTAAGCAACACGATTCACTTTCAGCCTGGCAACGACGCTACCGGTGCCGGGGATCTGCTTATGTGGAATGATTATATCGGAACCTGGCATGGTGATTTGGACGAACATGAGGTGATCAGGCAGATGATTACCGATTATCAGGATAAGCCGGTCGTTGTGGCCGAATACGGGCTCTGCGAGCCGGCTTTTGATGGTGGAGACGCTAGAAGAACGGAGATCCTTTTACACAAAACAGAAATTTACCGCCAATATCCTCAGTTTGCAGCATTAATCTTCTTCAGTTTAAATGATTACCGCACGCAAATGGGAGAAGACGGCGATGGCAAATGGAAGCAGCGGATTCATGGGTCTTTGGATATTCATAACCGGGTGAAGCCTTCTTTTGCTGCCTTACGTGAGTTATCTTCCCCACTTTTACTGGCAGATGAGGTAGTGTGGCGTGAAGGTGGGTTCGAGGTGACATTGAAATGCCGGAATGATATTCCCAGCTATGCCGTGAAGGACTATTACCTAACAGTGTCTTCGGCAGGAGAAGAGTTAGTCAGACAAGTAATTCCCGATATGCATCCCGGAAACCTCCTGACAATGAACATTACTGTACCAGTAAATCCTGTACAGAAGCAGATGCTCACCATCTATCGTCCTAATGGGTTTAGTGTACTCGAACAGGAAATGAATAAATAAATACCGCTATGTTCAAGGGGTGAGAATGTTGAGGGACGCAGTACCGCATGATTTTGTGATGCAAGCTTGTACAGTCAGCATAACGAAGGGAACCTATAAGAACTTCACGTCTATCATATTGGAAAGTGAACAGATCCGTCTGGAAACCGTACCGGAAATCGGCGGAAAACTGGTTTCTATCCTATATAAGCCTACAGGTAAGGAATGGATGCTGGACTCCGGTTATCGCCCTATGCGGCAGCCGGAGTACGGTTCTTCCTTTTCCGGCTGGGATATGAGCGGCTGGGATGAATGTTTTCCGACGATTAATAGCTGCCCATCGGGAATAGACAAGGCCATCAGCCTTCCAGACCATGGCGAGCTGTGGTCCCTTTCATGGGACTACAGGATCGGAGAGAATTCAATGATCAGCTCGGTTCGGAGTCCGCAGCTTCCGTATCAGTTCTCGAGAGAAGTCGCATTCTCTTCGGCAGATCGGATAAGTCTGGATTACCGCGCTGACAATAGGAGCGACCAGCCTATCCCCTTTTTGTGGGTGCCCCATCCTCAATTCGCGATTACAGAACCGACCCGCATTCTTCTCCCTGAGTCCATGGAGGAAATGCTGTGTGTGTACGAAGGCCATACGCTGAAGAATGGTAAGACATATACATGGGATGATGTATCACTGATTTCTCCTGAAGTAACCGGGGATGGCAGAAAATTTTATTATCCTGGTATAGTTCCGGAAGGCCGCTCGGGGCTGTACGGTGAAACAAGCGGGAACTTCTTAATCTTGACTGTTCCAGAGGATAAGGTTCCCTATCTAGGCGTTTGGGTGGATGAAGGCATGTTTAACGACCGGGCCACTTGTGCACTCGAGCCTAGTATCGGCTATTACGATTCATTAGAAATGGCTGTGGCCAATGGGACAGCACGAATGATACCGGCACAATCATCCTTTTCATGGCATGTGGAGCTGTCCCTAGGCGCTGGAATTAACAATTTAGGAAATGGACTAAAGAGAGGGCGGCCTTAATGAAGAACTATCGCATCGCTGTAAGCGGAGACACCAAAAATATCTTTTCAGGTCATATCAAGCTTGGCGGCGTCAACCCTACGGGTGAACGGATTAGCTTTACGAACTATTATATGGAAAAGAATGATGAACCTTTTTTCGGCATTTGCGGAGAATTCCATTTTTCCCGTTATGATGAACGCTACTGGGAAGATGAAATTATAAAAATGAAAATGGGTGGCGTCAACATTGTCACTACCTATATTTTTTGGAATCTGCATGAGGAAGTTGAAGGCGTGTTTGAATGGGAAGGAAATAAAGATTTACGCAAATTCATTCAGCTCTGTGACCAGCATGGTCTGTATGTCATGATACGCATTGGCCCCTTCTGTCATGGGGAAATCCGCAACGGCGGGATGCCGGAGTGGATGTTCGGCCGTCCGTTTGAGGTCCGCTCCAATGATGAAGGTTATCTGGCGTATGTGCGGAGGCTGTATGCAGAAATCGGCTTACAGGTGCAGGGACTGCTGTACCAGGAGGGGGGGCCGATCATCGGCACACAAATCGAAAATGAGCATAACCATTCCTCGGCACAGTGGGGACTGACGGTCGGTGTTAACAATATGTGGCTTAACGGCGGCAATGACGGCAACGCACATATGCTGCTGCTGAAGGAAATGGCGATCCAGGCAGGAATAGTTACGCCTATCTATACATGTACAGGGTGGGGTGGTGCTACGACGCCGGTACCGGATATGCTCCCTTTATGGGGCGGCTATGCCTATTGGCCATGGATTTACTATGAAGAGGGCCGCTTCGCGGACGTGAAGGAACATCCGGCGACACCAGAATATATTTTCCGGGATAAACATAATAATGCCATCCCCAAAAGCTATAATTTCGAGCCATTCTACAACCCCGAAGATTATCCTTATGCATGCTGTGAAATGGGCGGCGGGATGGTCCAATTCTATAAATACCGGTTTGAGTTTCCTTATAATAGCGTTCCGGCCATGTCCGTCATGAAGACAGCGGAGGGCTGCAATATGCTCGGATACTATATGTACCATGGCGGAACCAATCCGAAAGGCAAGGTTAATCTGTTCACGAACGATCTGGCGACGCCAAAGATTTCCTATGACTTTAACGCGATGATCGGAGAATTCGGGCAGGTACGGGAATCGTATAAGCGGACGAAGCTGCAGCATTATTTGTTCACGGAGTTCCAGCAGCAATTCGCTTTGACTATGACGATATTGCCGGGCGACACCTCGGAGAATGATCCTTATGAGGTGGACACCTTGCGATATGCAGTCCGTTCACATGAGGGCTCCGGCTTCCTGTTCTTGAACAATTTCCAGGATCATGTGGATAATCATGATTTGCAGGACATGAACGTCAGCATCGAGCTTCCCGGTGAGACGATAACCATTCCAAGTCAAGGGGAGTTAACTCTTGGCAAAGAGAGTTTTGCGATTTTGCCGTATAATTTTGATCTTGCCGGAATCACGCTGAAATATGCAACCGCGCAGCTCATCACGAAGCTGGACGTAGTGAATGAGGTGTATTACTTCTTCTTCATGCCGGAAGGCATGAAGGGTACTTATGCAATAAAAACGGACGATGTGACAAGCATTGAAACCGATGGCGGACATACAAAGCAGTATGAGAATATGACGATCGTTGAAGTAGAAGAGCGGGTGTCGAGTATAGTACGTCTTGTTTCCGCAGAAGGCAAGAAAGTCGTGATCTATACCATGACCAGCAAACAGAGCCTCGGATTCTGGAAGGCGGATATCCGCGGCAAGCAGCGTGTATTGTTTACGGATGCCAATTTGCTGGTATCAGCGAATAAGATCAAGCTCGAATCAACGGATCAAGAGGATGTCACTCTAAGTGTATTCCCTGATTTCCCGGACTCGCTCGGTTCGGTTACGGGCGGAGAACTGAAGGGAACGTCGGAGGACGGTCTTTTCAAAACCTATAAGCTGCTTGCACCCAAGAAAGGGATCACCTTTACATGTACGAAGGTCAAGGACGAAAGGGCTGTTCTGGAATTCGCATCTGGATCACTAGACGGACTCAAGGAAGCCTTGCTGCAAATTGATTATTCCGGGGATATCGGCTATGCCTTCATTGACGGAGACCTCATTAATGATAATTTCTGCAACAACACTACATGGGAAATTGGCTTGAAGCGTTTTGAGGAGCAGTTGTTTGAGAAGGGGATGTACCTCTATGTGTCGCCGATCCGCAAAGGGACTGTTGTTAACAGTAATACAACAATGGCAGGATGGAACGAGACGGCGAAAGAACTGATTGCCAATATTACTTCCGTTCGCGTATTACCGGTATACGAGATTGTGATTGGACCTGAGTGAAGTTCTCTTCATGAAACATTAGAAAAGCGACTTGTCTACGGACGAGTTGCTTTTTCTATATCCGGTTGAACAAGAGTTTCACACTTTAGAGATGAGGGTATATAACCTATGTTTTTGAAATATAAACGAGAATCAATTCCATATTATGGAGGGTGAGGAGAGTCATGAATTTTCCAGTTAACATCCTGCTCGTAGACGATCACCCGGAAAACCTGATGGCCATAGAGGCGATTCTCAGCGGAGAACCCTATCGTTTGGTTCGCGCATATTCCGGGATGGAAGCTTTGCGGTGTTTATTGGAAGAGGAATTTGCTGTTATTGTCATGGATGTGCACATGCCGGATATGGACGGATTTGAGACGGCTAGCATCATCCGTACCCGGGAGAAAAACAAATACGTGCCAATCATTTTTATGACAGCTACCAGTAATACAATGGAGCACATTATTGCCAGCTATTCCGTCGGTGCAGTGGATTATATGACGAAACCCCTTATTCCGCAAATTTTCAAATCCAAAATTGACGGTTACGTCAACATGTATGAAGCTAACAAAACCCTACAGATACAAAGTGAAATGTTGCAGAAACAAACCAGACAGATGGAAAAAACCAATCAGGCGCTCAGTAAGGCAAAGGAAGCTGCGGAAATCGCCTCTCGCGTGAAATCGGAATTTCTGGCCATGATGAGCCATGAAATCCGGACTCCACTGAATGGAATCATTGGCATGTCAGATCTGCTTCAAGCCTGTGATTTGCCGGAAGAATACGCTGAGATGGCAGGGATTATCCACAAAAGCGGCAATGCACTGCTCTCTGTCATAAACCATATCCTCGATTTTTCCAAAATCGAATCCGGAAAGATAGAGTTGGATGAGGCACCCTTTTCCCTTCAGCACTGCCTGAATGAAACCATTGATTTGTTTACGGCTCAAACGAGAGAACGGGATCTGGAAATGATGTTAATGGTGGATCCGTTAGTGCCATCTAGCATAAAAGGGGATATGAACCGCCTGCGTCAGGTGCTGAATAATCTTGTAGGCAATGCAGTTAAGTTTACGCCTGAAGGCAGTGTATACATAATGGTTAACAAGCTCGCGGAGACGGAGAGTTCGCTTACACTTGAGTTTATGATCAGAGATACCGGGATCGGGATCCCTCCGGATAAAATAAATGAACTGTTTCAGCCCTTCTCCCAGCTCGACGCCTCAACCACAAGGAAGTTCGGAGGCACGGGACTTGGATTATCGATCAGCAAATCCCTCGTCGAGCTAATGGGCGGTACGATATGGGTTGAACCGTCAAATGGACCTGGCGCAACATTCATTTTTACAATTGAAGTCAAGCCGTACTATTCAAAAATATATGATGCAAAAGGGGCAGGCTACCGTATATGAAGGATCAAAACCAAATGAACGAAAAAAACGAGGATCAAATTGACGCCGCTGAACTGCTCAACGCCTTAATGGCAATGAAGAAAGGTAATTTCACCTATAGAATGCCTTATGATCGCACGGGTATAGCCGGTAAGGTAGCGGATACGTTTAATGAGATCATGGATATTCAGGAAGGTCTAGTCTATGAAGTTCAGACCGTAGCTAAGGTTGTTGGTAAAGAAGGCAATCTGTCGAGAAGGTTCGTGCAGAAAAATCTGGGTGGTTCATGGGAAACGATCACCGATTCGCTCAACGGGCTGGTCATTGATTTGATTCAACCGACGAGCGAGATGGTTCGGGTGATTAACGCCGTGGCCAAAGGCGATCTGTCCCAGAAGGTGGAACTGGAAATCGAAGGAAGACCGCTCACCGGGGAATTCCAGAGAACGGCAAGCAACATTAATATGATGGTGAATCAGCTCAGCACCTTTGCCTCCGAGGTTACGCGTGTGGCGCGTGAGGTCGGTACGGAAGGGATATTAGGCGGCCAGGCAGACGTTAAAGGTGTTTCGGGGACCTGGAAAGATCTTACGGATAGCGTGAATTACATGGCTACGAACCTCACCGATCAAGTGCGTAATATCGCGGCAGTCACAACGGCCGTGGCTAATGGGGATCTGTCGAAGCAAATCACGGTAAATGCACGGGGAGAAATCCTCGAACTGAAAAATACGATCAACACCATGGTGGACCAGCTCTCCATGTTCTCTTCGGAGGTTACCCGTGTGGCGCGTGAAGTCGGTACGGAGGGTAAGCTCGGCGGGCAGGCTGACGTTAAAGACGTATCCGGGACTTGGCGGGATTTGACCGAAAGCGTAAACTACATGGCGTCCAACCTGACCAACCAGGTGCGCAACATCGCGGTGGTTACAACAGCGGTTGCAAATGGCGACCTGTCGAAGAAGATAACCGCGGATGTGCAAGGTGAAATTCTGGAGCTTAAGAACACCATCAATACCATGGTGGATCAGTTGTCGACCTTCGCTTCCGAGGTAACTCGGATGGCGCGCGAGGTCGGTACGGAAGGGATACTCGGCGGGCAGGCGGATGTTAAGGGCGTATCCGGGACCTGGCGGGATTTGACCGAAAGCGTAAACTACATGGCGTCTAACCTGACCAACCAGGTGCGTAACATCGCTGAAGTGACAACCGCAGTGGCTAAGGGCGACTTATCGAAGACGATCACCGTGGATGCGAAGGGAGAGATCCTCCAATTGAAAAGCACCATTAACATCATGGTGGATCAGCTTAGCAACTTCGCCTCTGAGGTTACACGGGTGGCGCGCGAGGTTTCTACAGAAGGAATTCTGGGCGGTCAAGCAGATGTTAAAGGGGTATCCGGCACATGGAAGGATCTAACGGATAGCGTTAACTTTATGGCCGGTACACTGACCGATCAGGTGCGTAATATCGCTGAAGTGACCACTGCGGTGGCGAAAGGCGACCTGTCCAAGCAGATCACGGTGAATGCGACGGGCGAAATTCTGGAGCTTAAAAATACCATTAACACCATGGTCGAGCAGCTCTCTACCTTTGCTTCCGAGGTTACGCGGGTGGCGCGGGAGGTAGGAACCGAGGGCATGCTGGGCGGACAAGCCCAAGTGAAAGGTGTTGCCGGAACCTGGCGCGATTTGACTGAGAGCGTAAACTATATGGCTTCGAACTTGACCAACCAAGTACGCAATATCGCCGTCGTGACAACGGCAGTGGCGAACGGCGATCTGTCCAAGAAAATCACAGCAGATGTGCAAGGAGAAATCCTGGAACTGAAGAATACGATCAACACGATGGTGGACCAGCTCTCGATGTTCTCCTCCGAGGTTACGCGGGTGGCGCGTGAGGTGGGTACGGATGGGAAACTGGGCGGACAAGCTCAGGTTAAGGGAGTCGGCGGGACCTGGAAAGACTTGACCGAAGGCGTTAATAATATGGCCCGGAATCTGACCGACCAGGTGCGGAATATCGCGGACGTCACGACGGCGGTGGCGAAGGGCGACCTGTCCAAGAAAATCACCGTCGATGTAAAAGGTGAAATCCTGGAACTGAAGAATACGATCAACACGATGGTGGATCAGCTCTCGACCTTTGCATCCGAGGTTACACGTGTAGCACGCGAGGTTGGCACCGATGGTAAACTTGGTGCGCAAGCAGAAGTAAAGGATGTCTCCGGTACGTGGAAAGATCTGACCGATACCGTTAACTACATGGCCAGCAACCTGACTATTCAGATGCGTAACATTGCTGGCGTTACAACGGCGGTGGCGAACGGAGACCTGTCCAAAAAAATTACTGTAGACGTAAAAGGCGAATTATTGGAATTGAAGAATACAATCAATACGATGGTGGATCAACTGAATTCATTCGCCTCCGAGGTTACACGGGTGGCCCGGGAGGTTGGTACGGATGGAAAGCTGGGCGGACAGGCCCAAGTTCGCGGCGTCGGCGGGATCTGGAAAGACCTCACCGATAACGTTAACATTATGGCGACCAACCTGACGGATCAGGTACGCGGAATCGCCAAGGTCGTAACTGCGGTTGCGAACGGCAACCTGAAACAAAAACTGACCGTGGAAGCCAAGGGAGAAATCGCCGAACTGACCGATACAATCAACAATATGATTGATACACTGGCGACCTTCGCCGACCAGGTGACCACCGTGGCCCGGGAGGTAGGCGCCGAAGGGAAACTGGGCGGACAAGCAAGTGTGCCTGGAGCAGCCGGTACTTGGCGCGACCTGACCGATAACGTTAACTACATGGCGAGTACGCTTACCACTCAGGTGCGTGCCATCACTAACGTTGCAACCGCGGTAACGAATGGTGATCTGTCACGTGCTATTGACGTATCTGCATCCGGAGAAGTCGCAACGCTCAAAGACAATATTAACGAAATGATCCGGAACCTGAAGGAAACGACCCGAATCAATACAGAGCAGGACTGGCTCAAGACTAACCTCGCCAAATTTTCACGTCTGCTTCAAGGACAAAGGGATTTGTATGCAGTTAGTCGTATGATATTGTCCGAGCTGGCTCCGCTCGTGTCTATGCAGCATGGTGTTTTCTATATCAATGAACCCGTCGATGGCGAACCGGTCCTGAAGCTGTTTGCCAGCTATGCTTACCAGAGCCGCAAACATTTGGCGAACGAATTCCGCGCCGGGCAAGGGTTGGTAGGCCAATGCCTAATCGAGAAGCAGCGGATTCTGCTTACCAATGTGCCAGGAGATTATGTCGTGATATCGTCCGCTTTGGGAGAAGCAACGCCACTCAACATCATTTTGCTGCCGATCATTTTTGAAGATCAGGTACTTGCAATTCTCGAACTCGCAACCTTTCGCCCCTACAGCGATATCGACATTGCATTCCTGGATCAGCTTACGGAATCCATCGGAATTGTGATTAACACTATGCAGGCGAACCAGCGTACGGAGGAGCTGCTGATCCAATCGCAGTCCCTCACCGAAGAACTCCAAAAGCAGCAGATGGAGCTGCGGAATACGAATGATGAACTGGAGGATAAAGCAAAGCTGCTCGTGCTGCAGAAAGCAGAAGTGGAGAGCAAAAACCATGAGGTTGAGGTGGCCAAACGTTACCTGGAGGAGAAAGCGGAACAGCTTGCTCTCACGTCCAAGTACAAATCCGAATTTTTGGCCAACATGTCACATGAACTTCGTACCCCTCTGAATTCCTTACTGCTGCTAGCAGAACAGCTTGCCGAGAACCCGGATGACAATCTTCATGAGATTCAGGTGAAGTTCGCGAAGACCATTCAGGACTCCGGACTCGAATTACTTAACCTTATTAATGATATTCTTGATCTGTCCAAAATCGAATCCGGCACTATAACACCAGATTACAGTGAAGTATCTTTGGCGGAACTGACAGACGGGCTGGACCGTACCTTCCGTCATATGGTGGATGCGAAGAAGCTCGACTACCGGATCAAGGTTGAACCCGGTGTGCCGGGTAGTGTAATGACAGACTTCAAACGGCTTCAGCAAATTTTGAAAAACCTGCTCTCAAATGCCTTTAAGTTCACGGAACAGGGACAGATTATGCTTCAGATCCGGAAAGCGGGCGAGGGCTGGCACCTCGATAATGAATCGCTGAATCGTGCCAAAACGGTCATTTGCTTCTCCGTAAGCGACACAGGAATCGGCATCCCTCATGAAAAACAGCAGATTATTTTCGAAGCTTTCCAGCAGGCCGACGGCAGTACGAATCGGGAATACGGCGGAACAGGCTTGGGCCTTGCGATATCACGTGAGATTTCCGAAATGCTAGGCGGTGAAATTACTCTGTATAGTGAAGTGGGCAAGGGGAGCGTATTTAATCTGTACCTTCCAACGGAAGCAGAATTCACTGAGCTGGAGCCGAAAAAGGCACATGTTCCTGAGGTGATCGATATCACCCCGCCGAAACGCAGAAGCAGCCTGGTTAAAGCAGAGGAAGATGCTGCTTTGATGGATGACCGGGATCATATTGAGCCGGGAGACCGTGTATTCCTGATTATCGAGGATGACCAGAAGTTCAATGAAATCATTCTCGATCTTCTCCGCAAAAGAGGCATCAAAGCTGTCATTTCGGCTAGTGGCTATGATGCCCTCGAACTCGTTCATAAGTACCATCCGATCGCAATTACGCTGGACTTGCACCTCGGCGGGGATTCCAATGGTTGGCTCGTTCTGGAGCAGTTGAAGAACGATATCGATGTCCGGCATATTCCGATTTGCGTCATGACCGTTGATGAAGATGAGTTGCTCCTGCTGCAAAAGGGGGTTCACGATTACTTCCGTAAACCGGTGACGAACGAGGAACTGGAGAATGCCCTTGATCGTCTGAATCAATTTGCGGACCATAAGGGCCGTAACCTGCTGGTGGCCATTCATGATGAGCAAGAGCGCAAGCAAATCGTCGAATTGCTAAGCAATCAGGATCTCAAGCTCACGGCAGTGGACACAGGCCGCAAAGCTTTGAACCAGATCAACACCAAAGATTTCGACTGTGTAGTGCTGGACAATAACTTGCCGGATATGAATCTCATCCGTTTAGTCCGTGATATGTACAAGAACGCCAAAAACAAAAGGGTCCCCGTCGTAGCCCGCCTGAGCAAGAAGTTGACGGCAGAGGAGGAGAAGGAGTGGGATGAGCTCTTTAAAATGGCGGTTCTCAAAGAGGTGAAGTCGAATATCCAATTGATTGACGAAACGACCCTCTTTTTGCACCTCAAAGCGGAGGAGCTGCCGTCCAGTTTAAGGGACAAGCTAGTTAAACTATATAATTCCGATGAAATGATTGAGTATAAGAAAGTGCTTGTTGTGGATGATGATATCCGGAACATTTTTGCACTTACCTCCATTTTGGAACGCCATCATATGAAAGTGATTCCGGCAGAGAACGGCCAGGATGCCATCCATCTTCTGGAACAGACACCTGACATCGAAATCGTGCTCATGGATATTATGATGCCGGGAATGGACGGTTACGAAACGACCCGCGCGATCCGGCAGAACGTGAAATTCAGGGACCTTCCTATTCTTGCGCTCACGGCGAAGGCCATGAAGGGAGACCGGGAGCTGTGCCTTGAAGCAGGCTGTTCGGATTACATCACCAAACCGGTCAACAGCGCGCAATTGTTATCTATGATGCGTACATGGTTAGACAAGTGACCCCTTCTAAGTTCTAGAATCAAGTAAAGCGGCTTCGCGGTCGTTTGGAGAGAGGTTTCCATTTCAGCTATACGGGCTAGCGGACAGAATGAGGGGTACAAATACCTCTGATCTCACTGTAAACGGGCTAGCGGACAGAATGAGAGGTACAAATACCTCTGATCTTGCCGTAAACGGGCTAGCGGACTGAATGAGAGGTACAAATACCTCTGATCTCACTGTAAATGGGCTAGCGGACAGAATGAGAGGTACAAATACCCTTGATTTGGGAGCAATGCCGTTACCGTTACCTGCTGCAATGAGATGATGGATTCGCACGTTAGGGTGAGTTTGTTCTACGTAGGAGATATGTAAGCTAGTTTGGTGGAAGCTCCGCGAACGGACCGTGGTCCAATCTCCGCTGGAGGAAGATATTCAGAACATCACCACGTTCGTATCGTCAATGCCCACAATCTATTGAGCGAGCAGCCATGGACCAAAAAACATAGAGCAGCGTCCTCCGATGACAGGAGCGCTGCTCTATTGAATTTAATGCTTTTAAAATGGATGGAGGCCTGTTTCCGCTCGTAGTAAATCCACTTTTACGGCAGCCCTTTCGCCATATTCCTTGCTCAGCAATAGATTTCGTTGCTCACAGGGATGCACGTAAATCCAGCCTGAAGGTAAGCTTAAGTAGGAGGCAAGGAAGAATGGAGGTATGGAATGTGGAAGGCAATTCATTCAAACCGGAGCAAACCTGGTCACCGGCTGCGCTGGGCGGGGGCGGCTATATTACAGGGCTGATTCAGCATCCCGCTAAAAGTGGTGTGTTGTACGCCCGCTGCGATGTGGCGGGAGTCTTCGCCAGCATTGACGGCGGCTTCCGCTGGGAAGCCCGGAATGCCGGACTCACCAAGGCGTATCACCACCAGGTGCAGAGCTTTGCCATTAGTTCCCATCACCCGGAGGTACTGTTCCGCTGCTCGGGGGAAGTGCGAAGCCGCAAATTTTACGGCTCGGTCCACAAATCAGAAGATGACGGACATACCTGGAGAGAGGTTTGTACAGGCATGGGCTTTTACGGCAATGGACCGACCCGGATGTACGGTGAAATAATCGCAGTAGATCCTCATCACCCGGATATTGTAGCTGCCGGGGGCTACACGGGCGGTTTATGGATCAGCAGGGATGAAGGGGAGTCCTGGAAGCAGTCTTCGCTGCCGGAGGAGCGGTTTGGCTGCGTCGCCTTCCATCCCGGAACACCGGGATTACTGTATGCAGGAACCATAAGCGATGAAGATCTCAATATGGATTATGTGGAGACAGGGGAGGGGGGAGTGTTGGGACTGCTTCAGGACCAGCCCCGAGGTAAGACTGGCAGGTTGTATGCCAGCAGCGACCTCGGTGAATCCTGGGAGCTGCTGCATGAAGGCCCAAGCTTTGCCGAGCTTGCCTTCGACAGCCGTGATCCCAAGCGGGTGCGGGCTGCCTGTATATGGAATGGTATCCTCCACAGTCAGAATGGCGGGAAGACCTGGCAGTCGGATATGACAGGGCTGCTCCAGGATAGGCATAGATACGGGACGGTCGTACAGGATCTCCATCATCCGCAGTTGTGGTATACAGCCCCGGATGCCCGGCCCCACATGAAGACCGTTCCGCCGATTCCACTGTACGTATCCGGTCTAGACAGCGGCGACACCGAACCGTGGAAGCTCCTCGGGCAATATAAGGAGGAGAATCTGAGCGGATTTCCAGTCTATATGGATCACTTCGGCAGTGGTTCACGTGCGGAGGCCACGGGTTGGGCCATATCCAAAATTCTCGTTGACCGCTTTATTGAAAAACGCCTCTATCTGACGAATTGGTACGGAGTTGCAGTTAGTCCCGATAGCGGAAAGACATGGCGGGCTGCGCAGTTTCAGGGGCTGGAAACAACCTGCATGGAAGCCGTTACCTCCGCTTCGGAGCAGCCGGGTAAGTTCTGTGTGACGATGGCTGACCACCCGCCGAAGGTTACTGAGGATGGCGGCAGAAGCTTTTGGAATCTCCCGGGTCTACCCGGTTATTCAGGAAGTACTGCAGCTGTAATACCGCGAACATCCCGTCAGAGTTATCTCTACGGACTTGTCGGTCACGGGCGCACTGCATGTATTGCACTCAGCCGTGATCATGGAGAGACTGCCTCAGCTGTACTTACGCTGGAACCGGGTCTGTTTGTGCAGGCTTTACAGGAGGATGGCGTGAGAACAGACACCTTTTATGCTTATATGGATGGACCAATTACTTCGGGGGCTGGAATCTACCGCTCTACGGATGGCGGAATGACCTGGGAGCATACCGCTTTTCGCCCTCCCGCCTACATGACGGAAATACCGCATATGAAGAACTGGATTGAAGCCGACTTGCTGTCTGTAGTTGTCTATCAGGTCAAGAATGCCTGCGGGGCCAATCAGCTGCTGGCGGCAAGCCCTTTTCACGAAGGCCGGATACTGGTGGGTGAATGGACCGAAGGGATCTGGGAATCACGCGATGGCGGAGACAACTGGGTATCCATTGGAACAGGTCTGCCTTTTAAGCGAAGAGGTCTGGGCTCTGTCTTGAACACTGTAGCTTATTCTCCAAGTTACCCAGATACGATATATGCCGGCTTCATTTCAGAAGGATTATGGCACAGCCCGAATGGAGGCGAGTCCTGGAGCAAGCTGTATCCTGCTGAATTGGATGGGCTTTTGAATGTATCTGCACTAACTCTGGGAATTGGTGACCATGGAGAGGATCTGATAATCGTTGCCTGTGAACCCATGGTGATGAATGGTACAGACTCTCAAGTGATGTGCAGCCGTGATGGCGGTAAGAGCTGGGTAGCTTGGAATCAGACGGAGCTGGGAGCGGTTCGCTGGAAAGGAATTGCACTTGATGGTGCGGGGGAACGGGTGCTCGGTGTCTCCTGCGGTAATGGAGCCTACCGTATACTCCTGAAGGACAAAATATAAATCAGCCCAATAACCGGACATCGTTGCTGAAGCATAGTTTTCGTTGCTGCTGTACCTTGTTGAGCTTTATAGTAAACGCTTACATTGGAGATGCCGGACGACGTATAGTCGTAATTCCACCGGCTAATGTGAGTGGAGGCCTGATTGAAGTGGTACCACGTATGAGGGGGAAATGGTTCCATGGTTGGCTGGCCGTTGTTCTGATCTTTGCTTCATTCCTCGTCCCAAGTGTCCCGGTGCTTGGAGCTGGCGAGAATTTGCTGGGTAATCCCGGGTTTGAGGCGGGAGATACGCTGTGGGAGAAATGGGGAAGTCCGGTGGTGACAACCGCCGAGAAGCACGGGGGCGCCAAAAGTCTTCTGGTTAAGCGCAGTACAGGCGGGGCATCAGCGTCAGTCGCAGTTCAGCAAGGCAAAACCTACCGGGTTGGATTATGGGTTAAGTTTGCCGCTGCCGGAGTCACGAATGCGACGATAGATATGGACATTTTCGGCACACAGCAATCAAAGGAACAGCTGCATTTCTCAGGTTCTACGGAATGGGAATACCGGCAGCTCCTGTATACACCCGGTCCAGGTGTGCAATATATCCGCTTATCGTTCTGGAACGGTACGATTAAGGATTATTATATCGACGACACTGTCATTCGGGAGAATGTGGATATTGAACGCCCGACGACTCCGGGTGTATGGCAGGCCGAACATGACTCCAACGCACTTAAGCTAACCTGGGCGGGGTCCACAGATGATATGGGAGTAGATTCCTACCAGATTTTTTACAAAAGAACAGATGCTGCTGACTGGAATACCGTGGCTGTCCCGCATCAGGAATCTGTCAACCAGTACACGTATACCCTCAATAATCTGGATCCTTTTTCAGTGTATGCAATTATGCTGCGGGCCAAGGATGTCGCGGGCAATACCTCCGATGCCGTGATGGGACTGGAGGCAACGCCGGGATTTAATCAGGTACCCAATGGAGGTCTGGAGTCTGGATACATCTTTCCATGGTATAGAACAGGGACTGTACAAACGACAACTTATGATCCCTATGCAGGCATGTATGCGCTGAAGCTGAAGAATCTGTCCACAGTCAAAACGCCATTAATCCCCGCTAACAGCAACGCTTCCTATCTGATTTCGTTTTGGAGCAAATTCAATACGGTATTGCCTGGGACATTCACGGTATCACTGGATGTATACCAAGGTTTCTCTGTGAAATCCTATCCGTTCTATACTAACGCCACAGCAGCATGGTCCCGTTCGGAGCAGCAGATTCAGACTGCCAACGGATTGGCTGGCCTGCAGCTGCGGGCCGGGAATTGGAGCGGCGGAGATATGTACCTGGATCAGGTTTTTATCGGTAAAATGCCTGTTATTCCGACTAACCTTAGTCCAACTGCTCCTGCGGGCTTCAAGGCTGGAACCATAGACGGGGTTTCTGCAGAGCTGGAATGGGCAGCCTCCACAGGACCCTTTGGAGTGAGAGAATATAAGCTGCTGTATAAAAAAGCGGCCGACACCGAGTGGAACAGCCTGACGGTTCCTTATGTTTCCGGACAATCACTGTATACTTACAAGCTGGAAGGCCTGTCGCCTGAGAGCCTGTATGATCTTGAGGTTAAAGCGGTTAGCGAAGGGACCGCAATCTCAGCCCCGAGCACACTTCAGGTAACCACCGGCAGGATGGTTCCGGTCAACCCGAATGCTAGCGTTGAAGCGACAGCATTGCTCGACCGGCTCTATGCAACGGTGGGGAATGCCGTCTACACGGGCCAACATAATTATTACGAAGAGCCCGCGAAATGGTACGACACGGCAGCAGAGCTAACCGGATATTATCCGGCATTATGGGGCTCGGATTTCGCCTATTATATCGGGGGAGACATAGGCGAGCTGCGCCAATCTATGATTGACGAGGCCGTTCTTCAGGGTCAGTCAGGAGCCATGGTGACTCTAACCTATCACCAGACCCGGCCTATGGACCTGGCTACCTCCGGCTGGGAGAGTGTCACGGGTGATGTGACAGAAGCCCAAATGACAGAGATTGTCACTCCCGGCACCGCACTGTACAACCAGTGGGCGGCCCAGGTGGATGAGATCGCGGGATATTTGGAGCAGCTGCAGGATGAAGGTATTCCTGTATTATGGCGTCCATATCACGAGATGAATGCTGAATTTTTCTGGTGGGGTGCAAGACCGGAGCTGTTCAAGCAGCTATGGCACAACATGTACGACCGCTTAACTAATCTTCATGGTCTGAATAATCTGATCTGGGTGTGGAGTCCGAATGCGGAGAGCTCCTGGGCATACGATTCAACCCCTTATTATCCCGGCCACGATGTGGTAGATGTGTTGGCCATGGACATCTACAACAACGATTACCGTGACACTTATTACAACAAGCTTCTGAAGCTCAGCGGCGGCCGGCCTATTGCTATCGGGGAAAATGGTGAGCTGCCGGATATGCAGATGCTTCGGGAAAAGCAGTCAAGATATGTGTATTTCATGACTTGGTCCCAGTATTTAACCGACAAAAATTCGATTAGCGGTATTCAAGCGCTCTACAGTGATCCGCGGGCGCTCAACAACGGAGAGACCGGAAATGGCCCGTTTATTCCGCCTCCGGTGGACTCCTATCTGATCGATGATTTCGAATCCTATGGTGGCTCGAATGGAAGCCTGCGCTCCAAATGGCAGCGCAATGTCTCCGGCAATGCTGCAACTGTAACACTGGATACGTATCAGCTGAACAGCGGAAGCTACGGGCTTAAGCTGGACTATACGGTTGGCAATCCTGGATATGCAGGCGTCTACCGCAGCATGGGCAAGGAATGGCCGGGCATGGGAGCGATCACTTTCTGGCTCCAGCCGGATGGCTCAAACCGACAGCTGGCTGTTCAGTTTCATGAGACGAACGGAGAGGTCTGGGAGGCCGGAATCAAGCTTGAAGGCACTACGGCGCGGCTTGTGACTATTCCGTTTACCGACTTTGCAAGGCCCGGTTGGTCTACTGGCGGCAATGGTGTCATTGATTTGGGCTCCATTAAAGAGTTCGCCTTCTATGTGGCCCAGGGCAGTGGAACCCAGGGAAGCGGAACGATCTACTTTGACGATGTGAAGTCCATTAAGCTGTAATTAACCATCATTGCTGGACCACATATTTCGTTGACCACGGTACTGGTTCCTCCTTTCTGAACTGCATAAGATTAAGGTGTAGAGCAAAGAAACAGGAAGGATGACAAACGTGGAAATCGAACGAAAGGTCATTACCAGGGCGAAAGGTAAGCCGGTATCATGGTGGACCAGGTGGTTCAGGCAATGGGATATTCAGCTGATGGTTGTACCCGCTATGCTGTTTATCCTCGTCTTCAGCTATCTGCCCATGTACGGGGTACTGATGGCGTTTCAGGATTATCAGCTGTTCGGCGGTTTTTTTCACAGTCCCTGGGTCGGGCTGAAGCATTTTGAAGCATTCTTCAATTCGCCCGACTTCTGGACGGTCATGCGCAACACCATTGTAATCAGCCTGCTGAAGCTGTGTATCGGGTTTCCGGCTCCGATCCTGCTCGCGCTGATGCTCAATGAGGTTCGGCTTATGTTATTCAAGCGGATCATCCAGACCGTCAGCTATCTGCCGCATTTTCTGTCCTGGGTGATCGTCGGCGGGTTCGTGGGATCGATGCTCTCGACTGATAATGGAAGCGTTAACATGCTGCTTATGAGTCTGCATCTCACCTCAGAGCCTATCAGCTTTCTGTCCGTGCCTGAGTACTTCTGGGGAATTCTGGTGGGGACGGGGATCTGGAAGGAGATGGGGTTCGCAGCCATTGTCTATCTGGCGGCAATTGCCGGAATCGACCCGCATCTCTATGAAGCCGCTTCCATTGACGGTGCAGGGCGGTTCAAGCAGATCCAGCTGATCACGCTGCCCTGCATCCGGCCGGTCATTATCATCTTCCTCATTTTGGCTGTCGGCAATATTCTGAATGCCGGATTCGAGGATATCCTGATCTTGGCCACCAATCCGATCCTGCGTGATGTATCCGACGTAATCGATACGTATGTCTACCGGATGGGGATTTTGAACAACCGCTTCTCTTATGCGGCGGCGGCGGGACTTTTCAAAGCGATAGTGAGTATTGGACTGCTGGCTCTGGCGAATAAGGCAGCCAGAAAAATGGGTTCAAGTCTATGGTAAGCAGCAGTCAAGCACACCAAATGTCGAGAAGAAAGGCGGGTGTCAGGTTATGATGAAGCTGTCGGCGGGAGACAAATTCCTACAAGTCATTATATATGCAACGCTGCTGCTGCTGGGCTTCATCACCCTGTACCCCTTCTGGAACTCACTCGTGATTTCCTTCAATATGGGCTCGGACACAGCGCTTGGCGGGATTACGTTCTGGCCGCGCAGGCCAACGCTGGACAATTACGAGGTCGTGTTCAGGGACAGCCGCATCGGTCATGCATTTCTGATCTCCATTATGCGCACTATTGTAGGCACTACATTATCGGTCATGTTTACCGCCATATTGGCCTACGGACTCTCCCGGCATGAACTGATGGGACGCAAAATATATATGGTATTCTGCATCATAACAATGTATTTCAGCGGAGGACTGATTCCCACCTTCCTGCTGCTCCGCGAGTTTGGCATGATGGATACCTTCTGGGTGCTGGTCATTCCCGGTATGATCAGTGTCTACAACATGATTATTTTCCGGACTTTCTTTTTGGGACTGCCGGCAGGACTGGTTGAATCGGCGCGGATTGACGGCTGTAACCATATCGGAGTGCTGACCCGTATTATTTTGCCCATCTCTGGTCCTGTCGTGGCTACCCTGTCATTATTTACGGCCGTATATCACTGGAATGACTGGTTCTCAGCCAGCATTTATATCAATAATCCCGATCTGATCCCGATTCAGACCCTGCTGAAGCAGATCCTGAATTCCAATATTGTGACGGATCAGCTCCAGAAGGCCATCGGGAGCAGTGCAGCTGCTCAAGACCGGCTCGCGCTCGTGCAGTCAGTTACCAGTAAATCGCTGATTATGGCAACCACCATGGTCGCGACGCTGCCGATTATAATGGTCTACCCGTTTTTGCAAAAGTATTTTGTGAAAGGTGTGTTAATCGGGTCGCTTAAGGAGTAATGAATGAATATTAGAGAGGGGTTGCTCATTTGAAGTCTAAGAAGAGTTTTCCGCTGCTGAGTGTTGTATTATGTTCGGTGCTTTGGATTGCCGGTTGTGGAGGGGGGAACAATGCTGCTGCGCCATCCGCTGATCCTACCAAAGAACCAGCGGTAACGGAGACAGCAGCGGCAAGTGTAAGCCCTGAAGCTACAACAGCCGCTGTAGGAAGCACGGTCAAACCGGTCTCCTTCACGTATTACAGTAATTACGACTGGGATACCACGGAAGAATGGGGGAGGGATTCCACCACCAAGTGGATTGCCGACACCCTTAAGGTCAAGATGACCCCGGTTCAGTCCAGCGGCGCTGCCGAGACCAAGTTCAGCACCATGATCGCCTCGGGAAGTCTGCCGGATGTCATTATGATGGACCGCGGTGCGAATGTCGAACGTCTTCGTCAGCCCGGGCTGCTGGTACCCTTAGATGATTATCTGGACCGTTATCCTAATCTGAAAAAGAACGCCGGTGAAGCCACTCTGAACATGCTGCGCTCTGAAGACGGTAAGCTCTACCAGTTCCCCAACTGGTATACGTCAAGCCCGAATGGCAACGGCGGCTGGATCATTAACCGGAAAATATACAAGGAACTGGGTTCACCGAAGCTGGAAACCTACGATGATCTGTATGCCTACCTGAAGCAGGTGAAGGAGAAGTATCCCGATGTGGTACCGCTTGAAGTGGGAGCCAAAGGCCGGGGACTCGAGACGATGTATGGCGGATTTGCTGAAAATAAACCGTACCTGCCCAAAGCCAATCCGGTGGGCAACACGCTGCAATCGATTTTTGAGGATCAGGTGTTCATCGAGAATATGCAGTATGCCAGCAAGCTCTTCCGTGAAAAACTGATCACACAGGATCTGTTCACCCAGACTGGTGACCAGATTTCCGAGAAACTCAAAACAGGCCGCGTTGCAGTATATGTGGACGGCGATGTGGTGAACCCTGGACGGGGAGCGGATAACGCGCTGCGTACAACAGACCCTGAAGCCGGCTACGATATCATCTGGCCGATTCACAAGGCGGGTCTGGATGCAACTAAAATTACACCCAACAATTACAACTCACTGGGTTGGAACGTGCTGGTCATCACCAGGAACGCCAAGGACCCGGAAGCGATTTTCTCCTACCTCGACTGGGTGACCAGCGAAGAAGGCCAGCGGATTTTGAACTTTGGACGTCAAGGCTTGTATTGGGATGAGTACGATGCAGACGGCGTGCCTATTCTGAACGAGGCTGGTCTGAATACACCACAAGGAGACAAAGATAAGGAAAGAATCGGCCGTTTCAACTGGGTCGGCAACACCACCTTTATTGATCAGACCAAAGCCAAGATGGATGCACAGCTTCCGGCCGACAAGCAAAACTGGACTACGCTGGCCCAGCAGAAGGTGACCTGGAAGACATCGAAGAACTTTACGGAGTTCGTCAATCTGGACCCGCTGCCGGACTCGGAAGAAGGAACGATTGCAACGGCGGTAAATGATATTTACCAGGAGGCTTTTGCAAAAGCCTTATACGCCAAAAGTGATGATGAAGTTCTCAGTCTCTTAAACAAAGCGAATGAAGACGCCAAAAAAGCGGGTTACGAGAAGCTGCTGAAATTCCAAACCGCGAAATGGCAGGACAATCTGAACAAGATGAAATAAAGCTAGAGCCAGCATAAACCGTGGGGTATACTGAATCCAAGTGTACCCCCTTTTTACTATTATATGGCATTCACCGCATGCACAAGTTGCCGGGGGGCGGATTGAATTCTGAGTGCGAGGGTGGGGTGAAATGGGATGTATAAGGTGCTGCTGGTCGACGATGAGATGCTGGATCTGGAGGGTCTGCAGCGCTTCATGAACTGGAAAGGTCTTGGTATGGAGGTGTGTGCAGCCGCGAGCAGCGGCTTTGAAGCTCTGAAGGTACTCGATTCGCAGGTTGTGGATATTATGGTTACCGATATCAGAATGCCGATCATGTCAGGGATGGAGCTTGCCCGCAGAGCCCTTGAGCTGAACCCTAAGCTGAAGATTATTTTTGTCAGCGGCTATGAAGATTTTCAATATGCCAAACAGGCCATATCCATGAGCGCAGCCGGTTACGTGCTGAAGCCTGTAGACGATAACGATATGCGCAAATCGCTGGAAGAGGTTAGGGAGACTCTGGACCGTGAGCGTGAGTACTCCCATTTAGAGCGTTATTTCTCCGAATCCGAACCGCTTCTGCGCCGAGAGCTGTTCATGCAGCTTCTTGACGGTACACCGGACGAAGAAAAGGTGTTGCCCCTGCTTCAACGTGTCGGTATTAACTGGAATGGGGCGAGACTGTACACCGCACTGCTGGAGCCCGATGATATGTCCTGGAAGCTGAATGGATTTAGTGACGGGGCGAAGGCAGAAATAGAGAACACGCTGGAGATGTCGATCGAGCGGTACTGTGCCGAGGAACAGATACAGGCCTGCCGGACGGAGCGTTTCCATTACGCACTGATTCTGGAAGAAAGTGTGGGACGTGAAAGACTCCGCAGGCTGATCCATCGGGCGGCGGATGGAATACCGCTGACGGTAACCATTGGTGTAGGTCCCACCGTTGGCTATTTGCGTGAGCTGCGGGATTCCTTCCGTCAGGCGAGGAATGCGCTAGGGTTGAAGCTGTTCCTGGGCAAAGGCAAGCTCATCCTCCATTCAGATGCCAGAGAGCCGATCTCGGCCTCAGCCAAAGATTTGGACAGTATTCTACAGGCCTTGTTCGCGGCGGTGACGTCTTACCGTCTGGTCGATGTGGACGACTGCAATGAGGAACTGTTTGTTTGGGTGGGCAATATGGAGACCAAACTGGAGATTTACCAGCTCTTTCTGCACATCGTTTCTAAGCTGGATGCGTATTTGCATACGATTAATGAGGATTTTTATGAGCTGCTGGGGCTGGAACGGAAACATCTGAGTATTCTATATGATCTGGAAACCATTGAGGATATGAAATCCTGGCTCCGCCGCCGGATGTTCGAGCTATCCGAGCGGCTGCAGCGCAAGCGTCAAGGGAAGAAGCGTAAGCTTGTGGACCAGGTACAGGCGTACATTGAAGAGCATTTGGAGCATAATGTCATGCTGCGGGATGCAGCCAACCACTTTTCCTTTTCACCTAATCACTTGGGTCAGATCTTCTACGAAGAGACCGGAGTGTATTTCTCCGATTATGTGGGGCTGAGGCGGCTGGAGCGGGTCAAAGTATTGCTTAGTGATCCGAAATTGAAGGTCTACGAAGCCGCAAACCGGGTGGGTTATAAGAATCTCTCCCATTTTAGTAAGCAGTTTAAGGAATTTTATGGTGTGAGCCCAGGTGATTACAGGAGACATTTGTGACATGCGGCGCATGGGGAGCATTCCTTTTGGATACAAGCTTATTCTGCCTTATGTGCTGTGCCTGCTGATTGCCGTGCTGACGGTTGGCCTGTTCGCGTATGCGCATTCCGTGAATTCCCTACGGGAAAAGACACGGGAGAACCTTCAAGGAACGCTCAGGCAAATGCGCGACAATATCCGTTACCGCACAGATGATATCGAACGCATCTCGAACAGCCTTTACTATAATTACAGTCTGCAAAATGCGCTTCGCCGCTATGATCAAGGCTGGTACAGCTATGAAACTATGACCAGGACACTCATGCCGGCGCTTGAAAACCTGCTGAATTACACAGCCAGCAATATTGGCCTGTCCCTGTATCTTCAGAACGAAACACTGCCTGAAGTGTTCTATAAGGACGGAGGGCTGAATCCGCTGCTCTCCACGAAACGTTACGAGATCTATCATGTGCAGCGGATACAAGACGCAGATTGGTACCGCATGCTGGAATTTTCGGGTAACCTGCCGGGTCTCAGCCGCTGGCAGCAGATTCTGCACGATCAAGAGGATGGCAATATTTCGCTGCTGCAGCGTCTGGATGATGTGCAGCGCGGGAAGGAGATTGGTCTTGTCCGGGTGGCGGTACAGATCAAGGATCTGCTGGATGCTGTGGATTACCGCAAAATTGGCGAATACAGTACGCTTGTCGTGCTTGATGACAACGGCAGGATTGTGATGCAATCTTCACCGGAAGGCACGGCAGGGTCGAGCAGCGGGACAGAACCCGAAGAGCTTGTCCTTAGTGAATCACTGCACGGCCTGGGCTGGCAGCTGCAAGCCTACATTCCTTACAGCTTGTTCGATCAGAGCGCGAACGAGGTCCGCCGGATGACACTGCTGGTATGTCTGGTCAGTGCCGTTGTCCTGGCCGCCTTGGGAATCGGGGTATCCGGTTACTTCTCACGGCGCATCCAGAAGATCGTGGGATCCCTTAATGCATTTCATGACGGGGATTTCCACAAAAGAATCCGCTTCAAAGGCAATGATGAGCTGGCGCAAATTGCTATCGCCTTCAACCGGATGGGAAGCAATATGGAAGAGTTGATCCATAAAAATTATGTTGCCGATCTTCAGAAAAAAGAAGCAGAGCTGGAGTCGCTGCAGGCGCAGATCAATCCTCACTTTCTCTACAATACTCTCTCCTCTATTAACCGTCTGGCCCAATTCGGCGATATCGATAAACTGCATATTATGGTACAGGAGCTGGCGAAATTCTACAGGCTTAGTCTGAACCGCGGAGAAATCCTGACCACTGTGGGCAAGGAAATCGAGCATGCCAAAGCCTATGTAGCGATCCAGTGCATTAAATACGGTGAACGGCTAAGTGTATATTATGACATTGATCCGGAACTTCTGGAGTACGCAACGGTCAAGCTGATTCTGCAGCCCCTGATTGAAAATGCGCTTGAACATGCCTGGTTCGGAGCCACCTTGGGCATCAGGCTTGTCGTAGCAAAGCGGGATTCGGAGATTGTGTTCAAAGTGATTGATAATGGGGTGGGTATGAATGCAGATATCATCCGGCAGATTATGGCCCCTGAGGGTCCTCGTATCGGTTATGGCATCCGTAATGTGGATTCCCGGATCAAGCTCCATCATGGCAACAGCTATGGGGTAATCATTGCCAGCCGTTCAGGGATCGGGGCTTGCATCCAGATTTCGATTCCCTGCCGGATGTAACATTGACCATTCAATCAGACATATCCGGTTAAAAAGGAGCTATGAAGCAATTGAAAATCATACTTAGCAATGGCTGTGAAATGAGGCTGGAGGGACAGACCGGAACTTTTGCCCTAGCTCTCTCTTCCTTTATGGATGTCGCTGAGGCCGATGTAGAATATGTTCGTCTGATTATGGATGCCTCTAGTCCGGCTGTTCTACCGGAATTATCCCTGAAGTGGAGCTGTGCAGCAGTGGATGTACAAGGCTTGTGGCATCCAACAGTGGAGCGGAGCCGGGGGCTGATCCCCGATTGGCGGCAAGGCTTCCCTTCAAGGTCCACTTCGTCCGCACCGGTTATCTGTCTCTACGGAAACCGGGGCAACAATGTGCTGACCTTTGCCTGCTCGGATGTACTAAGTCCCGTGGAGCTTCATGCAGGTCTGAATGAGGAAACATCCAGCTTCCATTGTTCCGTGACGCTCTTTGCAGACCCAGGCGCGCCCGAAGACCATGTTGAGGTCATGTTGCGATTGGATACGCGAAGTCATCCCTACTATGATGCGCTGAAAAGGGTGGGCGAATGGTGGGCCGGACTTCCCGGCTGTAACCCTTCCCCCGTTCCGGACGCGGCCAGAGAACCGGTGTATTCTACATGGTACAGCTTTCATCAGCAGCTTTCGCCTGATGCAGTGGAAGCCGAGTGCAGAGCAGCTGCAGCCATGGGCTGCAAGACGGTCATTATGGATGACGGCTGGCAGACCTCAGATGAGACCCGGGGTTATGCCTACTGTGGAGACTGGAGGGTAAGTGCGGATAAAATTCCTGATCTGAAATCACATGTAACTCGGATTCATGAGCTTGGAATGAAATTCATGCTGTGGTATGCGGTTCCGTTCATCGGAAAGCACAGTCAGGCCTGGGCGAGGTTCAGGGATAAATTACTGTATGTAAGTGATGAGCTTGGAGCAGGGGTCGCTGATCCCCGTTATCCGGAAGTGCGTGAGTATTTGACCGCCATTTATGAGCAAGCTGTTCTAGAATGGGATTTGGACGGGTTTAAGCTGGATTTCGTTGATAGCTTTTATGCCAAAGGGGATATTGATCTTCCCGCAGATGGGCAAGACACCGGTTCGGTACCGGAAGCAGTGGATAAGCTTCTAAGTGGGATCATCTCCCGTCTGAGACAGTTGAAGCCGGATATTCTGATCGAATTCCGCCAGAATTACATTGGACCGCTAATGCGTAAATACGGGAATATGTTCCGGGCCGGCGATTGTCCTAATGATGCGCTCCAGAACCGAATTAAGACGATCGATATCCGGTTGATATGCGGCAGCACTGCGGCACATTCCGATATGCTGATGTGGAATCCCCAGGAGTCTTCGGCGGCGGCAGCACTTCAGTTCATTAATGTACTGTTTTCCGTTCCCCAGATTTCGGTCCGGCTCGACCGGCTGCCGGAGGAACATACTGCCATGCTGACGTTTTGGCTGTCCTTCTGGCGTGAGCACCGGGACGTTTTGCTGGATGGCCGCCTGGAGCCGCAGCATCCCGAGCTGCTATATCCATTAGTTACAGCCCGCACCACCCGGAAATGGGTGATTGCTGCTTATCATGATACGGTTATCCCTATAACCGGGAATATGCCAGAGCTGGTGATTATCGTCAATGGTACGCTACTCTCCCGCCTGGTACTGGAGCTGGACTGTGACACAGGTCCTCTGGATATAAGTGTCCGAGATTGCCAGGGAACAGTAACGTCAGAGTATCAACTGAACTGGAACAACGGGGTGCATATGCTTGATGTGCCTGCGGCAGGTGTAATTACGCTGGAGCCTGCCAGCAGGAAAGAATGAATGCCCGAGAGGTCATCCATGCCGCTGTTCCCGCATTGCTGTAGCTACTGGCTCTGAGCTTATATCAGCTATATAGTACATCCATAGCCGCTGCTCCCAATTAAATTCGGGTCAGCGGCTTTTCTCCGTCAAGGCCGACTTTGTATCGAAACAACGGCAGAAATGCCGTTAGTGGAGCCACGCAGGCGGGTCTGCCCAGGAACAACGACAGAAATGCCGTTGTTGAAGCCCCGCATACCGGTTTTCCATACGTTACGTTCGGGGTACAGCGAGCAGCTTCTCAATAAACATCTGAACCGCCATACTCTCCGGGTTGCCTTTGTGCCGGATGATCAGAAATTCACGTTCCAGCAGTCTTTGTCTGAGCCGCAGCTCGCAGATTTCGCCGCCCGCCAGCTCTTTGCGCACGATCCATCTGGACAGGATCGCCAGCCCCAGTCCGGCAGAGACGGCCTCCTTGACACCCTGACTGCTGTTGAATACATACGATCTTTTCATGGATACCCCCGATTCCTGCAGAAAATGATCGCTGAAAGCACGGGTGCCGGAGCCATGCTCGCGTAGGACCCAGGTCTCCTCCTCTAGCATATTCTTTTCCACCGCAAGACTTTCTGCGAGCGGATGTCCTGGAGGGGCGACGACGATCATCTCATCCTTCATGTAGGGAATGATCAGAAGCTCAGGGTCATTGGTTTCACCTTCGATAAAAGCCACATCCAGCTGGTTCATTCTTACGGCCTCGATAATTTCCTCCGTATTCCCAATGGTCAACTGAAGGCTGACCAGCGGATACTGTTTGGCGAATGCAGCAAGTCTGGCCGGTAAAATATACTCCCCGATCGTAAAGCTGGCCCCGATATGGAGATTTCCGGTTACTTCATCCCGCAGCAGACGGATTTCCCGCCCGGCCTCCTCATAATGGGATAGTATCTGCTTGGCATGCTTATAGAGTATCGTTCCAGCTTCCGTCATGCGGACCTGCTTCGGAGAACGGTGGAGCAGCTTGGTTCCCATTTCATTCTCCAGATTGCGGATATGAAGGCTTACACCAGGTTGTGACAAACCTAGCAGCTCGCCTGCCTTAGAGAAATGGCTCTGTTCCACAACGGTAACAAATACATTCAGTGCATCAACAATCATATAAATCCCTCATTTTAGATCGGCAATTACGCCGGAATAACCTACATTTCGTACATTTTATCATATCGTTTACGTTCAATCATAACAAAACCTGATGATATGAATAACAAAGCAGTATTTCACTTTCACGTGCGAGGCACTTATAGTGAAGCTATCAAGACTTAACCGCCATGAGCGGTGGACGGAGAGTGTAGCAGATGAACCATACACATAAACTGAATCCTTATACAGTGAAGCTCCCGGGGATGACCCGCGGGATTGGAATCACATTCCTGCTCGCCGTAGCAGCCAAATATCTCGCTCTGCTGCCGCTAATGAATATGCTGGGGCAACTAGTCCTGGCCATTCTGCTGGGTATAACATTCCGTGCAGCGGCTGGCGTTCCGCATAGTGCGGTGGCAGGCATTCAATTTTCCAGCAAAAGACTGCTTCGGGCGGGAATCATTCTGCTGGGGATGAGACTCAACCTTGCAGATATCCTGGCTGCCGGCCCAAAGGTATTTGCCATTGCAGTAATCAATATCGTGTTCACTTTATTCACCGTGTACGGCTTGGCCAAATGTTTCAGAATCGACAGAAGATTAAGTCTGCTGACAGCCTGCGGTACAGCCATTTGCGGAGCGGCAGCAGTCGCGGCAATTGCCCCGCAAATCAAGGCTTCTGAACATGAAACGGCTGTCGGTGCAGCCACTGTAGCAATACTGGGTACGATTTTTACACTGTTATATTCACTGCTGTATCCGTTCATGGGATTGAGTCAGGCAGGCTACGGGATCTTTGCAGGAGCTACACTTCATGAAGTGGCTCATGTGATTGCTGCCGCCGCTCCGGCGGGCAGGGACGCTGCAGATCTGGCAGTCATCGTGAAGCTGACCCGTGTGGCGATGCTGATCCCTGTCGCTATCCTCATCGGGAGCTGGGAAGCCTACAGAACACGTAAGAAGGAGAGAATGGAGAATCCTGCTGAGGAAGCGGCGGCGCGGGAGATTAAGAAAACCATAGAATGGAGAAATCTTCCAATTCCTTGGTTTATCCTCGGCTTTCTGGTGATGAGCGGAATCAATACATTAGGTATTATCCCGTCAAGAATCACCAGTGAGCTTGTTGTTCTGGCTTACCTTTTGCTGGCAATGGCAATGGCGGGGATGGGTCTGGGGATTGACCTGAGAACCTTTGGCCGGATGGGGAAAAAGCCATTTTTGGCCGGACTGATCGGATCTGTTCTGCTATCCGTGCTGGGGTATATACTGGTGATTGCTTTTGGACTGGCTTAGATGAAGAGGGCTGGCCGTACAGTAAATAGACGCCTCTCGATAAGATCAAGAAGCGTCTATACCAAAGTGTATTTGCTGCAGCTTACTGTTGGTCCTGCTTAGGCACTGTAGTGATCATCCAGAGGATGCCGAATTTGTCCTGAACATGTCCGAAGAGCGCTCCCCAGAATGCAGGGTTCAATGCTTCCTTGACCACACCACCCTCAGCCAGATTGTCAAAAGCTTCACGCGCTTCAGCTTCTTCCGCGAATTCCAGGTTTAAGTTAACTGTATTCCCATAACTAACCGGTTCGAGGACGGAATCGGACATCATAAAATGGACTCCGGCAGCCATAAAGCTGAGATTGATCACCTTGTCCTTCAATTCCTCACTCGCATTAGGCAAGTCTCCGTGTTTGGTAATGGAATTCATTTTGCCGCCAAGCGCCTCAATGTAGAACTCCGCTTGAGCTTTGGCATCCTCCGACATCAGGTAAGCCGTAAAAATGGCCATGTGAACAACATCCTTTCCAGGGTTGATGTATGGTTCTATCCTGTCCATTGTACCAAACTTCTTCAGCCGTATTTCTCATGGATTGCTGTATTATGGGGCTAAGTTAACGTAATCTATACCCCCGAATATGCCATAAATCCGCCGTCGACCGGAACAGTAATCCCCGTAACAAAACCCGACATCTCTTCGTCCGCCAGCCAGAGCAGGGTACCCAGCAGATCCTCCGGTTTCCCGAAGCGGCGCATCGGAGTCTGGGAGATGATTTTATGTGATCGTTCAGTCAATTCTCCGTCTTCCCGAAGCAGGAGCTTCTCATTTTGCTTCGTCAGGAAAAAGCCCGGTGCGATAGCATTAACCCGAATTCCAGACTCAGCTAGGTGGACGGCCAACCATTGGGTAAAGTTGTTGATCCCTGCCTTCGCCGCACTGTACGCTGGGACTTTGGTCATTGGCGATGCAGCGCTCATAGAGGAGATGTTAATTACGGATGCACCCGCACGCCCAAGCATTTGCCTGGCGAAAACTTGCGTGGGTAGAAGTGTGCCAACCAGGTTGAGATCCATCACCTGACGGAAACCGGATGCTGAAAGATCGAAGAAAGAGGTAATCTCCGGGTTCTCCAAATCTCCTTCGGTTAATGTTTCCTTCGTGGTAACTGCTGAAGGCTGATTTCCCCCGGCCCCATTGATTAACAGATCACAAGGTCCCCAATGCTTCAGAACTTCAGCTGCGGCACTCCGCACGCTGCTGTCTTCTGTAACATCACAGGCCACAGCAAGGGCCTGTCCTCCAGCTGCGCTAATCCTGGCAGCAAGAGAGTCTCCTTTTGCTGCGGTGCGGTTAAGAATAGCGACCTTGGCTCCCTGGCGTCCTAACTCCTGTGCCATGACAGCGCATAAGACACCCGCTCCTCCGGTAATGACAGCAACTTTGCCTGCAAGTGCGGGCTGTAAGGCTAACTCAGCCATATATGGCACTTCCTCTCTGTAGGGTGCTGCGCTGAGGCGCAGCCCAGGATGAGTAAATAAACAGTTAACAGGGATTTATCGAGTACTGCTACGGTAAGCCGAAGGGGAGACCCCGGTTGTTTTTTTGAAATATTTAGAGAAGTGGGCGAGCTCCATGCCTACCTGTTCGGCGATATCGGAGATGCTGAATCCGGTATAAGAAAGCTGTTTTTTGGCGAGCTCCATCCGCTTGAGCTGTACATAATGCATTGGGGTGACCCCCATGAATTTTTTGAAGTAAGGGATGAAGTAATTCGGATGTAAATGCACCTGCTCCGCCAGCTCCTCGACCTCAAGAGGGTGCTTCAGCCGCTGGTCAATGTATTCCAATACATGCGCGAGTTTGCCCTGATCACTGGTATGCAGCAGTTCATCCATGAAGTCAGAGTAGCCGCCAGCCTCCAGGCATAACGCCATCAGATTGAGCAATGCGGCCTGCACACGAATCGAGGAGAGAAAGCCCTCAGCCTGAAACAGTGAGATCATCTCAGTAAATACCGCCCGCACCGCATCCGGATCGGCAGCATCGCTGATATACAGCTTGTTCGCGGAATGAAACAGCGGCCACTCCCCGATACGGGCATCGAAATGGCAATAGTAGCGGGTATATGGATGGTCTGGCGATGTTTCGGTAGTCTGAATGGAACCGGCAGGCATGATCATTAATTGCCCTGGTCTAGGATAATAAACAACTCCGTTAATGATGACCTTTCCTTCTCCGCGGTCGATAAAATAAAGCCGGTTAAAAGAAGGTGTTTCGTTCGTACGGTTCCAGCCGGGATAACCAGTGGTGAGCTGGGCATGGGTCACGGTAACGTTCAAATTCTGCAGCAGGCGTCCTGTCATATTTCCCAATCGATCCATAGAGCACCTCCTTTTAGGTTATTGTTTCTATTATACCGCTTTCATTTATCTAATACATCTTAATTATATACAAATACTCCTTAATTCCAGTCATGTTCACACTCTAAGATTAAGGTTATTCTCATAACATAAACTGAAATCAGGAAGTGATTATAGAGATGACAAAGGTACGATATGGAATTATCGGCATCGGAAATATGGGCCGGGCTCATGCCCTGAGTCTGCTTGAAGATGTGAAGGGGGCGGAACTGGCTGCCGTATGCGATATCAGTCCTGAACGCCTGGAATGGGCGGTGGATCAATTACCGGAGAAAGTGAAGCATTTCAGCACCGCGACAACGATGTTTCAGTCAGGCGCTATTGATGCCGTATTAATTTCCACGCCGCATTATGATCACCCTCCGCTCGCGGTAGAAGCGCTGGGCTACGGACTTCATGTTCTGATTGAAAAGCCTGCTGGTGTATACACCAAAGCAGTTCAGGAAATGAACGACGCCGCTGCTAAATCGGACCGCAAATTCGGTATTATGTATAATCAGCGGACTAACCCGCTGTACCAGAAACTACGGGAGCTGATTCAGGCCGGTGAGCTTGGTGAGATCCGCCGCACCAACTGGATTATTACCAACTGGTACAGATCGCAGAACTATTACGATTCTGGCGGCTGGCGTGCGACTTGGGCCGGAGAAGGCGGTGGGGTGCTGCTGAATCAGGACCCGCATCAGCTGGACCTCTGGCAGTGGACCACTGGAATGATGCCGGTGCGCATCCGGGCATTTTGCCACTTTGGCAAATACCGCAAGATTGAGGTCGAGGATGATGTAACCGCTTATGCCGAGTATGCTAATGGTGCCACCGGGCTGTTTATCACCACAACCGGAGAAGCTCCGGGGACGAACCGTTTTGAAATTACAGGGGACAATGGAAAAATCGTCATTGAAGACGGTACGCTGACTTTCTGGCGGCTGCGCACACCGGAGCCTGTGTTCAATGCTGAATTTAAGGGCGGATTCGGAGCGCCGGAGTGCTGGAAATGCGAGATCCCGGTGGAAAAAGGGGATGGAGAGCAGCACAAAGGCATTTTACGCAACTTCACAAACGCCATCCTGCACGATGAGCCTTTACTTGCGCCTGGAGAAGAAGGCATCCATGGCCTGACCCTCTCAAACGCCATGTATTTGTCCGCATGGACAGACAACTGGGTGGAACTGCCGATCGACAGCGATTTGTTTCATGAGAAGCTGATGGAGAAAGTGCAGAATTCCACCTTCCAGAAGGATATAACTGCACAAACGACACTGAATGTATCTGGAACACACTAAGACTCAAGGAGTGAAGCGACCTATGAAGACTTCAACGATTGCCGCGCAGATGTATACCCTAAGGGAATTCACCCAGACTGCTGAGGGACTGCGTGACAGTTTTCTTAAGGTTCAAGACATAGGCTATCAGGCAGTGCAGGTATCGGGTATTGGGCCGATTGATCCACAGCTGGTGAAGCAATACGCGGATGAAGCCGGGCTTGCGATCTGTGCGACACATGTTCCCTGGGACAGGCTGGTGAACGATCTGGATGCACTAGCCGCCGAGCACAAGCTATGGAACTGTACATACATCGGGCTTGGAGCACTTCCTGGCGAGTACCAGACAAGTCAGGAAGGCTATCGGACATTCGCGAGGGAAGCCTCCGAAATTGCACAAGTCTTGAAGCATAAGCACGGGCTGCAGTTTGTGTATCATAATCATGATTTTGAGTTCGAGCGTCTGGACGGCCTCACCGGTCTTGAAGTACTGCTGCAGGAGTCAGACCCGGGGGCGTTCGATTTTGAACTGGATCTCTACTGGGTTCAGGCCGGAGGAGGAAGTCCGGTGGATTGGATCAACAAAGTGAAGGACAGAATGCGTGTGGTGCATCTGAAGGATATGGCGGTGGTCGCGAGAAAAGCGGAGTTTGCGGAAATCGGCCAAGGCAATATGGATTACAGAGCGATCATTGAAGCCTGCCGCGAGACAGGAGTTGAGTGGTACGTGGTTGAACAGGATGTCTGCCGCCGCAATCCGTTCGAGAGTCTCGAGATCAGTCTGAAGTATCTGCATACCTTGCTGTAATCAGATCTGGAGGGAAGAAGAATGAGCCGTAATGACGGAATGAATTATGCTCCCAAGCATGAGGCTAAACCGGTTGTGGGACCGGGTGAATTCATAATCGCTGCAATTGCTCTGGACCATGGGCATATTTATGGAATGTGCAACGGCCTGGTGGAGGCCGGAGCGCAATTGAAATGGGTATATGATCCGGATCAGGAAAAAGTCAAAGCCTTCACCGCCGCTTATCCGGGAGTCCGGGTGGCCAGATCTGCAGAAGAAATACTGGAAGACCCGGAGGTACGCCTGGTGGCGGCTGCCGCCGTTCCTTCCGAGAGAGGACCGCTGGGCTTGCGTGTAATGGCACACGGGAAGGATTATTTTACAGACAAGGCGCCTTTTACAGCTATGGAGCAGCTGGAAGCAGCGCGAGTGCAGGCAGAGAAGACAAAACGTAAATATATGTGCTATTTCAGTGAACGTCTGCATGTGGAAAGTGCAGTATATGCAGGTCATTTGATCAGACAGGGCGCGATTGGCCGGGTGCTTCAGGTCATCGGAATGGGGCCGCACCGTCTGAATGCGCCCAGCCGTCCCGGGTGGTTCTTTCAGCGTGAGAAATACGGAGGTATTCTCTGTGATATCGGCAGTCACCAGATCGAACAGTTTCTCTACTATGCCGGCTGCCGTGATGCCAAGGTGCTGCACAGCAAGGTTGCCAATTACAACCATGCGGCCTACCCGGAGCTGGAGGATTTCGGAGATGCCACATTGGTGGGTGATAACGGAGCAACCCAGTATTTTCGCGTGGACTGGTTCACCCCGGAGGGACTCGGCACATGGGGAGACGGTCGCATGATTATCATGGGAACCGAGGGATACCTGGAATTACGTAAATACACCGATTTAGCCCGTTCGAATACACCGGATCACGTCTTCTGGGTAGACGGACAAGGTGAGCATTATGAGCAGGTGGCCGGCAAGATTGGTTTTCCTTTCTTCGGAGAGCTTATTCTGGATTGTCTGCAGCGCTCGGAGCTGGCGATGTCACAGGCCCATGTTTTTAAAGCGGCGGAGCTGTGTCTCATCGCACAATCGCAGGCTCTGAACCTTACACCGGATATTCTCAGATAGCAGAATCTAACACAGAGCAGAGCGGAAGGTGAACTGGATGAGTACAATAGGCGCAGCTATCATCGGCTGCGGGGCAATTGCTCCCCTGCATGCCAGGGCTATCCTATCTATGGAAGGGGCTAGGCTGGTAGCCGTTGCCGATTCAGATCCTGAACGGGCAGCACAAGCTGCACAAGACTACGGCTGTGAGTCGGTAACAGACTACAAGCAGCTTCTTGGGAGAACAGATATCGGCATAATCCATTTATGCACACCGCATCATCTCCACGCGGCGATGGCAGTAGAATTTCTTCAGGCCGGACATCATGTTCTGACCGAGAAACCAATGGCCTTAGATGTGTCTTCTGCCCAGCGGATGCAGGCAGCCGCTGCAGGCAGCAAGGGGCAACTGGGTGTTGTTTTTCAGAACCGCTATAATGAACCTTCCATACGGATCAAAGAAACCATCGATTCCGGCATTCTGGGCCAACTGATCGGCATGAAGGGGATTGTGACCTGGACCCGGAACGAAGCCTATTACACAGAGAGCAGCTGGCGCGGAAAATGGGCTACTGAAGGTGGCGGAGTCTTGATTAACCAGACGATCCACACCCTGGATCTGCTGCAATGGTTCGGTGGCGAAATTGCCTCCATTAAGGGAAGTGTGACCACAGACGTGCTGAATGAAGTCATTGAAGTGGAGGATACAGCACATGCCTGTATTCTTTTCAAGAATAACGTACGGGGGCTTTTTTATGGTACAAATGCATATTCGGTGAATTCTCCGGTTGAATTAGAGCTTATCTTTGAACAGGGCACACTGCTTCAGCGCAGAGACTGCCTGTACCTCTGGAAGGATGGCCATGAAACTCTGCTCAGTGAACCCCTGTCCACGGCAGTCGAAGGAAAGTCTTACTGGGGAACCAGTCACAACCGGTTAATCCGTGACTTCTACCAGCATATCATCGATGGCCGGAAATTCTGGATTGACGGGAACGAGGGGATCAAGGCCCTTGAGGTTATTGCCGGTATTTATACATCCTCAGAAGCATCTGAAAAAAAATGGGCCATGGACTCCCTCAAATTGACTTGAAACTAATTTAGCCTTATCTTCATAACATACGTTTCTAGTATGGCAGATGATAGACAGGGAGAGGGATACAGATTATGGAACAGGCAATGTTTGCCGGAGGCTGCTTCTGGTGCATGGTAACACCTTTTGAGGAGCTCCCCGGAATTCATGGGATTGTCTCCGGTTACGCCGGAGGATCCGTAGAGAATCCGACCTATGAACAGGTCAAAACAGGAACGACAGGCCATTATGAGGTAGTCCAGATCACTTATGATCCGGCGTTGTTCCCGTACGGGAAGCTGCTGGAGCTGTTCTGGCCGCAAATTGATCCGACCGATGACGGCGGACAGTTTCAGGATAGAGGGTCCCAATACCGGACAGCGGTATTCTACTATAATGAAGAGCAGCGTCAGGCTGCGTTGTCCTCCCGGGAACAGGTAGCGGCCAGCGGCAGGTTCGAAGGTCCGGTAGTGACGGAAATTCTGCCGGCGCCGGTCTTTTACCGGGCGGAAGAATACCATCAGGACTATCATAAAAAGAATCCGAAGCACTATAAAGAGGACCGCGAGCAATCCGGACGCGACACCTTCATCGCGAAGCATTGGTAAAGCTGGAATGGATTTAGAAAAGCCTTATGCCTCCTGTATTATGGAGAACTAAGGCTTTTTTCTTTTTTTGCAGTATCCGATGCCGAAAATAACCTTATTATAACGATTTACCCGAAATATGGTGCCGAAAACCGAAATTCTGCTCCTACTAAATGTTCTGCAAGGATACTATAATCAACACTGTAAACGCATACATTTATGGTGCGTGATTGAACCTATACCATTTAATGGAGGAAGATTGCGATGAGAAAAAAATGGCTAATGTCCGTACTCGCGCTTCTGCTACTGGTTTCCTGTTTCCCTTTGTTTACCTCCAAGGCGGAGGCAGCCGATTACTCGCAAGGTGTTGATTTGTCAGGATCCACGGCAACCATCTGGTTCAAATCAAGTGTCAGCACGAGTTGGACTGATGTTCATTACAAGGTTAATAACGGTGCTCAGATGAATCTCCGCATGACTTACAGCAGCAGCAACGCCCGCTATGAACAAGCCGTAACGGGTGTTACCAGCGGAACCGCAATCAACTATTCCTTCACGTACAACAATGGAACGCCTGCTTTTGACACTGGCTGGTTCACTTATACTGCCGGAACCACACCTACACCTACACCAACGCCGCCGAATCCTTCCGGGTCGATCTATTCGATTCCTGCTTCCTCCATTCCTACAGCGCCAAGCGGTTCAATGTCGCTTAAGGTAATGAACGGAACCGGCGGCGCATATCCGGACAGCCAGATCTACTGGGGCGTTATCGGCATCAATCCGGCCAACGGACAATGGAGTTATTTGGATCTGAATGGTAATCTGGTGCCGATCTCAACAGCTCTGAATGACGCTTCAGGCCACTTAACCAAGAATGGCGTGAATTATGCGAATATTTATCATACGGTCAGCCAGGCCTCTTGGGTGAACTTGCCTAAAATCACTTCCGGGCGGATGTTCCTCAGTGTAGGTTCACCATTGTACATCAAGACCTATAACGAAGGCTTCGCCGGACCGGATATCAACAATCTAACCGATCCAAACCGCAATATTTATTTTGATTTTGTGGAATTTACTGTCGATGGAACCGGATATCATGGCAATACTACCCGGGTTGATGCTTTCGGTTTCCCGATCCAGCACCGTCTGGTGAACTTGTCCGGTTCCTACGACCGAACCGTAGGTGAATTGGAATCTGAAACCCGTGCCGGAATATTCACCAAATATCAGAACGAAGTGCCGGCCGCTTTCAAATCGCTGGCTACCGATCAAGCGCCATACCGGATCATAGCGCCGATTTATGGATCCTTTGCTCCAGGCGGAGCAAATGCCAACTATTTCGCCGGCTATTCCAGCTATAGCACGAAGGATATTCTCCGCTGCGACGGAGCACTAACCGATGCCGCTACTGCGGCTGCGATCAACCGCCATGTCTATACAACCAGCAACTGGAACAATGTAGCTAATTATTACAATGCTGCTCCAGCCAATTATTATGCGAAGTTCTGGCATGACCACAGCATCAGCGGTCTGGCCTACGGCTTCCCTTATGATGATGTCAACGGTCAAGCCTCTTATCTGGAAGTTGGCGATCCCAAAGGTCTGATTATCCGTGTTGCCTGGTAAAAAGAACTCCAATTTCATTCCATAGGAAGTAGCAAAACGGCTGTAACGCCCAGTAAAGGGCGGGGCAGCCGCTTTTGTACGAAAAGAAAGATGCATAGAAATATCACCTCTCAGATAATAGTCATTCTTTATTTGTTGTAATTCTACATTCTTTCTACATAATTATCCGGTACACTTCTATTTACATTCGCGAGAGCAATGAAATGGAGGGATACACCGGTGAAGAAGACCATATGTAAAGCAGCTTTGACTATATTTCTGGGTGTGGCGCTGGCAGGCTGTTCTACGGCGAATAACTCACGTTCCGCGTCAACGGACACTCCATCACAATCAGCTGTTTCTATACCCTGGATCGCTACCAAGAATACAACCAGAATCAATACCTCAGATCCGATCCAAGCGGCAGTGCTCGTATCTCAATCCCTGTGGACAGCCGAAACGAAGAACAATCGGCCTTCCAGTGTAGTCCTTACCGATGTCAGCAGCTGGCAGATTGCCGCGGTAAGCACGGACTTGATCCATCATCCGAACAATGGTCCGGTGCTGTTCATCACCAAAGAGGGTATTCCGGAAGCGACGCTGACGGAACTCAAAAGACTTAAGCCTATGGGAGCGGAGAGTAACGATGGTGTTCAAGTGGTTCTTGTCGGAACAGTAGCAGACAGTGTAGAAGATCAACTAAAGGTCCTGGATTTGAAGGTGGATAAAATAGAGGGGGAAGAACCGGCTGAAGTTGCTAAATCGATCGATGCCTATTATGAAAAAGTGTCCGGAGCGCTGCCGCAAAGCGTCATAGTCGGCTCCGTGGACAGTCCTGAATATACACTGCCCGCAGTCAACTGGATCGCTCATATGCCCGAGCCCTTACTCTATGTGAGTAAACGAAAAATTCCGGAAGCTACTGCAGAAGCCCTCAAAGCCCGCGGAGGTAAAGCGGCTATCTACATTCTTGGCCCAACGTCCGCAGTTTCGGCAGATGTTGAGGCACAGCTTCAGGAATACGGAACGGTAAAGCGGATTTCCGGCGATAATCCTTACACGAACGCTATTGCTTTTGCGAAGTTCAAGGATGAGGCTAACGGCTTCGGCTGGGGCATCACAACGCCCGGACATAACTTATCTTTGCTGACGGCGGATTCGACCATGCTGGCGATTGCAGCTGCGCCGTTGTCACACTTAGGCAAACATGCACCGCGAGTTTTCATAAAAAAAGATGGTATGCCGGATTCGTTAATGAATTATACAATGGAGCTTCAACCGAAATTCAAGGATTCTCCTGCGGGAGGTCCGTATAATCATGCCTGGCTGACCGGTGATACCGACACCCTTTCCAGCGGTTCGCAAAGTGAAATCGACGATATGCTGGAGATCTCTTCTGCCTCCGGGGGAGACCCTCACTCCGGGCATTAACTTAGGTTAGAACAATAAACCCGTGATATGATAAGCTCATAGAGTGAGGTACAGCCCTAATTAGAGGAGGACAATCTATGAGCAGCTTAAAAACAGGCAATGTCTATTCCGGATTTAAAGTCGTACTTGAGGAATATATCCGGGAAATCGAATCCTCCGTATTTACAATGGAGCATCAGCAAAGCGGCGCAAGGCTGCTTTTCGTGCAGAATCAGGATGATAATAAGGTGTTCAGCGTCAGCTTTCGGACTCCGCCCGTGGACAGCACAGGAGTCTTTCATATTTTGGAGCATTCCGTATTATGCGGTTCGGATAAATATCCGGTCAAAGAACCGTTTGTTGAGCTGCTAAAGGGCTCGATGAAGTCATTTCTGAATGCATTTACATTTGCCGATAAGACCATGTATCCGGTGGCAAGCCGGAATAACAAGGATTTCTCCAACTTGATGGAGGTCTATCTGGACAGCGTGTTTAAGCCGAATATTTATAAGCAGCAGGAGATTTTTGAGCAGGAGGGCTGGCATTACGAGCTGCTGCATACGGAGGACGAGCTGATCTATAAGGGCGTTGTGTACAACGAAATGAAAGGCTCTTATTCCTCACCGGTTACGGTACTGCTGGACCGGATCAAAAAGTCGCTGTATCCGGACACCCTATATCGTCATTCCTCCGGCGGAGATCCTCAGGATATCCCTGCATTGACCTATGAGCAGTTCCTTGCGGCGCACAGCAACTATTACCATCCGTCCAACAGCTATTTTTATCTCTATGGGGATGTGAACATCGAAGAGAGGCTACAGTTCATCCACCAGGAATACCTCAGCCAGTACACCCGGAATGACTTCGATACCGCCATACCTATGCAGCAGCCGACGGGAATGACGGAATTCACGGCGGATTATTCTATTCTGGAATCAGAAACAGCTGAGGATAAGACCTATCTGAGCATGAACTATGTGATTGGAACCTCCCTGGACCGGGAGCTAAATCTGGCCTTTGCTATTCTGAAAAACATATTGATGGACAGCAATGCTGCTCCGCTGAAACAAGCACTGCTTGAAAGCGGTCTGGGCAAAGACGCCTTTGCCTTCTATTCCGACAGTATGGTCCAGCCGCTGCTGGGTATTACATTGACCCACTCCAACCCATCATCCAAGACTGCTTTTCTTGACCTGATCAGAACGACATTAAGCCGCCTTGCAGCGGATGGACTGGATGAGAAGCTGGTGCTCGCCGCAGTCAACAGCAAGGAATTTGAACTTCGTGAAGCAGACTTTGACCGGTATCCAAAAGGTCTGACCTATAATATTGAGGTTATGAAGTCCTGGCTGTACGAAGGCTCACCGTCTGCCCATCTGGAATATGAAACAGTGTTTGCTGCCATCCGGGAAAAATGTGCGGACCGTTATTTTGAACAACTGATCGAAACGTATTTGCTGAACAGTCAACATTGCAGTGTAGTCATACTTCAACCGTCGAATACCATTGCTGCCGAAAAAGAAGCATGTAGCCGTAAGCAGCTTGCTGAATATAAATCGTCTTTGACCCCTGAACAGCTCGGTCAGCTTGTTGAGAACACACAGAACCTGCTGACCCGGCAGAGCCGTCCGGACGCGCCTGAGGATCTGCAAAAACTTCCGAAGCTGTCCCTTCAGGACATTAACCGCAGCGCACTACAGCAAGTGCCTACCCATGAATACACGCTTAAAGGCATAAAACTGATTCATCATGAGATTCCTACGAACAAAATTGCCTATATCAAGCTGTATTGGGATACCGGAGTTGTTGCCGCTGAACAGATTTCTTATCTGGCACTGTTGTCGAAGGTGCTCGGCCAATTGGAGACTGACGCTTACAGTATTGAAGAGCTCACCAGTGAAATTGGGATCAAAACCGGAGGCATTCATTTTCAAAACGAGGTTTTTGGTGCCGCTAAAGATTCTGATGCCAATTATCAGCCTAAATTCAGTGCACGCATAAAAGTGATGAAGGGCAACATTGGCGATTCTCTGAAGCTGCTCCATGAGCTGCTCTATGCCAGCAATCTGGATAACCTGACCAAGCTGCAGGAAATCGTCCGCCGGGAAGCCTCGAAGATGGAATCCATTCTGAACCAGAAAGGCAATGAAATCGCAGCCAGCCGTTTGCTTTCCTATTTCTCAGATCAGGGTGCGTATCAGGAACAGCTCGGAGGTGTGGCTTATCACCGATTTATCCGGGAGCTTGCCCATACTATTGACCAGCAGAGTGAACGGCTCTCTGACACGCTCAAAGATATCTGCGCAGTCTTGTTCAACAAGCAGCATCTGATCCTGTCTGTGACAGGGGCTTCGGATATCTATGAAGAGTTCGCTGCGAATTTGGAACAGCTGGGACTCCAGGATCGTCAGGTGGAGCTGAAACCTGTGCTGAAGGCACAAGACCATGCCTGTAACGAAGGCTTCATGTCTTCAAGCCAGGTGCAGTATGTAGTTAAGGGATATGACTTCAACAAACTTGGATTTACGTATTCCGGCAAGATGCAGGTTCTCAAAAAAATCCTCAGTCTGACCTATCTCTGGAACGCCGTCCGGGTAAAAGGCGGGGCTTATGGCGGGAATCTGATTCTGCAAAAAGAGGGTATTCTCTTATTCACTTCCTATCGCGATCCTAATTTGCAGGAGACTCTGGAGATCTATGATCAGGCGTATCGTTTTGCTGAAAGCTTTGAAGCGGATGAAGACGAGATGACCAAATCGATTATTGGCACCCTGGCAATGTTTGACCAGCCGCTCAGTCTTAGCGCTCAGAGACGGCGGGCGGACCGGCATTATTTTGAACAGATTACCGGAGAAGAACTGCAGCAGGAGCGGAATGAAATATTGTCGGCTACACCTGAAGATATCAGGGAATATGCCGGGCTGCTAAAAGCTGTGGTGGAGAAGAACTACTTCAGTGTGGTTGGCAATGAAACCAGAATGAAATCGGCACAAGCCTTATTTGGCAGCCTGGAGGAATTAGTGAGGTAACGTATGAAAACACAAATTCTGATTATAGACGACGAATGGAATATGCGGAATTTGCTGCGTATCTATTTACAAAAGGAAGGCTTTGCCACTCGGGAAGCGGCGACAGGACACGAAGCGCTTCGCATGGTCGAACAGCACACCTTTGATCTGCTGCTCCTGGATGTAATGATGCCTGACATGGATGGCTGGCAGGTCTGCCGGGCTGTGCGAGAGCACACGAAGCTTCCCATTCTGATGCTTACCGCACGCTCGGAAACTAAGGACAAAGTGCATGGACTGGGAATCGGTGCGGATGACTATCTGACCAAGCCTTTTGAGCCGGAAGAATTATTGGCACGAATCCATTCCTTGCTGCGGCGTTCATCGCTGACCCGGGCGGTCGAATCCCAGGAAGAGCAGTTGAATTATCCGGGCCTGCGAATCTCTCCTGAAGCACGGGAGGTCTGGATTGAAGGCCAGAGTGTTGATTTTACCATGAAGGAGTTCGATCTTCTGACAATGCTTGCACGAAGCGGCCAGCGGGTATTTACCAGGGATGAGCTGGTGGAACGTCTCTGGGGCAATGATTATGGCGGAGAGATACGCGTGATCGACACACATATCAAGAATATCCGCGAGAAGCTGCACAAGGCAGGACTGCCCTACAACCCGGTTCAAACGGTATGGGGACTGGGATATAAATTCCAAATTCCCGGCACTGTCGAATGAAAAACAACATCATCGGTTTTAAACTGGGAGTTGTGATCATGTCAGTGTTTGTGATTGTTTTGCTGTTTCTGGGGATTACCATCGACCGGATGTTCAGCAGTTTTTATTATAAAGAAATGCAGACTGAGACCAATGAACTGGCTTCGCATTTCACTGTGATGGCCGAATCCAAGGACACGACCAGCGAACAAATGATGCGTACCTTTGCTGAATTTTCCAATGTGAGTATTTTTAATATTTCACGGGATTGGAGCGTTAATTTCCACTCAGGCTTACATAATTCGGCTGACCAGTCATTTATTCATGCTGCAGATTTGGAACGGATTTTTTCCGGTAACAGTGTGAGCTTTCTCTATAAAGATCCCGGTGGAAACCGCTATTTCGTGACAGGACAACCCATTAAGGCAGGCCAGACCATCGGCTCTGCACTTTATGTCATGTCTTCTACAGCAAGTATGGAGCAATCCATAGATTCGGTGCGGGTTATCCTGCTGCTCTCAGGAATGGGGGCTTTGGTGCTGGCGCTGGGAATTACCTGGATTATTGCCCGGGTGCTGTCGCGTCCGTTGGTGCAGATGCAAAAAGCTACCCGCAAAATTGCAGCAGGAGAGCTTGAGACCCGTCTGACGATCAGCAGCAATGATGAGATCGGGTTTCTATCCGCTGCAATCAACGATCTGGCCATCGACCTGCAGCGCTATCGAGACACCCGGCAGGAGTTTCTGGCAAATATCTCGCATGAGCTGCGGACACCGATCACCTATTTACAGGGTTATGCCAAGGTAGTGAAAGGTGAATTGTACGAGACGGAAGAAGAAAAAAATCTGTATCTCGATATCATTGACCAGGAGGCCCACCGCATCCAGCACCTGGTGGACGATTTATTTGAGCTCGCCAAGATGGAGGAAGGTAAAATTCCGCTAAACCTGGAAGACGTGGACTTGAGGCCGATCGTGGAGCACGCAGCCCGCAAGCTGGAATTAACCGCCAAAGAAAAAGGCCTAAATATCACAGTTTCATATATCGGTCAAGCTGCTGAAATGCGCGGGGACCGCAAACGGATGGAGCAGATTGTGATGAATCTTCTGGAAAATGCCGTGCGCTATACTGACGAGGGCGGGATTAACATCCAGCTGAATACTACACCAGACGCCGTACTTTTCATCGTAGAAGATACCGGTATTGGGATTCCTGAAGACGAGCTTCCGTATATCTTTGACCGTTTTTACCGGGTAGAGAAGTCGCGCTCACGTCAATACGGTGGCACTGGTCTTGGACTTTCTATCGTGAAGAAGCTGGTCGAGCTCTTGGGCGGTTCGATCCGCATCACCAGTACATATGGTGTGGGCACCCGCTGCGAGGTCAGGTTTCCAAAGCGTAGTTGAGAACAGTATAAATCTTAACAGTGAACCAAAACTAAATAAACCCAATTGGATCCAATTGAATTCGACCGAATCGAACTTGATTGAATGGAGTCGAATCTAATCGGACAGCATCTAATCTAATCGATTTAGTTTCGCGTAAACCCTCAGATTCAACTTGACAAAGTCAGCACTTGGTTTGGATTTTCCTCTGTACATCCATGAGTGTTGCGGACCGTATATCCCTTATTTGGTCGGATCAGGCGGTTCCTCAGATCATACGGACACAGATGACGTTACGTAGCCTGTTCCTCTTCAATTCAGGAGGGAATGCACGAAATAACGCCTCCTGAGTCCGTATATGCTAAAGAAACAAGTGTATTCGCAAAATAACGCCTTCTCTGTCCGTAACATTCTGCATTCTTAGACGATAACGAGTTACCAGATCACATTATGTTCAGCCTAAATGCTTCTAAGGTCCCCATACATTCTATGTATTTTATAATTTCATAAGCAATAAAAAAAGAACGCGCAACCACACGCGTTCTTTTCCATTTTCCTATCCCTATGGATGGAAAATAAATAAAAACTTTGAGAAAGGTAGAGAGTAACGGAGGGGATTTTGGAACTGTAGGAGCGGCAGCGTCCGAAAGTCCAAACATTCCCGCAGTTACGGCTATATACCTTTTCGCTCGTTCTATTTAATTTTCACATCCAACCCAATCTCAATGACTCATCCCAGCCATCCCGCCCATAATCTCAGGATTAACCATCCCGAAGATCATCGCGATATGCGCTACCACTAGAAAGCCGCTGATCAGGATGAAATGCAGTCTCAGCTTATTTTCCTCACTTTGCTTACGGGCAATAAGTCCAAGGTCCAGCAGGGCAAGGGGCAACAGGAAGATGACCCCGCTTAAGTAAAAGCTTACCGCCACTACGTCAACCCAGGTATGCCATTCCCCGTTCGCGGTAATCGGAACAAAGGCGGTAGGGAATAAATACAGAAACACGCCTGTAAAATACAGCCCGGCAAGTATGCTGCATACCCGGTTAAACGCTCTAAGCGGCCCGTTGAGATTTTTGGTGAACAGAATAATAAATTCGGTCACTGTGATTGTCTCTGCAAAGATGACCGGAATCGCCATAAAAAGAATCAAGTTCCATGGCTGATTATCCGCTAGCAGTGACATGTAATGCGTCATGTTCATGTTCGTTCCTCCAATAGATTAAATAACTGTCATGATCATGTTAGTAAATAAGTGTGTGGAAAGTATGTAGAATCGAAGGTATGATTATAAAAGCTGTGGAATCAAAGCAGGCAACAATTGATCTTGAAGGGAGCACCGCGTAAGTTATGGAGAGACTGCAGAGTATTTTATTTGATCTGGACGGCACCTTAACCGATCCCAAAGAAGGGATTACCAAAAGCGTAGAATACGCGCTGGACAAATTCGGAATTACCGTGGAGCATCCGGACCTGCTCTTACCTTACATCGGACCGCCCTTATACGATTCTTTCATAGAAATCCAGGGTTTCACCGCTGAGAAAGCAGCCCAAGCCGTTGAATACTACCGTGAACGTTACCGCACGCTGGGAATGTTCGAGAACGCGGTAATACCCGGTATCCCGGAGCTGCTTGAGGAACTGCAGAGTAAAGGCTTCAATCTATACGTGGCTACTTCAAAACCAACGGTATTTGCGGAAGAGATTATCCGTCATTATGGCTTGGACTCCTATTTCAGACATGTAGCTGGAAGTAATCTGGACGGTACCCGTTCCAAGAAGAAAGAGGTTATTCAGTATGTGCTGGACGAGAATCACATTCCTCCGGAAACTGCTGTGATGATTGGAGACCGCGAGCATGACATCATCGGTGCCAAAGCCTGCAGGGTAGCCTCTATCGGAGTCATGATCGGCTATGGCTCGGAAGCGGAGCTTCAAAGTGCTGGTGCGGATCATATTGCATACAATGTGAAAGATATTGGTAATATTATCTCACGTATTCACGATAATTTAATTGACGTGAAATAATGCTGTGATCATACTTTTTCATCCGCAGGTTCAATGACTGGTGAAAAGTCTTTTTATTGGAGTGGTTGACATTTCATAAATAACATGAGTATTATGTAAACAGCAACACCATATCCAAGGCAATGACCAAAGACATGATATCCTTCGCGGACTGGCCAGAGAAAGAAGTGAACGGTGAGAGCTTCTTACAGAGACCGGCAGGATGTTACCCCTTTGCAGCCGTGGCACTGAACCTTCCCTGCTGTTAGGGACGCTGTAAATGCCACCGTTTTATCCCCGATAACGGATACCAATGAGGATCTTGTAGATTATTCTTCCGCCGAACAGCCGGGGGTCGAACATTGCAGATCAAATTAGGGTGGAACCACGAGCCAGAACGCACTCGTCCCTTTCCGGGAGAGATGCGTTTTTTTGCGTTCTATAACACCAATAAAATCGAAGAAATGGAGGCCACAATCATGGAGATCAATGTAACGCTGCCGGATGGAACAATTAGGAGGTACGCACGCAGCACCACGATTGCGCAAATAGCGGAATCGATCAGCCCTAGCCTGAAGAAGCAAGCAGTAGCCGGCAAAATCGACGGTAGACCCGTTGACTTACATCAACCGGTTGAATACGACTGTCTCGTTGAAATCGTGATGCCGGAAAGCTCAGATGGACTGTCTATCCTGCGGCACAGCACAGCACATCTCATGGCTCAGGCCATCCAACGTATATATGGCGTACCGAAGATTAAGCTGGGCATTGGACCGGTTATCGAGGACGGCTTCTACTACGACATCGACACAGCTCAACCGATATCCATAGATGAATTCGCTGCAATTGAGCAGGAGATGCAGAAGATCATCCGGGATAATCTGCCGATTGTCCGGCGGGTCGTCAGCCGCAGTGAAGCAATCGGGTTTTTCGAAGCAAAGGGTGAACCGTTCAAGGTAGAACTGATTCACGATTTGCCGGAGGACGCTGAGATCAGCCTGTATGAGCAAGGGGAGTTCACAGATTTATGCCGCGGACCGCATGTGGGTTCTACAGGCCAGATCAAAGCCTTTAAGCTGCTGAGTGTAGCCGGAGCCTATTGGCGCGGGAATTCCGATAATCCAATGCTGCAGCGGATTTATGGAACGGCTTTTTTCAAGAAAACGCAGCTGGAAGAGCATCTGCAAATGCTGGAGGAAGCGAAGAAACGTGATCACCGCAAGCTGGGCAAGGAGCTGGGACTCTTCATGTTCTCCGAAGAAGCGCCTGGCATGCCTTTCTATTTGCCCAAAGGAATGATTCTCCGCACAGAGCTGGAGAACTTCTCTCGGGCATTGCAGCGTGAACGGGGATATGACGAGGTCCGCACACCGTTGATGATGAACAACCGGATGTGGGAGCAGTCAGGCCACTGGGACCATTACAAAGACAACATGTACTTTACTCAGGTGGATGAAACGAAATATGCACTGAAGCCTATGAACTGTCCGGGGCATATGCTGATGTTCAAAAACAGCTTGCATTCCTACCGGGAACTGCCGATGCGTATCGCGGAGTTTGGCCAGGTGCACCGTCATGAATTTTCAGGAGCGCTGAACGGGATGAAGCGGGTCCGGACCTTTTGCCAGGATGACGCCCATCTGTTCGTGCTTCCTAAGCAGATCGAAGAAGAAATCGGTGGCGTTCTGGAGCTGATCGACTACATCTACAAGGTATTTGGCTTCGAATACAAGGTAGAGCTGTCTACACGGCCGGAAGACTATATGGGTTCGGAAACGTTATGGGATCAGGCGGAAGCGTCGCTCCAAAAAGTACTGGATGAGCGCGGAATTGACTATCGGGTAAATGCGGGGGACGGGGCGTTTTATGGACCAAAGATTGACTTTCATATTCAGGATGCACTGAAGAGAAGCTGGCAATGCGGGACCATTCAACTGGATTTCCAGATGCCGGAGAAGTTCGATCTGACTTATGTCGGCGAAGACGGCGAGAAACACCGTCCGGTCGTCATCCACCGTGCCATCTATGGCTCGATTGACCGGTTCATGGGGATTCTTACGGAGCATTTCAGCGGTGCTTTTCCACTGTGGCTGTCTCCGGTGCAAGTGAAGCTGCTGCCAGTCTCTGAACATTATGCCGATTATGCCTTTCAGGTAAAAAAAGAACTGCAGGCTGCCGGAATCCGCGTCGAGCTCGATCTGCGGAATGAGAAGTTGGGTTACAAAATCCGTGAAGCCCAGTTGGAGAAAGTACCGTACATGCTTGTGCTTGGTGAGCAAGAGCAGAGCTCCGCTATGGTAGCTGTAAGAAAACGTGAGGGCGGCGATGCCGGAGTCATGAGCCTATCTGAGCTTGTCCGGCGAATTGCAAGTGAGATTGAGGGAAGAGGATAGGTTTTCTTCATTAATATGCCGGCAAAAATAACGGCCTTGTGCAGCCCCGTTTTACACAAACGGGGCTGTTTTTTTATATGAATGAGGCAGACAGGGATAATATATGTATTTTATAATCATATGAGGGTTCCCTTCTGCGGGAATTAGCTGGAATAATATGTCTATAGGAGGCATCTTCGTGATTTCCAACAATATCAAAGAACTTATCGGCACTAGTATTAGAATGGTTCCTATGGAAGCCGGGCATAAGTCCGAACTGGTTGCTATTCTGATCAATCCGCAAATTTGGGAGTATACCTGGCGCAAAATCACATCTGCCGCACAAGCGGAAGGATTAATAGATACGGCTCTTGCCAATCAGGCAAAGGGAACGGAGCTCCCTTTTGTCATGATCGAACAATCCACAGGCAGGATCGCCGGTACATCGCGGATTATGCACATCGATCACAATCACCGCAACGCGGAAATTGGCTGTACTTGGATTTCACCGGAGTTCTGGAGAACAGCTGTTAATACGGAATCTAAGTCACTTCTGCTGCAGTATTGTTTTGAATCCTTGGGTTTCATCCGGGTCAATTTCACTATCGTAGGGGATAACCTTAGATCTCAACAGGCGATCGAACGTATTGGTGCGGTGAGGGAGGGCATTTTACGCAAACACCGGATCACTGCGGAAGGCTCTATTTTGGATACCGTACTGTACAGTATCATTGACGACGAGTGGCCTGCGGTACAAGCAAATCTGCATTACTTGCTTCATGTGAAGTATGCAGAACATTAATTATGGTAAATAATAATATGAACAAGTTTGGGAATATAGCAATTAAAAAGAAATGTAGTACATGCTTTTTTTGCTATAATAAAGGTTGTAAGTAACGTATATATCTCAGCCATCAAGGAGGTTATGTGTTGGAAACAGGTAAGCCGGTAACGATAACAGTGGAAACAATCGTTCATTCTCCCGTTGAAAGTGTGTGGACCTATTGGACAGAGCCGAAGCATATCACGCAGTGGAATACCGCTTCCGAAGACTGGCATACGCCATATGCCGAGAATGATCTGAAGGCCGGGGGTAAATTCCTGTCCAGAATGGAAGCCAAGGACGGAAGTTTTGGGGTTGATTTTACCGGAGTATACGACAATGTGAGCATTAACGAGGTCATCGCCTACACGATTGCTGACGGCAGAAAGGTAGAAGTCAAATTTTCCCGCCAAGATAACGACACGAAAATCATCACCGTGTTCGATGCGGAAGAGACCAATACCGTCGAGATGCAGCAAGCCGGGTGGCAGGCGATTCTCGATAATTTCAAAAAATATGTAGAAACGTCTCCAGAAGTATAGAATCTTTCCAGTCTTAGAAGCGCATGCCGGTGTTGGTATGCGCTTTGCTGTATCTATATGGGATGGACTGATTGCGGAAAAGCGGTAGCGGTCGCCTTGCTCTCCGGATTTTTACCGCTACGGGAAATAAATAAAATCTGGAGAGCACAGCGATTGTAGCAACAGTTGTAGCAACAGTCCATTCGCGGAGCGTCCGCACCAAGTGCACAAGTCCATCCAACTCAAAAACAGCGGGGCCGTACCAAGTAGCCATTTCATTACTTTTGGAACAGCCCCTATTTTTAATGCATTTATATTTTTGCAAATAGCCAGAATTCTATATCATTGGTATAATAGAAACATATATTCCCCGATAACATATAGCCCATATTCCACCCTTCATGGGGCAGATATGGGTTTATGTTATTTTATGAGGTTCCCAGAAAGTCTTAAATTACGAAGTGATGGCGAGGTTAGAGTGAAGCATGAACTGGAGTGACTTTGGAGAACGGAACAAACGTCTCAATCCCTTATGGACCTTGGGGGCGGGCATGAATCTGGGCGAGCTGCAGCCTTATAAGGAAATGGTTGCGCTAAGCGTATTGCTGCAGGTCTATTATCTGGAACTGGAATCCAGTGAGCTTAGAGCCAGGGAGGATATCGTGGAGCTGGCCTGGAGTTCACTCGAGCGGTTCGATATAACCAAACTCGGTACTGCCGAATCAGTGGAGCGGCTGGTGGATGGTCTGCTATGGAGCGGGAGCGGCGGAGATTTCGAAGCCTTCTATTACGATGATCTGTCCCGGCAGATGGCGGTGCAGAAATACAAGTACTTTACTGTCGATGAGGATGCTACCCGCACCAGCTGGGAGGAGAGCGGCAAAACCGTTTACCGGCTGTCGGAATATGCCATGGAGCTGATCTTCATGAGCCATGAGATTATAGAAGAATTTCAGATCAGCATTAAACTGCTGGAAATTCAGATGCATATCAAGCATGGACGGGTGACGCGCGCGATGCAGGATGTGGGTGAGCTGATCTCACGGGTACGGAAGATGACTCAGCAGCAGCAGGAATACCGCAATGCGCTGCGCCGCAATCCGAAGCATATGTTCAGTGAATACGGGGTGATGCGGCATCAGCGGCTGGAGGAAATCCACCTGCAGTTTGATGAAGAGCGCAAGCATTTTGATAATATCCACCGCTCGCTGGCACGTCTGGCCAATGATGAGAAGGATGTTATCGACTTCAATGAGCTCCGTCAACTGTCGGAAAGAGTGGAGCTGTCGAGACGGGTGCATGATGAACTAGCCGAGGTGGTACTGAGCATCTTTGAGGCTGAGACGAATCTCCGGCTGAATTTCCCTGAGCTCTTCTGGGGAGCGGGCGGCTTTAATTTCCGCACGAATGTCTGGGAGGAATGGGTCAAAGCCGATGGCTTGCCGGATGCGGACAGCCTGGAGCTGCTGGTTAGCGGACTGTTTGCCCCTAATCAGGACTTTATCTATCCGCTGGCCTGGGCATGGGAAGAACAGGAGGTCGGGTTCCTGCCTGAAGATGCATTGGACGAGCCGGATGAAGCAGGTGAAGAAGAGAGCATCTCCTATACGCCGAGATCTATACCATGGCCGGAGGTTGCCGAGCTGTGGCGTCCTGTTTTTAAAGGATTGGCGGATCACGGCAGTTTTACTTTTTCAGCAGAAGCTTTCACAGAGGAGCAACAGCACAAATGGTCGCTTACACCGGATGCAATCGATCTGTGGGTGCAGTTCTTCCACACTGAAATTACTGTACAGGAGCTGGACACAGACAATAAGCAGGGCGGAGCGGCAGATGAATGCCAGAAATTAATCCAGCGGCTGCTGGGTGCAAACCCCGATCTGGAGGTGCTGTGCGGTAAGGTGCTGCGTACAACGATTCAGGGCAATAACAGCCCAAGTATCTCCTGGCCGGGCCTGGAAATGAGTCCGTATACCATTACTATAATCGAGAGGTGAGATGAACCAGCATGAGCTATTCACTCGAACAATTGCAGCAGGCCTCACGGCTGTTTTTTGACCTGCTTCGCCGGAAGGTGATCTCGCTGGATGATCCCGCAGCCGCCGAGTGCCTGCAGGACACGGGAGCCTATGATGCGCTGCAGTACATGGCCAAAGAAGGAGGCTGCCGGATTATGAATTCCGGACACCGCCTGCATCTGCTGGTCAATCCGCTGGGCTCGGGTTTTGCCAGCAACTTCACCCAACTCAGGAACAAATATTCACGGATTGAGCGTAAAACCCATTTACATATCATCAACATCATCATTCTGGTGTTCCTGGCCGAGATGGATCAGGATGAACACCACTTCAAGCCGGGGCAGGACAGTATGTCCTATATTCAAATCTCCGACCAGGTATCCTCGCTGTTTCAGTCGTGGGTGGAAATGGATGCTGACGGGGGCTTCAGCAAGCAATGGCGACTGGATATTCAGGCAATGCATAAGGTTTGGACAAGCCTATACATGCAGACCAAAAGCCAGGAGGAAGGCGATTCCCTGACCCGGGGGGCCGGTTCCCGGATCGGCCTGATTCATGAGGGGATGAAGCTGCTGGAGGAAGAGCATCTGGTATTCATCTCGGAGAATGAGAAGCGGATCTTCCCGCGGGAAGAATTATATGAAAGAATGCGTTACCTGTACCACGATGTTGACCGTTATAAGGAGCTGAAAGCTCTTACCCTACGCACCTTGACGGAGAAGGAGGGGGAGGCCCATGCCGCGTATTGAACGGATCCGGATTGCCGGACTCAAATATGAGAAGATGCTCAAAAAGTATGACGATATGGTCCTGGACCTCAGCAATGATGAGGGTCCGGCGAACACGCTGATTACTCTGATGAACGGTGGCGGTAAGGGAGTGCTGCTGCAGTCGATTTTTCAGCTGCTAATTCCGAAAGCGGCCTGGGGCAAGGACAATGAGAATCAGGTCGAGGCTTTTTTTCATAATCACAAAAAACAGCTCAAGCCCTACACCTTTCATGTGGCTATTGAGTGGCGGCTGGATAACAGTGATCGTAACGAGTATATGACCACAGGCATTGCGATGACAGCCCACAGCTCTGCGGATCAATTGGAGATCAAGGTCGACTATCTGCTCTATGCGTTGCTGGATTATGAAGAGCATGCAGAGCTTACGCTGTCCACGTTGCCTCTATATGATGACAAAGCGGGGGGGCCTGTGAGCTTTGAGAGCATACAGCAGTTCGTGCGTGACCACCGGGGCGAAATTGCCTCCTTCGGAAGCCACAGCTCGGATCTGAAAAGGTATTATCATTTCCTGGCGGAACGGGATATCCATATCGGTGAATGGCGCAACATGCGGCGGATTAATGGTGAAGAGGGGGGGATTAAAGGGTATTTCCAGAAAAATGATGCCTTTACGAACCAGAACCTGTTCGAAAAACTTATCATTCCCGAAATCGGCACCAGCCTGAACGAAGGTCTGTCCGAACAGGAGGGCTCCCTTCAGAAAATGTTCATGGACGCGGCGATTGTTGCGCAGAGACTGCCGATGCTGGAGCAGCGGGAGAAGGCGTTTGCCGAATTCACTACACTGGCGGCACCGCTATATGAACTGGTGAAGCAGGGGACGGAAGCAGACCGGAGCTACCGTGAAACGGAGCTGCTGGGACGGCAAATGTACACGGTCATACATGATGAATTGAAAGCAGCCGAGGAAGAGCGCCGCAAAAAAGCAGATGAACTAGTGGTGCTACACCAGGAAGCCCGTCAGCTGCGTTTTGAGGGAGACAACCTGAATTACCTGCGCAGCAGAGAGGAAGTTGACCGGAAACAGGAGGATTTCAAACAGGTTAGCGACAATCAGAACAGGGCCCGTCAACGGCTGGAAGATTCGAAGGCCAAGGAAAAGGAGCTTGAAGTCGCCCTTTATCTGGCCCGCCGGATGCTTCAGCTCCGCCAGATGGAGCAGTGGCAGAAGGAAATTGAAGCCATCGAAGGCTCCCTGGAAATGAAGGAGCGCCAAGAGGTGGTGCAGGCTTCGAAGGAAAACTTGCGCATACAGTGGGTGGATGTGTTCAAGCTGTGGCAAGAGCAGATTTCCATGTTCAGCCGCCGTCAGCACTCATTGACCGCTGAAGAAGCGGGGGTTCGCAAAGAACGGGAAAGCTTTTTGCTGGAGCTGGGCGGGCTGGACAGCCGGATTAATGAGTTGACCTCCTCCATCCGCCAATATACGGAAGCTCTGGGAGTGTTCGCTTCCCGCCATGGGCAGGAAGCTTCCCATTCACCGGCAGCATCGCTTCAGCGGGCCATCGCATACGCCAGAAGCTTCGCCGAAAATATCATAACGCTGAATGAACGGCGTAAAATTGCTGAGGATGACCGCTTCAATCTGCATAAAAAGCAGACTCAGCTTAGCGAGAAGCTTCTCAGCCATGAACAGCAGGAGAGCGAGCTTCAGTCGCAGCTGGATGTACAGCTGAACAAAGAGTCACAGCTTTGGTCTCAGCTCGTGGTACTGCTGGAGCTGTATGAGGAGCATAACGAGCTGGGCACTACAGGCTTGTTCGAAGCGAAGGCCGCCGTACAGGAACGCTTCATCCGCAGACTGGATGAAGCTGAGGTGCAGACCAAAAGGCTCAGAAGAGAGTATTATCATCAACTGCTGGATGTTGAGCTTCAGCATGAAGCGCATTGGTTGCCGAACAGCGATCTGCTGACGGTTAAGGACAGGCTCGATTCGCTGAAGATCAGCTCGATGCTTGGCAGTGCTTTCCTGAACGATCAGCCCTACCTGATCCGGGAGGAAGAGCTAGAGCGTAATCCTTTACTGGCTTACGGCCTCATCGTTACTGAACGCGAGGCTGCTAAGCTGCAGCCGGACATACTGAAGGATCTGCTGCTAAAATCAGCGGTGCCAATCTTCATCCGCGAACAGATGGCGCAGCCTGCGGCGCAGCCCTTCCTCGTGCTGGACGGGCAAGGTCCGCAAATGGTACTGCAGCCGGACCGTTTTCTGGAATGGAAGCAGGGGATTTCTGCCAGACTGAAGGAACAGGAAGCTGAGCTGCAGGATGCTGAAGGTTATCTGTCCAAGCTGAAATCCGCAAGGCAGGAATATGAACGGTTATTCCAAGGTGAACAATCGGTTAGTCTGAAGGGCAAGCTGAATGCACTTGAGGGTTTGCAAAACGAGGTGCGCACAGCTATAAGCGCACTGAATACAGAAATCAGTGAAAACGAAGAAGCAATAGCGTTAATTATGAGAGAAACCGCCGAATGCGAGGCCGGCAAATCCGAGCAGGAGGACAGAGCGGCAGCACTGCGCGAGTGGAACGAACGGACCAAGAAGCAGGAACAGGATTATAAGGACAAGCAGAAGGCGCTTGAGCGCAAAGGTGATCTGAATAAAGAGATCACAGGCAAGGAACACCAGCTCGCACAGCTAAAAGCGGAACTTATCAGCACCTCCCTTGAGCGGGAAAAATGGCATGGAGATACCAGATATTCATTATTCCCGAGACTGCAAACATGGTTCCCAGAGCTGATCTTCCCGGATGGGCTTCAGGTTTCTACTTTTGAGAATCCAGACGAAATGATTGAATCCATACCTGATGCTTCCGTTCAGCAGAAGCTGCTGGAGACACTCAGCACACTAGAGAGTCTCCAGCAATCCCTGAGCCGCAATGAGCTGGAAATCCGTACACGGTCGGCACAGATCAAATCTGCAGCCGGGCAGGTGGCCGAGCTTGAGACGGCGGTCCAGCAAATAGATCCTAACTGGCGCAATGTGCCGGAACCCGGAGACACTCCTGACTCGATTATGTCAGCCAGAGCGCGTCAGAGGAGCGATACCGGGATTCTGGACGAGGATTATCAGCATGTCCGTGATTCCTTCGTCCGCTGCCAGACCGAGCTGGATAACCTGCAGAAGCAGCTGGCTAAATTGGAGAAGTCGATTAAGGAGAAGCATGAAAGAGCGACTGAGCAGTGGCATGATCCACTGGACCAAAAAGAAGAAGAGATTAGAGAACGGTCCCGGGAGAATGAATATGCGCTGAATAGCAGTAAGCTGAAGCTGACTTCCCTGGATCAGTGGCTTCAGACGCTCGCGAGCCAGAGTAAAATCATGGAAACTCATGTGGAAGGGCGACTGCAGCTCCGGGACATTCCTGAAGAGATCCAGCATCGTGTAAGAGAGGAATGCGAGCGTGCGGTGGGTGAATGGCTGCTGCGCAGCAGGGAGAGCCGCAGTGAACGGAGCGAAATTTCGCGGAGAGTTAAGGAAGAGAAGAACGCTCTCAGCGGCAAGCTTGCCAAGAGCGGCTGGAATGCGGAGCTGGAGGTCAAGATCCAGGAACGCCTGAATACTGTTCACTGGGAAGACTTCTCCATTGCGCTTCAGGTGCTGGACTCCATGCTCCAGAGCTCGCAAGACCAGATTGAGAGCATCCGCAGTGATAAGGAAGGTATGGAGCTCTCCCGCAAGATGTGGGTCGGCCGTGCTGCCAAGCGGGTTGTGCAGATCGTCGACATCCTGAAGCGGATGGAACGCCGGATGATTATCCACAACGAGAACGGTCATGCCTTCCCGCTAGTGCGTTTGAATTATAAGAACATTAATGTTCCGAAAACCACAGAAGATATCGAACCGCTGGTCAGCGACTACTTCAACAGCTGCATCAGCAGCCTGCTGGAGAAATTCCCGAAGATCGAGCAGGTTCCGGCAGCAGCGCTCAAGGATCTGATCAGTGACGGTAAGATTGTCTATGCCTCGATGCAGAACCGCTTCCCGGTCTTGCAGGTTTACAAGCCGGTAACGGAGAACTATTTCTTATATGCTGCTCCCGAGGAGTACCATTACTCCGATTGGGAAGTCATCAACCGCGGTGCGCTGGATGAAGCGGTCGGCAGCGGCGGACAACGCCAGTCGGTCCAGCTGCTGGTGGCGATGATGATCATGACCCATAAACGGGTCAACCGCGAGAACAAAGGCTGGACGGTCTTTTTATATGACAATCCCTTTGGTGAAATGGTCTCCAACAACGTACTCGATCCGGTATTTGAAATCTCCAAGGCACTTAGGTTCCAATGGCTGATCGTTACGCCGCCGGAGCTGGTGAAGAATGATGTCAGTATCCGGTTTGGCGTGTACTGGCAGCTGTATTTTGGCGGTGAAAAGGGAGAAATGCTGGAATCCACGCTTATAAAAGGCGGACGCAAGCTGATTCCGGCTACATTGTTCTGATTAACGGGGAATTCAATTGAAATTTCGCAGTTTCCCGCATTACGAGACGAATCACGGTAGCGGTGTTGGACGGAATCGCTAAACCTGAAAAAAGACGACATTTCATTCAGAAACAAATGAATGAGTGTCGTCTTTTTTTGGCATTTTTAACTAGACATTAGTTAGATATGCTTTGCCCTCTTTACGGTTTTTTGAATATTCAGCTGTTGCTGTGAAAAGTACGTCGGAGGAAGAATTCAGTGCTGTTTCAAAAGAATCTTGTAATACGCCGATGATGAATCCTACACCAACGACCTGAATCGCAATATCATTCGGAATTCCGAATATGCTGCACGCCAGAGGAATGAGTAGGAGCGACCCGCCGGCAACACCTGAAGCACCTGCAGCAGATACAGCAGATAGAACACTTAGAACAAGCGCGGTACCAAAATCCACTTCAATGCCAAGGGTATGAACCGTTGCGAGAGTTAAGACGGATATCGTTACCGCAGCACCCGCCATATTAATCGTAGCACCTAATGGAATGGATACCGAATACGTATCTTTGTCCAAATTGAGTTTTTCACATAATCTCATGTTGATTGGAATGTTGGCAGCAGAACTTCGGGTGAAGAATGCGGTTATCCCGCTTTCCTTAAGGCAGCTGATAACAAGCGGATACGGATTTCTGCGAATATTCAGGTATACGATCAAGGGGTTCACAACAAGCGTCATAAATAACATACATCCCACCAGAACGAGAAGTAATTTCCCGTAATCAAGCATGGAAGAAAGGCCGTTAGATGTGATGGAATCAAAAACAAGTCCCATAATTCCCAATGGTGCCAGATTGATTACCCATTTGACGATTTGTGATACGGCATCTGAAAAGTTGGTTAGCATATTTTTTGTAGTCTCATGGGCATTCTTCAAAGCAAATCCAAGCAGGATAGCCCAAGCTAGAATACCGATGTAATTAGCATTCAGCAGCGCATGAACCGGATTGTCGACCACCTGGAACAACAATGACTTTAGGACTTCTACAATCCCATCAGGTGGAGTCAGATCGGTGGCTCCCTTTACAAGTGATAAAGTTACCGGGAATATGAAACTTGCAATGACTGCAATCAGACCTGCCAGAAAAGTACTTAAACCATAGAGAACAAGGATGGATTTCATATTCGTTTGATGGCCTTTTTTATGCTGCGAGATGGCAGATATCACCAGGAGTAAGACCAATACAGGTGCAACCGCTTTTAATGATAATACAAATAATGAACCGAAAATGTTGATACCTGTTGCATTAGGAACGGACAACGCCAAGATTACCCCCACAATAATCCCCACAAGGATCCGATTTACAAGGCTTAGTTGATTCCACTTGAGTAGTAATGTTTTCATGTATTCCCTCCGGGTTGATTATGGTGAATATTACTAAGCCCAGCCAAAAGACTGTTGTGCGGCAAGTAAACATTTTCGTTAGTTTATCACGGAAGTTGCCGGTTGTGTTCGACTGGAATGATTTGTGCATGAAAATTCGCTTTATCGAGGTAATACTTTAAATGAATGTAGGGAGATAGTTGAACAAACTGAAACCTTTAATCTGGCATTATCGTCTATGATGGGGTATATGACAAATGCTTTTCCATTATCAGATAGTACCAGGGAGGAAACCAAGAAGTGAATTCTTCATCATTACCACAGCGTAACACCGTCCGTAAGAAGAAGCCCGTTCGTAAACGCAAGAAAAAAAGCTTTTTCCGCACACTCTCCAGAGTTTTTCTGTTTTTCGTATTTCTGCTGTTAGCTGCTGGCGGATGGCTGTATTTTGCACCTTCTGCCCAAAACACCCGTTACTTAATAGCAGATACGCTAATAACCACTCAGCACCGCTATTTGGCGAAATATATTATTGGCGAAGATGAACTGAAGGATCGCGTCAAGGAATACAATCTGCGGTTTCAGCATATGGGGGATGAGAAGGACACCCACGTGATCCAGGAACCAACCGCAGAAGAACAAGACAAGCCCCTGGTTGAAATAGAGAAAGTATCCGGCAGCGGCTATACCGGTTTTGTTATGACGGTTAATGATCCAACCAAGGTCCGCTTGGGCGTACCGGACAAGACAGGCTCAGGCGAAAAAGTGACCAGCATGGTGGCACGTACAGGAGCCATTGCCGGTGTGAATGGCGGGGGGTTCGCAGACCCCAACTGGAAGGGAAACGGCTTCAAACCGATTGGGCTGGTTATTTCACAAGGCAAGCTTTTCTATAATGGTCTCGGGGGCAAGAATTCCACACAGATCGTTGGCCTTGACAAGCAGGGTAAAATGATCGCCGGGAATTACACTCTCAATGAGCTTAGCAAGCTGGGAGTGCAGGAGGCCGTGTCTTTTCAGCCGCGGATTATAGTCAATGGCAAAGGGCTGATTAAGAATGCTGCCGAGGGCTGGGGGATTGCTCCCAGAACCGCGATGGGCCAGCGTGCCGACGGTGCGCTGCTGTTCGTAGTCATTGACGGCAGACAACCCGGTTACAGCATTGGTGCAAACCTCTATGATGTGCAGCAGATTATGTTGAAGCATGGAGCTGTTATCGCCGCCAACCTCGACGGTGGATCATCCACTGTTCTGGTGAAGGACAATGAGATTGTCAACAAGCCTTCCTCCCAGTATGGCGAGCGTTATCTTCCTACTGCATTCCTGGTGTTTGAGCATCCTGAGCTGGCGGATATCAAGAACATCTGGGAAGGCCTGGACCCGTCCAAGATTGATGCAGGTAAAAAGCGCAGCCAATAAGAAACCGCTAACCCTTCTTGCATCCGGCATGGATGGAACCGTAAATCTATGCTACTATAAGCAGAAACCCAGGTGCCGTTCCTTCCGAGGGACGGCATCTGTTGTAGCCGGGTAATGAAGTATTAGCAATAAAGTCCTTGTAAAAGGAGGAACAGGTTTGACTTTGCAGCAGCTCCGCTATGCTATTGAAATTGCGAACAGCGGCTCAATGAATGAAGCGGCCAAAAGGCTTTTTGTCTCCCAGCCAAGCCTCTCCAACGCCATCAAGGAGCTGGAGAACGAACTGGGAATTACGATCTTCGAACGGAACAACCGGGGCATCAGCGTTTCAGCCGAGGGTGTAGAATTTCTTGGTTATGCCAGGCAGATTATTGAACAGACTGAATTCATGGAGAACCGTTATACCGGCAAGAAACGCAGCCCGATCTATTTCTCCTTGTCCACCCAGCATTATCCTTTTGTTGTCGATGCTTTTGTTAAACTGATGAAAGAGAGCAAAGTGCCGGAATATAACTTCAGTCTGAGAGAAACGCAGACCTATGAGATTATTGAGGATGTGCGGACTCTGCGCAGTGATCTGGGTATTCTCTATATCAATGAGAGCAACTATAAGGTGATGAACAAGCTGTTCAGTGACGGGAATCTGAAGTTTACCCCGCTGTTCAATACGAATCCGCATGTGTATGTGAGGGCAGGGCATATTCTCGCGGGTAAAGAAATGATCACGCTAGCTGATATCCTTCCCTTTCCGTACATTACCTTTGAGCAGGGGGAGAACAACTCGCTGCATTTTTCGGAGGAGATGCTCAGCTTCACGCAGATTGAGAAGAATATCCAAGTAACGGACCGGGCGACGCTGACCCATCTTTTGCTGGGCAGTGATTCCTACACGGTAGGAACGGGAATTATGGATACTGAACGGTATGGCGATGGGCTGGTAACGATTCCTTTTGACAGTCCTGAGGTATTCACCGTCGGCTGGATCGCCCATAAGGACCGCAAGCCAGGTGAGATGATGTCCACCTACATCGATATTCTGAATGACCAGGTATCCAGGAATGTTTTCGACCTTAAATCTTTCTTACTCTAACCGCAGGAGGGACGTATGATCAGTCCAGTTATCGGCTCCAAACGAAATACTCCGCCCTTTCGCTACGACATCGTCGGCAGCTTCCTCCGGACAGAGGAACTGAAATCCGCGCGCAGTCTGCGTTTACAAGGAGAAATCACAGACGGGCAGCTTCATGAAATTGAGAATATGGAAATATTCAAGCTGCTGGAACAGCAAAAGGCTCTGGGGCTTAAGGCTGTTACTGACGGAGAATTCCGCCGGTCCTGGTGGCATCTGGATTTCTTCCTCGGAATCACAGGCACGCAGAAGATTAGTCTGGATCAAGGCAGAGGTGTCAAAGAGACAGCTCAGCGTGCAGAAAGCTTCCGGATTGTGGGCAAAATCGCCTTCGGTGATCATCCCATGGTGGGAGAGTTCATTGAGCTGCAGCAGATGGCTGGAGATACACTGGCCAAAATGACTATTCCTTCTCCGGCGTTGTTCCACTTCGTGCAGGATTACAACGGCAATGAGATCTATCCTGACCGTGAGACGCTGTATCGTGATATTATCCAAGTCTATCAGCAGGCCATCCGTGCTTTCTATGAGGCAGGATGCCGTTATCTGCAGCTGGACGATACGACCTGGGGGACTCTCTGCAGCGGCAGACACCGGGCGCATCTGCGCAGCCGCGGCATTGATCCCGATCAGCTCGCCAAGGATTATGTGAGGTTGATTAATGAAAGTATCAGCGGGCGGCCGGAGGATATGACGATTGCACTTCATGTCTGCCGGGGGAATTTCCGTTCTACCTGGTTTGCCGCCGGCGGGTATGAGCCCGTAGCTGAAACTCTGTTCGGACTGGCTAAAGTAGATGCCTTTTTCCTCGAATATGACAATGAACGTTCCGGCGACTTCTCTCCGCTACGCTTCATCCAAGGCCAGCAAGTTGTACTAGGCCTAGTGACAACGAAGCATGGCGGCCTGGAGAGCAGCGAGCAGATCATCGCACGTATTGAAGAAGCTGCACAGTTGGTTCCGATCGACCAGTTGTGCCTCAGTGCCCAATGCGGCTTTGCCTCTACCGAAGAAGGTAACATGCTGACGGAGGACGAACAGTGGGATAAGCTTCGCCTGATCATTGAAACGGCAAATAAAGTTTGGCTTTGATTTTTGGATACTGACATTCTGAACTGGTTTTGCTATAGTGGAATATATTGAAACAGCATATCACTTCAGCGATGACGAGAAGAGTAATTAGGCGGCATAGTTCACAGAGAGCTTCGGAATGGTGAAACGGAGCAGCAGTGTGCCTAACGAAAAAAGTCTCTGAGCCTCATACGGAATTGGGCAGCGCGCCCAAGGATGCTATGACGGGTTCTCCCGTTACAGAGATAGGGTATAAGCGTAATGGCCGTACCCGAAGAGGCGTGCATGGTGACATGTCCGCGAACAGAGGTGGTACCACGGCGCTGATTACAGCTCTCGTCCTCAAGATAACAATCTTGAGGATGAGGGCTTTTTTTGTTGTTTTTTTACAATAATTGTAGAGGTGATTATTCATGCATTGGTCAGAGAAAATTGCAAAACGGTTAATCGAAAGCCACCCGGAGCAGCAGACATTCGTATGTGCTTCAGGGATCAGTCCGTCAGGCCACATCCATATCGGGAACTTCCGGGAGATTGTGACGACTTATTTTGTAAGTAAGGCTCTTGAAAAAGCGGGCAAAAAGGTGCGGTTTATTTTTTCATGGGATGACTTTGACCGTTTCCGTAAGGTTCCGGTTCATGTGGACCCAAGTTTCGGTCAGTATATCGGCAGGCCCTATACGCAGGTTCCTTGTCCCTACGGGTGTCACACTTCCTATGCGGAGCATTTTGAACAGGAATTTGAACAGGCGCTCAGCGCTTTTGGGATCAGGCCTGAATTTATCTATCAGAGCAAAGAATATCAATCCCGCCGTTATGCTCCGGGAATCCTTCAGGCACTGCGCAGCAGAGGAGAAATCTATGACATTCTGATGTCCTTCAAAACGGGAGAAGCCAACGAAGCAGAGAGAGCTGCATTTTATCCTGTCAGTGTGTACTGCGGGGATTGTGGCAAGGACTCGACTACAGTACATTATTTTGATGAAGAGCAAGGACTCTTGACCTATAGCTGTAAATGCGGCCATCACTGTACGACGTCTGTTGCGGAAGCGGAGAATATCAAGCTCCAATGGAAAATCGACTGGCCGATGCGCTGGAATCTGGAGCAAGTGCTGTTCGAGCCTGGAGGCCGCGACCATTCGTCGGAAACGGGCAGCTACAATGTAGCCTCCGTGATCTCGAAGAAGATTTTTGGGAATGAACCGCCTATGTATGAGCCTTACGAATTTATAAGAATCAAAGGCAGCTTTGCCAAAATGTCCAGCTCGTCCGGGAATAACTACACGCCAGACGATCTGCTGAAGGTCTATGCCCCGGAGAATATTCTGTTTCTGTTTGCCAAATACCAGCCGGACGCTGAGTTTCATATCGGAATGGATGAAGATGTGCTCCGCAATTATACGGAATTCGAACGTTACCGGAAGGCTCACGATTCCCGTACACTCACGGATGATATGGATTCGGCGGTAGAGCTTTCGCTGATTTATCCGTTGAACGACAGAATACCTAGATTCGGTCCCATTGCAGGCTTGCTGCCTCTGATTCATTTCGATCTAAATCTGCTACACGAGATTATGACCCGGAACGGAGAAGTAGTGGATGAGTACGGGCTGAAGCAAACAGCGGAGCGGGCGGAATATTGGATCAAGCACTGGATGCCGCAAAAGCTGGTTACCGTAAATTCCAGCCGTGATACTGCCCTGTACGAGACTTTGGAGACACATGAGCAAGCATGGCTGGAAGCATTTTGCGGGCTGCTGAGGACCGGAGGGTTGGAGGATGAGCAGATGATGACAGAAATATACGCTATTTGTTATAACGAGGATAAAAAAACGATGAAATTCAATCAAAAACGTTTGTTCACCCTAATCTATCAGCTGGTGCTGGGCCAGGAGACAGGTCCGCGAATCCCTGTGCTGATCCAGGCTGTCGGGCTGGATAGATTGCTGGCTTTGCTCGATTTTTAACCGTCGCCGGGACTGCCCTTTACGGGATACACAGAGCGGAGGTATAATATATTGGACTGTTTATAATTAATGTTGGAAAGTGAGCGGGAAGAATATGGGTCGTAAATGGAATAATATTAAAGAAAAGAAGGCATCCAAGGATGCCAATACAAGTAAGGTATACGCCAAGTTTGGTGTAGAAATCTATGTAGCGGCTAAGAAGGGTGAACCGGACCCGGAATCGAACCGTGCATTGAAAGTCGTGCTTGAGCGCGCCAAAACGTACAATGTGCCTAAAGCCATTATTGACCGGGCGCTGGACAAGGCCAAAGGCAGCGGTGATGAAAATTACGTAGAGCTTAGATATGAAGGATTTGGACCCAGCGGTTCGATGATCATTATCGACGCGCTGACTAACAACGTTAACCGTACTGCCCCGCTGGTGCGTTCCGCATTCAGTAAAAACGGAGGCAACATGGGTGTCAGCGGTTCCGTAACCTATATGTTCGAGCCTACAGCTGTAATTGGCCTGGAAGGCAAAACAGCTGACGAAGTGATGGAGCTGCTGATTGAAGCGGATCTGGATGTGCGCGATGTACTGGAAGAGGACGAGGCTGTAATCGTCTATGCCGAGCCTGACCAGTTCCATGCCGTTCAAGAGGTTTTCCGCGGTGCCGGAATTACCGATTTCACTGTCGCTGAGCTGACCATGCTACCGCAGAACTATCTTGCTCTTCCAGAGGATGCTGAAGCGCAGTTCGAGAAACTGATCGACGCTTTGGAGGAACTGGACGATGTACAGCAGGTCTACCACAATGTAGATTCGGAAGAATAAAATAATTGCATGTAAAAGCCGGACAGGCAGATCATGAATCTGCTTTGCCGGTTTTTTTTGCGGACATTCTCTGGTTCCAGCCACAACGCATAATCTGCTCCATATCTTGCCACAATAAGCTGATGCGACCCATCAATCCAACAACTTAAAGGGGGCAATACAATGGATAACCACACCAAACCGGATAAGAATCTGATCAATACGGTTGACGAATTGAACAACGCTCCGGTGACCAGCCAGGAAGCCCAGCAGATGGAACAGAAGAAAAGTGATATACGCAAGGAAGCCCTGAGGGATGACAAAACGACCTATAAGAAAAATGAGCAGAATACGTACAAATGAGCTAGTGCAGTCTGAAGGTGACAAGAGTGGCAGGGAGGTTTCCTGTCACTCTTTTTATATCCATAAATGAAAGACTGCAAAAGTTCATCAAAGAATACTATGGTACACTTCCGCGAAATTGTGTATGCTGGAGTTTGTTTGTAGAACATTTCCACTCTGGCAGGAGGCTTTTTTGCATTATGGAGCATGGCAGTATAGCAATGATTTCGATTTTAGTGATTTGCGGTTTTTTGGCAGGTGTGATTGATTCGGTGGTAGGCGGCGGAGGATTGATCTCCATTCCAGCACTGCTAGCTGCCGGTATCCCGCTCCCAATGCTTCTGGGCAGCAATAAATTGGCCGGGACCTTATGCTCATTCACGAGTACGGCGTCTTTTGTCCGTTCCGGGAAGATTAACTTTGGGATGGTCAAATTCCTAATTCCGTTCTCTATCGCGGGTGCGGTGGCTGGTTCACTTACGGTCCGTCAGGTACCTTCAGCGTTTCTGAAACCGCTTGTGATTGTGATGCTGGTCGTCATTACGGTCTATACTTTGTTCAAAAAATCCTGGGGGGACGTCTCTACCTACTCTCAAGACAGCAAAAAATCGCTGATTATCGGCATATGTATTGCCTTGGTTATTGGATTTTATGACGGATTCTTTGGTCCGGGTGCCGGATCGTTCCTGATCTTCGCCTTTCTCATGCTGGGCTTTGAATTTGTGACTGCCGCCGGCAATGCCAAAGTGCTTAACTTCTCGAGCAATATCGCAAGTCTGCTTACGTTTGCCGCATTTGGCTCAGTCAGCCTGTATTATGGCCTGCTTCTGGGCATTCCGATTGTCATAGGAGCTGTAGTCGGTTCAAGGCTGGCTATCCGCAAGGGAGCCAGTTATATCCGCCCATTGTTTATCACAGTTACGTTAATCTTGATCGGAAAGCAAATATGGGATACGATGCACTGATGCCTAAAGACGATTCAGAAAGGAACTTTGATTATGACTAAGAAGCTGTATTACGAGTCGGCCTATTTGAAGGAATGGCAGACCTCGATAAGTAAAGTGGTAGAGCGCGAAGACGGGCAATATCTGATTCTGGAGGAGACAGCTTTCTATCCTCATGGAGGCGGGCAGCCTTGTGATACCGGAACTATTGGCGGAATTCCCGTACTGGATGTCATTCTTGAAGAGGACGAGGTCTTTCACAAGGTTGATCGTGTTCCAGAAGGAAGCCAAGTGAGCTGTCAGATAGACTGGAACCGCAGATTTGACCATATGCAGCAGCACAGCGGCCAGCATCTGCTGTCGGCGGTATTCCTTGAGCTGTTCGAAGCGAATACGTTAAGTTTTCACCTGGGCAATGATTACGCTACCATCGACATTGAGCTTCAGGAGCTAACCGCGGATCAACTGGCTACGGCAGAGCAGGAAGTCAACCGCCATGTAGTGCTTGATCACCGTATCGTAAGTTATTTTGTTACCGCCGGGGAAATGGCTAACCTGCCGCTGGTGAAGCTGCCCAAGGTTACGGAGAATATCCGCATTGTTGAGATTGAGGGAGTGGAGCATAATGCCTGCGGCGGGACTCACGTATCTGCTACCGGAGCGATTGGGATGATCAAGCTGTTGAGAGCGGAGAAACAGAAGGGCAATATCCGGGTCACGTTCAAATGCGGAGGGCGTGCGCTGGACGAGGCTAACGAGAATCAGCGTATCCTTGGCGTGCTTTCTGCGAAATTCAATACAGGCAAAGATGAAATCCTGGACAGGATCGGGAAATGGGAAGCCGAGCAGAAGCAACTGCAGGCCGAACTGGGTGCACTCAAAGAACAGAATAATCATTATTTGGCCCAAGAGCTCTTATCCGGACTTGAGTCTGAGGCTAGGGTAGCCGCACACATCTTCGAGGATAAAACCCTCAAGGATTTACAGAGTCTGGCCATGAAGCTGACTGCAAATACCGGACTTCCCGTGCTGCTGCTGACGGCGGCGGAGAATAAAGTCGTGCTCGCTTGCAGCGGAAGTACAGAATGGTCCTGTGGTACTTTTTTTAAAGCCAATCTGGGCGAATTCCAGGGAAAAGGCGGCGGCAGCGATAAAATGGCCCAAGCCGGGTTCCCGGACTGGGCACATGCACTCGGATTTTATGAGTTCACAAAAGGCTCTATTCGATAGATTTATCCAGAACATGTTGCGATTTCACAAGAACAAAACCAAGCCGGTTATAGAATTGAACCGCATCTGACCTTTTTTGATTCGTACGTACTCTTAGTTTGGTGAACCCGGATTGTGCTGCCCAAACTTCAGTCTGTGCGATTAACTGCCTGCCAATGCCCTCTCCCCGGTGAGCACTGTCTACGACCAATCCGGTTATTTCCACAAATCGCGGGGCCTCGACCAGAACACGGACCTGGGCATGAATCCAACCCAGCAGTTGATTCCCTGAATCTGCTACATATACGATATTGTCTCTCTGTTCAGTGAGATCACGAAGCCTCTCAGCCATTTGGGAGGCTTCTGCTGCATATCCCAGCTCGCCCGAAAGTCTGGAAATTTCATGTGAATCGCTTATTAACGCTGTCCTGATTAGCATGTGAAGTACCTCCAGTGTTCAATTGTCAATTCATCTCAGATTAGCCGCTTGCCCGATATACGGCCGGATTCATTAATTTCAAGAAATACCTCCGCATATGGATGGTAGAAGTAGGGATATAATGTCTTGTCGGTGAGCTCCATTTCACCCGAATCAGGATTTAGAATGGACAAACCCTTTTCCGGTCCCCACATTACAATCTTCCCGTTTACTGCAGCGATTTGTCCATGTGGAAAATAATGCTCTCCATCGAGCAAGGGTTTGGTCCGGTATTCAGGTACTGGAATGAACAGATTTGTCCGTTCTCCGGTTTGCACGTCATATATAGCCAGAAAATGAGAGTAACCGTTATCGCCGTAATCTTTCGTGTCTTCTTCATCATACATATCACTTGCCAGTTGTCCCCAGACTGCGATAGTAGACGAATCAAGCCAGACTACAGGCTGATCCCAGTCTTCCATGTAGTCCCCGAGCACCCGTAAGGTAGCTCCATCCTCCGACTCCCAGCGGTTCGTGAGCCATGCTTGAAGATTCCAGGAGCGTATGGATGCGACAGGCTGCCAGTGCCAGCCAGTATCAACAATCCATTCCCCTTGAGGGGAGAGAAGGATTTTACCGTGAAAATAATCGAGATCGTGTTTCGTGAGCTGTTCCCCATTTTCTGCTACGGAAACCGTTGACTGACGCGTAGACAGATTCTCACCTGAACGGACATCGAGCAAATCCAGCCGGTTCCATTTCGTGCCGTGAATCAACAGTGTCCTGCCCTCATGTTCAGCAAAAGCAAGTGGGAAGGTACAAACATCATAATGATAATCATCCCTGGACAATGCCATGATCTGCGTGGAATCTTGGAGATCGTACAACGCTGCGTGCTGGCTGAATCTGCCCGATATTGCTGCGAAGCATTCATCTGCCGATACTACAATCTGTACAGGCTCCTCTAATTTCAAATCAGGTATATCGGCATGCAGCAGCTTTCTTGCGTGTCCTGTGTGCAAGTCAAACCGCCAGAGATCACTATTCCGATCTAGCGCAAGCAATGAGACTGCTCCTGCCCCGGTTCCTTTTAAGGCCTGGACAGCTACAAGCTGGCCCGCACTCGGCACGACTTCAGGAAATGGGATAAGCTCAAACGGCATACTTCAACCTCCTCAGGAATTTTGACATCTATGTACCGGATCTAAGCCTTGTACTTAGTCATTCTATCAGATGACGAATTCAAGCTTCCAGCATGTACGATAAACTGGTAATTTTCACGCTTAAGGATTATTTAATAACTGCCCCTTTATAATCACATTAAAGCCTACCAGAAAGGGGATTTACGCCTGTGTTTCTAAAAATATTAAAGAAGGACCTGAAGCGTAAAAAAGTAATGAATATGGTGCTGTTAGTACTTATGATACTAGCTTCGACGCTTGTGGCGAGCAGTACAAATCTGATGTACTCCACAACGACGGCGATTGGCAGCTTCATCAGCCACAGCAAGGTAGCTGACTACAACATTTCCATAGCCAATACTGAAGAGAATAACCGGAGTCTTGCCGCATGGGCCAAGAAGGAGAAAAGTGTCGATTCCTATTCCTCACAGCTTCAGATTGGACTTCTGTCCAAGGATATAATTGTACCCAAGGGCCGGAAAAGCGTTTCGGGTAATACCGGGCTGGTGCTGGCTATGGTTCCGGATCAAGTGAATCTCGTATTCGGAGAGAAGGACGAAGTGTTTAGTATGGAGGTTGGAGAAGTGGGGCTACCGATTAGCCTCATGAACACCACTGGATTGAAGCTTGGGGATGAACTGAAAATCCAGGTAGGGAAAAGCTCAAAAACTTTTACCATCACAAAGGTATTCAAGGATGCCTATATGGGCTCGGATTTACTAGGCCTTAAGCGGCTGTTGATCTCCTCTAAGGACTTTACAGATCTTCAGAGTGCTCTACCGGAGGAATCATTGACTAGGCTATGGAGCTTTATGGGAACTAACGATGAGGAGGGCAGAGCCATAGCGAAAGCGTTTTCCAAACAGGATATCTCCTTGAATTTTGGAGTAGAGAAAGAACTGGTGAAGAAATCTTATATGACGGACCAGATTATTTCCGCAATGCTATTTGTGATCAGCCTGTTTCTGATTTTCATTGCTTTCCTGACCCTGAGATTTACGATTGTTTCTACCCTGCAGGATGAATACAAAGAAATCGGAGTGATGAAGGCGATTGGATTTCGGAATGCTGCGATCAAACAGCTGTATCTGACTAAATATTTAGGACTCGCGCTGGCTGGCGGAGCAATCGGACTTGGAGTGAGTATCCCGCTTTCAAATCTGATGTCCCAAAAAATCTCGCAATATATCATTTTACCCGGAGGCAGTACCGGCTTGATGGTCTCTATCTGCAGCACAATAGCCGTTATCGCAGTTACTCTACTATTCTGTACGCTATGCATGCGCAAAATTAACCAGGCATCAGCCATAGATGCGATCCGGCAGGGCCAAACGGGCGAGCGCTTCAAGGCTTCACGGAAAATCCATCTTCATAAAAGCAAGTTTATGCATCCGGCACTATTTCTGGCGCTCAGCGATGTGCTCAACCGGATGAAGAGCTACACCGCACTGATTCTTACATTTATTCTAAGTACCGCGATAATTATCATTCCGGTTAACTTGATGAATACGATTGTAACTCCGAAGTTCATTGGCTACTTTGGAACCGTCCAGGCTGACTTTTATACCAAAAGCGAGGTTGGAGATAAGAAGGTATCAGAAATACAGGCCGAACTGGCCAGGATGACCCGGGAGTTCCTCGACCACAACTTTCCTGTTACATTGTCGGTAGATTATTCTATTAACTCGAAATACATTTCAGACAATGGTGAGGACAATATGCGGATCACCGCGATGAAAAGTGAACCGGCTGCAGCCTTTCAGTATCTGGACGGCGTTGCCCCAAAGCTAGCAAATGAAATCGCGATTACCAGCATTATGGCTGACAAATATGATAAACGTATCGGAGATTCAATCATTTTTGAGATCGGCGGTAAGCAGGACACTTTCCTCATCACCGGTCTTCTCCAGACCATTACGAATGAAGGCTACTTGGTCCGGCTTGGAGATGATTATAGTCCCTCTAATGCGGCTGCCTATCAAATTGCTGGAAACATCAACGCACCTGATGGGCAGAAGGCTCGTATTTTAGCGGATATGAAGCAGGACTTTAGTGAACTTGATCTCAAAAGCGCAACAGATTTACTCGGGGATGTCACTGGCGGGTTTATGGGCCAGCTGAAAAGCATTATTCTACTGCTTACGGTTATTGTCTGCGTAATTACTTTCTTCATTACCAGCTTGTTCGTAAGGCTGCTGATTACTAAAGAGGTACAGGGCATTGCGGTGATGAAGAGCCTCGGTTTCCAGAATAGCATAATCCGACTGTGGCAGGTTCTGCGTATCTTGATGCTGCTGGTTGGCTCGATCATCTTAGGCGTGATTACGGCCAATATTTTGGGTGAACGGCTGATCGGCATCATTTTCCGTATGTTTGGTCTGACCCGGATGAACTTCAATATTGTGCCACTGCAGGTCTATCTCCTGTACCCGCTGCTAATCCTGATCGTGGTCGTACTGGCGGTATATACAAGCTGCGGTCAAATTAAGAAGATTCAGATCTGGAATATGAATGAGGAATAAGCCAGAAACAATGTATAACGATCCAAAGCGTACATACAGGGAGGAATTAACATGACTTCAGTTCTAGAGGTAACAAACTTATGCAAAACCTATATCGTAAATAAAAGCCAGAATAATGTACTGAGAAATGTAAACCTGACTCTGCATGAAGGTGATTTCGTATCAGTCATGGGTCCCTCCGGTTCAGGAAAATCAACATTGCTGTATACAGTCAGCGGAATGGACCGGTTAACCGCAGGTGAAGTGGTTTTTGATCAAGAGAGCCTGTCGCAGCTGTCGGAGAAGGGTATGGCCGAGCTGCGTATGCACAAGATGGGGTTTATTTTTCAGCAAATGCATATGCTTGGCAATCTGTCCGTTTATGATAATATCATTCTATCGGGTTATGAGGCTTTGAAAAGAAAGGGAGATTCACGCAGCCGCAGTGACGTTAACCAGCATGCTGACAAGCTCATGCGCAAGCTTGGTATTATTGAGACGGCAGACCATGATATCACGGAGGTGTCAGGCGGACAGCTGCAGAGAGCCTGTATCTGCCGGGCATTGATTAATCATCCGATCATGCTGTTTGCCGATGAGCCTACAGGTGCCTTGAATTCAAAGGCTGCCAAAGAGGTGTTGACAGAGCTGTGCCGGATTAACCAGGAAGGAACAACAATTATGATGGTTACCCATGACGTGAAGGTGGCCGCTCAGAGTGACAAGGTGCTCTACATGGTGGACGGTACGATACAGGGTGAACATATTTTGGGCAAATATGCCGAAGGACAGGGATTTAAGGAACGGGAACAGAGCTTGACGAAGTGGCTGATGGAGATGGGCTGGTAAGCATCGCAAGGCTCAGCTCTTCAGCTGAATCGGGCAAGCGGAAAGAAGCTGGGAGGAGATTACTATGGCTGATATTCTGGTAATCGAAGATCATATGGAGCTTGCCGGACTCATCAGAGATTTCTTACAGGTGGAAGGGTATTCTGTACAAACTGCAGCCAGCGGTGAAGAGGGTCTGAAATATCTGGCAAATCATACAGTTAAACTGTTGCTGCTGGATATTATGCTGCCTGAGCTGGATGGATTCGCCGTTTGCAGACGGGTAAGGGAGCAGCATAACCTGCCCATTCTAATCATGAGCGCCAGGCATGGAGATGAGAACAAGATTATCGGACTGGAGCTGGGAGCGGATGATTATCTGGAGAAGCCATTCTCAGCGAACCTGCTGACGGCCAAGGTCAAGGCACATTTGCGACGAAGTTATGATATGAATGACGACAAGCAGCTGCTGGCCGATGGCGATATTGTCATTAACCGTGCTTCCCTGCAGGTATTTAAGAAGGATCAAACCCTGGCTATGACCTCCAAGGAATACGAGCTGCTTGTACTGCTGATCAATAACAAGGGCAAGGCGCTGCGCAAAGAATGGCTATTCGAAAGGGTGTGGGGTGCGGACAGCTTCAGCGAGCCTTCGACCCTAACCGTACATATTAATAAATTGCGCGATAAAATCGAGGACAACCCCAAGGAGCCGAAGCGTATAGTAACAATCTGGGGAGTAGGATATAAATATGAAGCGGTTTAATACCCTGATCCTTTGGACTGTGATCTTCGGGCTGGCTTTTATTGCAATCTGTACCGCTTATACGATTCAGGTCGGAAATTCGCAGACGGGCCGAAAATACCTGGTGGAGATTAACCGTATCCTCCATCAGGTCACAGAGGGCGTTCCGCCAAAGGACATCGTTCTGAATTCAAGCGGATCCGGAGCAGTCCGTACCCTTGACTGGATCAGGAGTGATGCTGTACCGCAGGAGCTTGAACGATTTTTTGAGGGAGCAGGCTTGAACAACAGGGAAGAATTCACGATTCGCCCTATCTATGAAGACCAGGAGCTGTCGGGGTACCTGCGGTTCTCCTACCCTCCAGTTAAGGACACAACCAGAACTATTCTAGTTATGGATATCGTACTATTAATAGCCTTGGGAGGCCTTGTTGGTCTGCTCCTTTACGTGAAGCTGCAGATTATCAAGCCGTTTCATACCATTGAAGAGCTGCCCTATGCCTTATCCAAAGGACAACTGAAAGCTGGACTGAAGGAGAGCCGGAGCCGCTTCTTCGGTAAATTCATCTGGGGCCTGGACCTGCTTAGGGAGACCCTGGAATCTCAGCAACAGACCAATCTTAGCCTGGAAAAAGACCGGCAGACTATCGTAGCCTCGCTATCGCATGAACTGAAAACACCAGTAGCCGCTATTAGGCTGTATTCTGGTGCACTGGTTCAGGATATTTATGATAGTGAAGACAAACGCAAGGACTGCGCCAGGTTAATCGGTCAGAAGGCTGAAAACATTGAGACGTTGATCGGAGAGATCATAACAGCTTCAGTTTCCTCACTGCAGAATATCGAAATAAAGAATAGGGAGTTCTATCTGGGGGAATGGCTTAAGCGCCTGTTGTATTCCCACAAGGAACGGCTCGAATTGCTAAAAATCGAATGGACCATCGGTTCCTATGCAGACAAGCTGCTTCTTGGAGACCCGGATAGACTTCTGGAGGTTATGGATAATCTGATCGAAAATGCCATCAAGTACGGGGATGGTGAACATATCAGACTCTCCTTCCAGGAGGAGGATATGCGTCAGCTCATCATGGTTGAGAATACAGGCACCCCGCTGACCCCTGGTGAACTGCCTTACATATTCACAAGCTTCTGGCGCGGTTCGAATGCAGAAGGAAAGAAAGGGAACGGTCTGGGACTGTATATCTGTAAACAATTGCTGCAGAAGATGGACGGTGATATTTATGCTGAAGCCACAGGTCATGGCATGCGATTTGTGCTGGTGCTCCGTTACTAAGTCCTTGCTACTCTAGTCCCCGCTTTTACGGAAGGATTTCATATGAAAATTGGTAATATGGCGGAATAAAGCTTGTCCATCGCCGGTAATGACAAAATCCTGGCTCAGGGGCAGCAGCATGGCCCGGTAAGGCTCGGGAATCCAGATATATTGGTGCACATAAGATGTTGCAATGAAGCCGCAATGCTCCCAGAAATGGACCCGCGCCGCATCTTCTTCCGTATTCCCAGCTTCCACCTCAATTAGAACCGCGTGAATGTGATGCTCCTGCACCGCCCAGTCGCGGATCATCTCCAGAAATTGTCTGCCCAGACCTTGGCTGCGGAGCCGGGTATCCACGGCCATATAGTCGATGATAAGTATCCGTTCAGCAGATGAACCGCTAAGACCTGTAACCGCCATCGCAGCGATTTTCCCGTTCTGGTATCCGGTATGCAACCAGGCGATTTTTTTGTCCAGCATGGCATGCAGAATATTAACCGGTTTGGCTCCATGGGGAAAAGCTTCGCGGTAGAGCGGCTCAATTGCTGCCCACAGTGCGTCATCCCACTCCCTGTAAGTCATGAATTCAAGTGTCATTTCAGTCGCCTCCAGGATGATCATAGCAGAGCGGAGCTCATGTAGTAAAATAGAGACCCTACGAATGATTTTGCAACTTTTTCCAGTCATACGCGTCCAATTTATAGGATTATTATAAGGAGACTATGCGAATGCAAAAATGGAAGCAGTCATTGGGCTGTATTGGTGCAGTCTTGGTGTTGGCCTTAAGTACCGGGACCGTGCATGCAGCTAAGGAAAGCGGGATTCTATTAAATGACAAAAGTACCACAATGGGCAGCAGTCAGATAATTATGAAAGGAGCAACATGGGTTCCATTAAAGGAACTGGCCGGTTCAATGGGCTATACACTGTCCTGGAATCAGAAGACTAGGGCTGCTGTATTGATACGTCCAGGGCGTGAAGTGATCCTTAAGGCAGATTCAAAAATAGTATCTACGAACAGCATACCTTTAATGCTTGCGAAGGCACCGAATATTCTTGGTGGCAAGTTATACGTTCACCTAGTATCAGCGGTAAGCGCCATGGGCGGCAAAATCTGGACCGATAAGAGCACAGGCAACATCATGCTCGTAGATGAACCGAGATTTACTTCCGCTTCCATTCAAGGCAGGACTTATTGGGTATCCCAGAAGAGCGGAGAAATTTTCCTTAGATCATCATCTGACGGCAAGCCGGAGTCCATCGGTACCTTTCAATTACGTGAATCGCCATATTCCCACTGGCTTCAGATCAAGAGTGCGGGCAAGGGCAGTGATCTGCTGCTGCTGACCGACAAGCACTACGCGATGTTCAATGATTTCAGCAACGGTTATCAGGCTCTCATCCAGACTGGGAAGATAGTGAAGCAAATGGACTATCACTACATAATCCCCTCTTACACACATCCCGCTGAGCTCCCTTCGGCACAGTTGTATATGACAGATGGCAGGAACGTGCAGTATATTAATTCCGATGGCAGTCTCGGCAAGCTGTTTGAGCTAGAGAAGGGCAGCGGAAGAACAGGAGATTTCACAGTGGAATATGCGGCAAAAGATGTACTGCTTGTTCGTGATCTAAAGCGTGCCGGCCTGTTTGCCATTCATACACTTTCTGGTGAATTCACGAATCTCAGTGCGGAATTAATCCGTTCTGAGGACCGTAAGGATTGGGACACAGCTGACGGCTCTGACCCGTATGTGTTGACCAAAATGCTGGCTCTAAAAAAGCGCGAAGGGAATGTTATGACCTTCACGTATGCAGCCCTCTCGGACGGTAAGGCGAAGACAGTGGACTATACCCTAAACAAAGAGTAATTTTTTGATAGAACGGCTCGCCATAAAAAGGACCCAAATCCAGACTGAACCTGGATTTGAGTCCTTTTCGCTGGTCTTAGAAATTCTCTGCTGGTTAAGCCATGAGTAATACGGAGGAAGCTTTGATGACAGCAGTCACACTGGAGCCTTCCTTAAGATCCAAATCCCGCAGCGCTTCTACGGAGATAATGGAAGTAATTTTCTGACCACCTGTGTCGACCACGATTTTGGCATTGACTTGGCCTTCTTCGATGGAGAGTACTTTACCTTCGAACTGGTTTCTGGCGCTGATTTTCATAGTCCTTACCTTCCTTTCAGTTGGAGTAATTGCGAAATGAAGATTTATAGTGTGCTTCGTGGATGCTTTTCATCTAATTATATTTAAATATATCTAGATAATACTAGATATATATTCGGTAGACAATGATTTCTACAGAATGTAACAATTATCTCGATGGAGAGTTAATCAATGATTGAGCTGGGCTATGCTGGGTTTTGAACCCGTGGCGAATTATCCGGTATAATAGAACAAGAATCTATTAGAACGGGAGGCTAATCATATGAACTACCGCAAACTGGGCAAAACAGGTCTATCTATAAGTGAAGTCAGCTTCGGTACATGGGCCATTGGCGGGGATTGGGGTGTGAGCCGGGATGAGGATGGTCTCAAGGGGCTGGAGCTGGCGATAGAGCAGGGTGTCAATTTCTTTGATACTGCCGATGTGTATGGCTCCGGCCATGCCGAAGAGCTTCTCGCGAAGGCAACCAAAGGCAAAGAGGATGAGATCCATATCGCCACCAAATTTTGCCGGGCGGGTGACATCCATGATCCGGAGACCTATTCGGAGCAGAAGGTAAGCAATTACTGTGAGCAGAGTCTGCGCCGTCTGAATAGGGAGACTATTGATCTGTACCAGATCCATTGTCCGCCCATTGAGATCCTGCGGGACGGAAGCGTGTTCAGGGTGCTGGACAAGCTGAAGGCTGACGGTAAAATCCGCCATTACGGAGTCAGTGTAGAGACCATCGAAGAAGGACTGCTTAGTCTGGAATATCCTGGTGTAGAAGCGTTGCAGATCATCTTCAATTTGTTCCGCCAGCAGCCGGCACTTACGCTTCTGCCCCGCGCAGATGCTGCAGGGGCCGGAATCCTGGTGCGGCTGCCGCTGGCCAGCGGACTGTTGACTGGTAAGTTTAAGGAAAACAGCACCTTTGCTGCGAATGATCACCGGAATTTCAATGCCAACGGTGAGCAGTTCAATGTGGGGGAAACCTTCGCCGGACTGCCTTTCGCAAAAGGTGTCGAGCTGGCGCGGGAACTTGAATGGATTGTGGAAGGACGCGGCAGCATGGCCAGAGCGGCTATACGCTGGATTCTGGATCATCCAGCGGTCAGCTGCGTAATTCCTGGCTTCAAGAATGAAGCCCAGGTTATAGATAATCTCGCTTCCTTTGAGGTTCCATCCTTCAGCAACGTTGAAATGGAGCGGCTAAGCGCTTTTTACAAGACTGAAGTTGCACCGCATATCCGTGGAGGTGTATAGCCCTACTCTATGAAGAATGTAACCATTGGACTGCTGGCGCATGTCGACGCCGGTAAAACGACGTTTGCCGAGCAGCTGCTCTATCATACTCAGGCCATCCGCAACCGTGGCAGAGTAGATCATAAGGATACTTTTTTGGATACCCATGAGATTGAAAAGACTCGCGGGATTACGGTGTTTGCCGACCAGGCGGAGTTTGTGCGCGGGGACACGCGGTACTTTCTGCTGGATACGCCGGGTCATGTCGATTTCTCGCCGGAAATGGAACGTGCGCTGCAGGTGCTGGACTATGCAGTAGTAATTGTTAGCGCTGTTGAAGGCGTGGAAGGCCATACGGAAACGGTATGGCAGCTGCTGCGCAGGCATGGGATTCCAACCTTCTTTTTTATTAATAAAACCGACCGCACCGGTGCTGATCCGCAGCGTGTGTATGAAGAAATCCACGCTCAGCTTAGCGATGGGGCGCTGCTTCTCCCGGAATGGGATGATACTGCATTGCCAGAGGAGTTGAAGGTCTGCCTGGCTGAACGCGATGAACGTATACTGGATGCTTATTTCGAGGGGTCCATGCGTGAACCGGATTGGCAGGAAGCGATGAGGTCCATGGTCAGGGAAGGCAAGATATTCCCTTGCATGCAAGGCTCTGCTTTGCTGGATCTCGGAATCGATTCTTTTCTGGATAAGCTGGAATACCTGACGGCAACCGATTATGATGCCAACGGCCCTTTTGCAGGGAGAGTGTATAAGATCCGCCACGATGACAAAGGGACCCGCATCACCTATATCAAAGCGCTGCAAGGGGTGCTCAAAGTCAGAGAAGAGTTGGCCAGCGGGCCTGCTGAAGATGATGAACCCGAGCGGATTACCGGAATCCGCAGAATAAATGGCCTGAAACATACTACTGTGGATTGGGCAGCAGCAGGTGAGCTGTTTGCTGTCATTGGACTGTCGAAGGTGAAGCCTGGAGATGGTGTTGGTTCTTTGCAGGACAGAAGAGACAGTGAACTGGTTCCCACGCTGAAGTCTAAGGTCCTGTTCGAGCCTCCGGTTCATTTGAAGGAAGTTCTGAATGCCTTTCAAATGCTCGGCGCAGAGGACCCGTCACTAAATGTGAACTGGGATGTGACGCTTCAGGAGCTGCATATCCAAGTGATGGGCCAGATTCAGCTTGAGATTCTAGAACAGATTATGGGCGAACGATTCATGATCCCGGTAGCTTTTGGACCGCCAGAGATTCTATACAAGGAGACGATTGCTTCAGCGGTTTATGGCTGCGGACATTTTGAACCGCTGAAGCACTATGCAGAGGTTCTGCTGAAGCTTGAGCCGGGCGAACGGGGCAGCGGACTGAACTTCATCAACGAATGTCATCCTGATGATCTGGCAGTGGGTTACCAGCACCAAATCGGGCAGGTTCTGCTGGAGAGCGGACACCACGGTCTGCTTACGGGTTCTCCACTCACTGATCTGCGAATGACCCTACTCAGCGGTAGAGCACACAACAAGCATACTCATGGTGGAGATTTCAGGGAGGCGGCGTTGCGTGCTTTGCGTCAGGGACTGGAGCAGGCAGAGAATATCCTGCTCGAGCCGGTCTATGACTTCAAAATCAGCATAGACCCCGGGCATCTGGGTAAAGTAATGACAGATATACAACAGGCAAGCGGCATTTTTGTCCCACCGGAGATGACCGAAAGCAAAGCAGTGATTACAGGCAAGGTGCTGGTAGCCACGTTCATGAATTACGCAGTGCGGCTGGCTTCCATGACGCAAGGGAAGGGTGCATTATCGCTGAAAGTCACCGAGTACCAGCCTTGCCACCAGACAACAACTGTGATTGCCCTCAAAAATTACAATAAGGATGCCGATCCGGCGTATCCTTCCTCCTCTATATTTTGTTCTAAAGGGCAAGCCTACCCGGTCCCTTGGGATAAAGCACAAGAGCATATGCACATCCATAATGATTACCTGCCCGTCAGCTGAAATGCGGGGACAAGCTGAGGAGGAACTTGGGTTATGAGTGAAATTATCGATAAGGTTGCCTGGATTCTGATCCGGGAAGGGCGTGTTCTGGGGGCGCGCTCCCATGGTAAGGATACTTATTATTTTCCCGGAGGAAAAAGAGAATCCGGTGAAACGGATGCAAAAACGCTGATCCGGGAAGTGAAGGAAGAGGTGTCTGTCGATATCCTTCCGGACACAGTGATACCATTTGGTACTTATGAAGCGCCGGCACATGGCAAAGCAGAGGGAATACAGGTGAAGATGACCTGTTTTACTGCCGGCTATACCGGGGAATTGGCTCCGGCCGCGGAGATTGCCGAGCTTGCCTGGCTTGCCTATGAAGACCGGGAGCGGGTATCGGCCGTCAGCAGGATCATTTTTGACCAGCTCCATGAGATGAAGCTGTTGGATTAATATTTTACAGCTGCCTACTGTTAGTTCCAGCCCGTTTTGAGCCATTGTCGGCTTGAGGCGGGCTTTATATTGTTTTGGAGTGTAATCCTGACGTACGAAATTAGTTGTTCAGGACATATGTCCTTCCGTTAATGGGGAATATGTCTTTTAATAAATACAGAGATGAAGACAGAGGAGAGAAGTTATGAAAGGGATTATTTTTGCATTTATCGGCGGGGCCTGTATTACCTTGCAAGGGGTGGCTAATGCGCGGATTAGTCAGGACATCGGCACCTGGCAGGCCGCAACTATCACGCAGTTCACCGGATTCCTGATGGCGCTGATGATCCTGCTGTTCGTGCGGGATGCGAAGAAGCAGGGCTTCAAACAGGTCAAACCTTTATATCTGATAGGCGGAGCGCTGGCTGCATTTGTCATTTACAGCGAAGTTACGGCGATTCAAGGCATTGGCGTTACGCTGACAATTTCAGCTCTGCTGATCGCCCAGCTCTGCCTGACCTTTGTGATTGATATTAACGGGTGGTTTGGTGTGGTGAAGCAGAAGATGAGGCTGCCGCAGTTTATCGGGATTGGTATGATGATTGCCGGTGTAGTTATTTTGAAATTCTAAGGGCGGTGCAGACCATGAAAGAAATTCTGGATTCGGAGCAGCTTGAGGGATATATCGCGGCACATTCTCTGGAATCTATTTTCAATGAACCGCTGAAGGAACATTTGCATCTGTACAGCTTTGAACAAGGGGAACATATTTGCTCCAAAGGGGACCCTTCTCAATATTTGTATGTTCTGGTCAAAGGGAAGCTGAAAATCTACACCACCACACCTGAAGGAAAGACGCTGATCATTTCATTCAAAACTCCGCTGGAGCTGATCGGCGATGTGGAATACATTCAACACACGGAATGGATCAACACGGTAGAGGCCGTGTCTCCGGTGCATATGCTTGGCATAGAATACCGCTGGCTGAATAGATACGGTAAGGATCATCCGCCGCTGCTGCATTTTTTACTGGAGATTATCACCCAGAAGTTCTACCGCAAATCCAATTTTCTGAGCCTCAATCTGATGCATCCGGTGGAGGTAAGACTTGCCTGTTATTTACTGTCCATCTCCTATGATGAATCCGACCCCAACTTTATGGGGCAACTGAATACGATCAACCTGACAGATACCGCCAATTTCATTGGTACGAGTTACAGACATCTGAACCGGGTCATCTATAAGCTTTGTCTGGATGGTCTTATTGAACGGAATAACGGACATATTCAGGTGAAGGATAAGGCAGGACTTAGTGCTCTGGCGAGCCGTAACATCTATGAGCCGAATGGAGTCATATCGATGGAAAGTAACGTTCACAAAGGGAATGGAGTGAGTAAATAATGTTAATAGGAATCCTGCTTGCACTAATAGCCGGCTCACTGGTGAGTCTGCAGAATATTTTTAACAGTAAAGTAAATGAGCATACCGGCTCCTGGTCTACTACAACTTTGGTTTTAGGTATGGGATTTGTCGCATCACTGCTGATGGGAGTAATCATGGAAGGTACCAACATGTTCACCCTGCAGCATATGCAGCCCTGGTATTGGTTCAGCGGTATGATCGGTGTTGGCGTAGTCATCTGTCTGGTACAGGCTACCCGGCTGCTCGGACCTACTTATGCGATTTCCATCGTGCTTACTTCACAGCTCGGCTTTGCGCTTCTGTGGGATTCACTGGGTTGGCTAGGCTTGGAGAAGGTGCCGTTCTCTATCAATAAGCTGATTGGTGTGTTAGTCATTGTTGGGGGAATTCTGGTGTTCAAGTTAGGCCAAACGCGTGAATCGGATAGCGAACCTTCGTCCGGCAAGCCGCAACAGGCCTTGAATCTGAAGTGAGATTTCACAAAACATGCGATATCAACAATCCAAGCAGAAACGGCTTTGCCATCCCTTTTTAAGGACGGCACCGTTTCAGCGGGAAAGAGAAGGATAATTTATAGCGTGAAACATATAAATTCTTATCTTTGAACAAAAAGCGCGTATCCGTGAAGGCTCGGATACGCGCTTTTTTACACTTATATGGATAGGCTGGACCCTGACGGAGCCTTACTGCCCAGGAGTGAGTGTTTCCATTGCTGATATACTGCCCATGCCTCACCGTTATCCAGCAAATGCTTACAGGTGTAGACGCCTTCCTCAATCGAATTGACCCTTTCGGCCAGATGCAGCCGCACTGCCGCATTGAGCAGCACCTGATTGTAAAAAGCAATGTGGCCGCCGCCTTGGAGCACCGCTTCCGCCGTCAACAGCTGAAGCCGGGAGGTCCAGTCCATTTCCGGCACCGGCGTTTCCAGGCCGAGCGACTCCGGATCGATAATATCCAGTTGCGCTGTGCCGCCGGAAACGGTATATACCCGGTTAGAGCGGTCGATATATAAATCCTCTGACCCTTCGGTACCTTGTACGACTAAGCCTTTACGGTATCCAAGTTTAATAATGATTCTGGAAATACGGTCAAAGACTGTGTTGTGATAAATTCCAAATACAATGTAAGGCGAGCAGGAATAGTCAATCAGCTTTTCTACCGTGTTAAAAATGGTACGCATCCCTATATCCTCGCGGAGATTACGAATGTCTGCTAAGGGTGGACACCACTTTTCTGAATCCACGAACAGCACACCGCTCTTACCGGCAGAATCAATCACTTCAGACTTGCTAAGCGAACCGACGTCAATCCCGGTTTCCTGAATGATATCCTGCAGGGTGATTCCCCATTTAGGCGGTAAGGAAGCTGAACCGTGAAGCGTGACAGGAAGCCCGGCTGCAGCTAAGACAAAAGAGGTCGGAAAGGTGGCGGCAAAGGATTTTATACGGCCGTCATAAGGTCCTGCGCAATCCAATCCCTGTTGAACCGGTTCACGGTGGGCATATTTCCGGCAGACCGCCACAAAAGCCTCCAGCTCTTCAATACTCTCCAGCTTGATGCGCTCTGCGATCAAAAAGGCACCGATCTGGACGGGAGAAGCCGTCTGTTTCAGTATGGACTCCGCTGCGGCTTCCGCTTCAATGTAGCTTAAGTCCCGGGCACCTCGTTTGCCCCGGGCGACTTCTTTTAGAATATTAATCATATGGATTCTCCTTAAGTTTGATCCTGCAGCAGCTGATACACCTTGACGATAGAAGTCGCTACATCAACCATTCGTTTACGTTCATTCATAGCTTGCTTACGAAGAAGATCATAGGCTTCAGATTCACTGATATTTTTGGCCTTGGAGAGGATGCCTTTGGCCATATCAATCCATTTGCGCTCCTCGATCCGTGATAGAAGCTGCTCCCGCTCCTTCAACCATTGCTGGCGCTCGAAGCATTGTCTGGCGCTGAAATGAAGAATCCAATGGATTTCCTGAGGCTGCATGGCGGGGGACAAGATTCCGTCTACCATAATATTTTCTTCACAGGCAGCGGCGGATAAGGTTGAAGTTGATGAGGTGCACCACCATAGAATGGGAGCCGTTTTGCACTGCATCAGCGATGCTCTCCAGGTGTTGATCTCTGTAACGGGCAGATCGAGGATGGAGGCATCCGCATCTCGGATCATCAACATCGCCTCTTCTGGTGAAGCTGCCGCTGAGACCACATAGCCGCAGGAACGAAGCAGGGTATCCGGGCCTGTTGTTGAACGCTCTTCTGTGACGTTCTCTGTCTTGTTATTCTGAATAATCAACAGGGAATGCATAGTTTGACGCTCCTTTTATATCGTAGTCACCGGTTGTCATGAACCAGCAGCAGCGCAGCCACGAAAGATAGATGATGTAATATTATATAACACAGAAAAGGTCGTTTTGTCGATAAATTTAAATTTTCAAAATTTATGTGTTAACAATATTGACGTAATTAGAGCTCCTGTAGTATAGTCGTTTTAACAAATTCATCAAGTCTACGAATACAACGATGTATTCGCTTGAAGCGGCAATGGCGCCTGTTTCACTTTTTGCAATCGGAAGATGTATGTTTCCGTGCGGAGTGAGGCGGGCTTTTTCTGTTGCTCACATGGAGAGGAGAGATACAGATGTCAGATATTCGTAAAAAACTCGTATTGGTGGGCAACGGAATGGCGGGGGTACGGGCCATCGAGCATTTATTAAAATTATCACCGGAGGCATACGAGATTACTATCTTCGGCTCCGAACCGCATCCGAATTATAACCGGATTATGCTGTCCTCTGTCCTGGCAGGCGGGAGCAGCATGGAAGAAATCGTTATCAATGATCTGGAGTGGTATCACAGCCACGGGATCCGTTTATATATGGGTCACACCATTACAAAAATCGATACAGTGCAGCGCAAAGTATTCTCAGATCAAGGGGTGGTGCTGCCATATGATGAGCTGATTCTGGCTACTGGCTCTAATCCGTTTATGCTGCCGCTTCCGGGAGCAGATAAGGAAGGCGTAATCGCTTTCCGCGACATCAAGGATTGTCAGATGATGCAGGAAACCTCACAAACGCACCGTAAAGCTGTGGTGATCGGCGGGGGGCTGCTGGGACTGGAAGCGGCCAGAGGCTTGCTGCATTTGGGAATGGAAGTATCCGTTGTCCACATTCATCCCTATATCATGGAACGCCAGTTAGATGAACCGGCTTCGATCATGCTCCGCAAGGAGCTGGAAGAGCAGGGGATGAAGTTCCTGCTGAGCAAGCAGTCCGAAGCGATTCTCGGCAAAAAGAGAGTCAAAAGCCTGTTGTTCACAGACGGTGAGGTTACCGAGGCGGATCTGATCGTTATGGCAGTGGGAATCAAACCCAATGTTGAACTGGCGCAGAAGAGCGGCGTAGAGATTAACCGGGGCATCATCGTCAATGATTTTATGGAGACCAACATTCCTGGAATCTACGCCGTAGGCGAATGTGCCGAGCATAGAGGAATCGCTTATGGGCTTGTGGCTCCACTGTACGAACAAGGTGCGGTTCTTGCCAAAAGACTGGCGCAGGTCGCCACGGAGGGTTATTCCGGCTCTATAACCTCGAGCAAACTGAAGGTGTCCGGTGTCGATGTATTCTCGGCAGGCCAGTTCATAGAACGGCCCGGTACCCGGGCGCTTAGATATCAGGACGAGATCGACGGGGTTTACAAGAAGCTGGTTATTGAGGATGACAAACTGGTCGGCGCGGTATTATTCGGTGACACTGGTGATGGAGCACAGCTCTTCTCCATGATAAAGAACGGTGAGAATATTAAAGGAAAAGAAAAAGAGCTGCTACTTGGCATATCCTCAGATGCGCTGGCTTCTCCCAAAGGAAACCGGCTTGAAGGGATGGCCGATGATGAAATTATTTGCGGCTGCAACGGCGTTTCCAAAGGAGCCATTGCCGAAGCCATTCAATCCGGTGGCTGTACAAGCGTAGGCCAGATCAAGGCCTGCACCAAAGCCTCCGCATCCTGCGGCGGCTGCAAACCCCTGGTGGAGGGACTTCTTCAATTATATGCCGGAGATAATGTTGTAATGGTTAAGGAAGGGATTTGCGGCTGCACAACCTTGGGACGTGACGAGATTGTCGCGGAAATCAAGCGCATGGAGCTGAAGACCGTCAAGGAAGTCATGAATGTCCTGGAATGGAATAACGAAGAGGGCTGTCCCAAATGCCGTCCTTCACTGAATTACTATTTGGGAATGCTGTGGCCGGAAGAATATGTGGATGAAAAGGAATCCCGTATTACTAACGAACGTTATCATGCCAATATCCAGAAAGATGGAACGTATTCCGTTGTTCCCCGAATCTACGGTGGGGTAACCTCACCGGCTGAACTTATGAAGATCGCCGAGGTTGCTGCCAAATTTGATGTTCCTCTGGTGAAGTTTACCGGTGGTCAAAGACTGGATCTGCTCGGAGTTAAAAAAGAAGATTTGCCTAAGATGTGGGAAGAACTGGATATGCCTTCAGGACACGCATACGGAAAGACACTGCGTACGGTCAAAACCTGCGTGGGCTCCACCTTTTGCCGGTTCGGAACCCAGGATGCCATGGGCATGGGAATCAAGCTTGAGAAAGCATTTGAACGGCTGAACACACCGGGTAAGGTGAAGCTTGCAGTATCAGGCTGTCCCCGCAATTGTGCGGAAGCTACGATTAAGGATTTTGGCGTAGTAGCGATTGATGGCGGATGGGAACTGCACATTGGAGGAAATGGCGGTGTGCATGTGCGGGCAACCGACCTGCTCTGTGTGGTCAAAACCGATGATGAGGTCATGGAGTGGGCCAGCGCTTTCCTGCAATATTACCGGGAGAATGCCGGATGGAATGAGCGGACCGCGCAATGGGTTGAACGGGTAGGTCTGGACAGTATCAAAGCGGCACTTGAGGTACGGGAGGACCGCCTTGCCCTTCAGGAGAGAATCCAGACTGCGCTCAGTCTTACCACCGATCCTTGGAAGCAAATCGTGAATGAACCGGAGCTGCGTAAAAATTTCGAGCAACTGTCTGAGATGAAGACGGTATTGGAGGGGGAAGCCATATGACAATGACCAAAATACTGGTGGGCAAGGAGACCGATATTGATGTGAAAGGCTCCCGTATCGTCAGAATGGGGGACAAAGAAATCGCACTGTTCCGCCTGTCGGATGGAGAAGTCCTTGCTGTAGAGAACAAATGTCCGCATAAAGGAGGAGTCTTATCGGAAGGAATGGTCTGTGGTTCCAAGGTGCACTGTCCGCTGCATGATTGGCGGATTGACCTGCACAGCGGGGCTGTGCAGGCGCCGGATCATGGTCATGTAGTTACTTATGAGGTAGAAGTGGACAGGAGCAGCGGTTCCATCTATTTAACTCTGGAGGGAAGCCTATGATCCAGGGAAGTGTGTCAATAGTCGGAGCAGGTCCCGGTGACCCGGAACTCCTTACCATCAAAGCCATGCGCAGAATACAAACCGCTGATGTCATTCTCTATGACCGGCTGGTGAATGAAGAAATTCTCAGCTACTGCAAGCCAGAAGCGCTTCGGATCTATGTCGGGAAAGCACCCGGGCATCATTCTATGCCGCAGGAGGCTATTGAGGAGCTAATTATTAAATATGCTTCTGCAGGGAATCATGTTGTCCGGTTAAAGGGAGGAGATCCCTATGTCTTCGGGAGAGGTGGCGAAGAAGCATTGGCTGCAGCTGCTGCCGGCATCGATTATGAAGTCATTCCTGGCATCACATCGGCCATCGGTGCTGCGGCTTCTGCCGGAATTCCGCTGACTCACCGCGGGTTGGCTGCATCATTTGCGATTGTAACCGGGAACCGCTGCCATGATCAGGCTTCAGCTGCACACTGGGAGGGTCTTGTCCATAGTGTAGATACGCTCGGTATTTATATGGGTGTTAGTACACTAAGTGACATCCGCCAACAGTTATTGAAGTTCGGAAAGAATCCGGCAACACCGGCGGCCCTGATCGAGAATGGCACGACTGCCCGCGAACGGATAGTGACAGGAACGCTGGGGAATATTGATAAGCTCGCTGCCGCACTGAAGATTAGCAATCCGGCCCTTATCATTATTGGTGAATCCGTGGCGGTAAGAGATCAGCTACTGGGGCTTCAAAAGAGTGTACGCTCCCGGATCGGCTAAAGCCGGGTGTGCCTTTTACCGGAGTGTCATAATTGAAGTGACCGCAATCACTAGACTTAGCGCTTCAAACGGACTATACTTTGCACAGATTACTGTGTTGTACTTTACTGATGCAAAGGAGAGAACGGTGAAATGCAGATTCAACTCGACCAATTGACGACCGGACGCCTTGAAGAGAGTCTAGGTGGTAAGCCGGGATATCTTAAGTTGTTCTATGATACCGAGGACTGCGGCTGCAATGGCGTTCTGGTGATCCAGATTGTAGACAGACCTAACGATACGGACATCGTTATTCAGAACGAGCCCTTCATCTTCGTGTGTGACCGCCAGCAGGAATCGTTGTTTGATTCCAACATGACACTGCAAGCTGAGGAGAATTATCCTTCCTATAAGCTGACCAGCCCTTCCGGACTGTTCAGCTCCAATCTAAGAGTTAAGGATCTCCGGTAGTTAAGGAGATTCCCGGGACACCACAAATCGCTCTATATTAGAGCGGTTTTTTGGTGTTTGGGTGAGGATTGATGCAGAGGGTGCGGGGAATGGCAGTTTCAAGTATAATGGGAGGCATCTGAAACTGGAGGCTGTGATGAAATGAAGCCGATTACAATCTTAATTGCGGATGATGAGGCGGAGATCGCCGATCTGATTGCCATGCACCTGGAGAAGGAAGGCTACCTTACGGTCAAGGCATTGAATGGTAGAGCGGCTATGCATATAGTGCAAACCCAGCCGGTCGACTTAGCGATACTGGATATCATGATGCCTGAGCTGGATGGTCATGAGGTCACCCGGCAGATCCGTGAGCAGCACCGCATGCCGATTATTTTTTTGAGTGCCAAAGCATCTGATTTGGATAAAATTACGGGGCTGGTTCTTGGCGCGGATGACTACATGACTAAGCCGTTCAACCCGATGGAGCTGGTGGCCCGGGTCAATGCCCAGCTTCGCCGGGCCATGCAGTTGAATCAGCCGGCTGCAGATACCCTGTCCAGCCTGCAGGTTGGCGGACTAATCATTGACCCGGAAACGCGCACGGTTACGATCTATGGGCAGACCGTTGAGCTGACTCCGAAAGAATTTGATATTTTGCACCTGCTTGCCAGCCATCCGAACAAAGTGTTCAGTGCAGAGAATCTCTTTGAACAGGTATGGGGCGAGTCCTATTACGACAGCGGGAATACCGTGATGGTCCATATCCGTACTCTCCGGAAGAAGCTGGGCGAGGACCCGAAGAAGTTCATCAAAACCGTATGGGGAGTAGGGTATGCATTCAATGGCTAGACAACAACGCAGTTTCCGCACTAGTATGCTGATGCTGTTCGGACTCAGTATGCTGATCTCGGGTCTCTTCACTTATCTGGTTTATAAAGGACTCCAAATGTACTATCATAAGCAGGTCCTGGCAGAAGACGATATTGTACGTTTGCGGGTTTTCATGAATAAAGTCGGCGATGTTAACTTTTTTCTAATTCTATTTGTGCCGCTCGCGATCTTCTTTTTCTTTCTGCTGACCAAACGCTACGCCACCTATTTTGATAAAATCTCCTCAGGCATCCACAATCTCGCCAACGGTGATTTCAGCGCCCGCGTGGATATTACCTCCCATGACGAGTTCCAGGTTATCGCTGACGACATTAACCGGGCAAGTGAACAGCTGCAAAAGGCTGTGGCGAGGGGAGACTTTGCTGAGAGCAGCAAGGATCAGCTGGTGCTGAATCTGGCGCATGACATCCGCACACCGCTGACGTCGGTGCTGGGCTATCTGGATTACATCCTGAAATCCACGGATCTGTCAGCAGAGCAGGCAAGGCATTATACGCTGATTGCCTATACCAAATCCCAGCGTCTGGAGAAGCTGATTGAAGAGCTGTTCGAGATTACCCGTATGAATTACGGGATGCTTACTGTGGAGAAGAAGCCCATTGATCTAAGCGAGCTGCTGTTCCAGCTCAATGAAGAGTTATATCCGCTGTTTGAGAAGAACAAACTGGTTTCCAGGCTGCATATTACGCCACAGCTGATGATTCCTGCGGAAGGGGAGCTGCTCGCACGTGTCTTTGAGAATCTATTGACCAACGCGGCGCGCTACGGCAGGGATGGACAATATGTGGACATACACTGCAGGGCGGAGGACGGAAATGCGGTTGTTCAGGTCATGAATTACGGACATTTCATTCCACCGGAAGAGCTGCCGTTCCTTTTTGATATGTTCTATACGGGTGACCGGGCACGCACATCGGATAAGAACAGTACGGGTCTTGGACTTTTTATTGCCAAAAATATCGTCGAGCGCCATGGCGGCACCATCACAGTAGAGAGTAGCATCACAAGTACCATTTTCAAAGTGACTTTACCGCTTAATGCTTGATAGGGGTTATGGCTTCATTTAAGAAAAATTTAATTTTTAGGCCACTTTGTATTTAAGCTTTTCCCTATAATCTGGTCTTACACATGATAAAGGGAGATGCTCGCATTGAAGAAGTGGCTTTTTTTGTGCATTGTTTTGCTGGTCATCGTATTCAGGTTTTATCTAAAGGAAGGGCTGCCGGGACACAATCCGTCCATTACAGAGCATACGTCAGAAATATCCGCTTCTGCAGAAGACTCTGTCACCATAAGGATAGACAAAGCACAAATTCACCAGGGAAATCTCATTTTGGTTAATAAGAATTATCGCGTACATACGAATGGTGTTTCTACGGATATCGTTTCCCTTTCAGAGCATGATGAGTTGAGGCAGGGCTTCACACTGCTGGATCAATCCATCGAGCTGTCCCGGAGCGTAACCGAACGGTTCTCTGAATTGACTGAAGCGGCTGACAGGGTTGGGGTGGAGCATTTTCGTATCAGCAGCGGGTACCGGGATCAAGCGGAGCAGCGTAAGCTCTATCGTGAAAAAGGTTCGGATTACGCGCTTCCTGCGGGTCACAGTGAGCATAACACAGGGTTGTCACTGGACATCGGGTCGTCGCTTGGAGAGATAGCACATTCTCCGGAGGGGGACTGGCTGCAGGCCAACGCATGTCATTATGGATTTATTCTGAGGTATCCTGAAGACAAGACAAATATCACCGGGATTAAATACGAGGCATGGCATTTCCGATATGTCGGACTGCCGCACAGTCTGCTGATGAAGGAGAAGAACCTGGTGCTGGAGGAATATCTCGCTGATCTGAAACAACAGAAACGTCTGAAGGTCACGGTCGAGGGCCGAAAATATCTCATTCTCTATGTACCGGGTTCGGAGCTTGACAGTGTTCAATTGCCGGCGGGACATCCTTATGAGATTTCAGGAAACAACGTGGATGGGGTAATCGTTACTGTAGAACTGAGCAAATGGGGGAAAAGATGAAGAAACGGAACCGGAAACTTTTGATACTGGGATATGCTCTATACGTGTACCTGCTAATAAAAATAATTTTGTTCAAGTATGGAGCCGTAGATGTCCAAGTGCTCTGGCGTCAGCTGCACAGTGTGCTGGAGGAGCCTGGGATGATTCAGAACCGGCTGGCATTTGCCAACTTCACTCCCTTTGTCTCAATCAACCGCAATCTGGACCGGCTCTCGCAGCCCAATGATTTCATGAATTTGTTCGGGAATATTGCCCTCTTTATTCCGCAGGGAATTTTCATCCGGCTATCGGGCAAAGGAAGCTTCCTCACTGCTTTTTTATTCTCTTTAGCATGGAGTGCAGCTCTGGAATGTACACAGATTCTCTTGGCCATGGGCAGCTTTGATGTGGATGATCTCATTCTTAATGTGCTCGGAGGACTTATTGGATATGCTATTTGCAGGGTATACCCTCAACCTGTTGTTCTTCAAAAGAAATCATAAGAAATAACGCAACAGATTTAGCATAGGAGGCAAGCATGTGAAAATCATCGGAATGGATATAGGAACGACCTCCATAACGGGTTTGGTCTATGATCTGGAACACCGCAGGGCTGTGCACTCTATCACTGAAAAGAATTCGGCGCACTTGCGTGCCAGCCGGGAGGAATGGGAGCGTCTGCAAGATCCCGCAGTCATTCTAAATATAGTGCAAGGTATACTAAGCAACTTGTCGGCAGTGGAACCGGAGGTCCGGGGAATCGGCCTGACCGGACAAATGCACGGTATAGTGTATACGGACGCTGCCGGGAAACATCTGACCCCGCTGTATTCCTGGCAGGATGGCAGAGGTGGCCTGCCTTACGATGATCAATTTACAGTAGCGCAGAAACTGAAGGAGAGCACCGGCCATACGGTTGCACCCGGCTACGGGCTGGCAACTCATTTATATAACCTGCAGCATGACCTTGTTTCACCAGAAGCAGTCAGCATCTGCACCATTGCCGATTACGTTGCCATGAGACTTACCGGGCGGACGTTGCCGCTGGTTGATCCCACCCAAGCTGCAGGAATGGGATGCTACAGCATCCCTGAGGGTGATTTTGACAAAGTAGCCATTGCAGGGTTAGGTATCAGTATAGACCTGTTGCCGAAGGTAACTCCATCCGGAACGCTGTTGGGATTAACCCGGGAAGGGATTCCGGTATTCACTCCTCTCGGAGATAATCAGGCGAGCTTTCTGGGTAGTGTGCCATTTACGGAAGAATCGATACTGCTGAACATCGGCACCGGCAGCCAGCTCTCCGTTCTGATGAATCATCCGGGCATCGGAGCTGAGGGTTTGGAGGCACGCCCGTATCCGGGTGGCGGTGTGTTGATGGCCGGAGCCGCGCTGAGCGGCGGGAAATCCTATGCGCTTCTGGAGAAGTTTATCCGTGAGCTTATAGAGGCCTATACCGGAGAGACCCAGGAGGATATGTACACATTTATGGATAAATTACTCGGGGACGGGCAACCGTCCACTCAAGGATTGTCTGTACATCCGCAATTTCTGGGGACGCGGCTGCATCCTGATGTGCGGGGAAGCATAGATGGGATTACGCTGGACAATTTCACTCCGGGCTTGCTGATCCATGCTTTTCTTCAAGGCATGGTTGATGAGCTATATGCTTTTTATAATCGTATGAAGCAAATGAGTTCCGAGAGTCACTGGACTCGATTGATCGGCTCCGGCAACGCGCTGCGCGCAAACCCGGCTCTGTGCACCAAGGTGGAAGAGCGGTTCGGACTGCCACTTACCCTTAGTTCAACTTCGGAGGAAGCTGCCATCGGTGCGGCCTTGTGCGCGGCAGTTGGCGCTGGGCTCATTGGTAGCTTCAAAGAAGCCGGTCAATACTTGGGGTGAAGTCACAGTTCACCCACATGAGGCAATTCATTAGAAGCACTGCAGGAACTGTCGGATGATCGAATTCGTGAGCATATCAGCCATGGCCAATGCTCCCCTTTCGATGGAGTCATACAGCTGAACACTTTGTTTGTAATCCTTTTGGAGCAGAGCTACTGCTTCCCCTTTTGTCAATGCAAGATGCTGATAGAACATTTGTCTGAATTCTTCCTTAGGGAAATACGGATTGAGGCGGCTGAGGAACTCCACAATCTGGTCGCCATTAGCAACCCATTTCTTCTCGGCAGCGGCAGCGGCTGTTTGATCCCCGGCTTTTGCAGCTTTAACCAGGTCGGCAGCAATGACTAAATGCTCATTGATAAGCTGGGCATACGCATCACCTGCTGCCGCACCATAGAAAGGTTTAAGCGCATCGCCCATGTCTGGCGCGTTCTGCAGAAGACGGGCCACAGTTACATCTGTGTCAGGCAAAGAGAAGACAATGCTGCGAATCGCCATTCGGGTCCATGCCACATGCTGTTCCCAGAGTGACCTCATCTGATTGTTGAGATCCACCTGGGCTCTGCTCAGACATCCCGGCTGCGACGCCGCCACGTGCATTGCCAAGGGTTGGTGCATGTCATTCGGATATCCCTGTGCGGGAAAGTAGGGTCTCCAGTGATTTTGCATGGAATTTCCTCCTTAACGTTTAGCCTATGTTCCTTGTACCAGCTTCGTACAAACTTGCTTCTGAAGCATAGGTTAAGATCATGTATACCGTATCTTATGGTATATCCGCCCAAGTGGTTCATAACAAAATATATATAC
>NZ_LVYZ01000089.1:0-8897 GCF_001909095.1 Paenibacillus sp. P46E
ATATAATATTACTTGACGAAGTTATATTACAATGATAAACTTACTTACAAATAGTTACTCCACTTAAATGGTTGGAATAAAGTTAGAATATTAAAATTCACACTATATGTTTAGGATGGTGCAATGATGATCAAACCAGATATCGTATCTATATTACAAAATAAAATTAAGCGGATTACCATGGATGATTCCACTAATATACTCGTTGGACCTATTACTTTGCCAGTGAATCTGGACGGGGAAACCGTCACATTCAAATGGTACAGCTGGCTGAAAGCCACGGACGAGGAATTGCAGGGTGGCGACAGCAAAGAAGCGACGGAACTGCTGATTTCCCGGCTGTCCTCCATGAATCTGGCCGAAGGACAGCAGTCGAGCGTGCTGGTGTACGGAGATTTTGAGGATTCAGATGAAGCGCTAATCCGGATGCACAGCATTTGCCATACGGGTGACATCTTTGGAAGCAAACGCTGTGATTGCGGTTTCCAGCTCCGCCAGTCGATGAAGATGATTGCGCAGCACGGATCAGGTGCCTTGTTCTACCTGGCTAATCACGAAGGAAGAGGGATCGGATTGTTCAGTAAGGCTATGGCATATATTCTCCAGGAAGAAGGATATGATACTGTAGAAGCCAATCTGGAGCTGGGCTTTGCCGATGATTCCAGAGACTACAGAGATGCGATAAGTGTCCTGCAGCATCTGCGCAGCAAACCGGTTACTCTGATTACGAACAATCCCAAGAAGATGGAAGCCCTTAAGGCAGCCGGGATGAATACCGGGAAGCGAATCCCATTATGGGGCGACGTATCCGTGTTCAATGAGAAATACTTGCGTACGAAAGTGGCCCGTTCAGGCCATCTGGAGGCGGTACCGAACACTGATTTTTTTGATGGACGAGTAGCCAAATAATTCAGAGATGTTATAATGGGGTACTGAACCTAATACTTAGATTAGTGAGGTACAATATGAATGCCATTCAAGTGCAGGACTTGCGCAAAACCTTCAAAGTCCAAAAAAACCGCGAGGGCCTCAAAGGGGCCTTCGCTGATTTGTTTAAACGGGAATATTCCGAGGTCACAGCTGTAAAGGATATCTCCTTCTCCATTCCCCAAGGCGAAATTTGCGGCTATATTGGCGAGAATGGTGCTGGTAAATCCACGACGATCAAGATGCTTACGGGTATTCTGGTTCCAACCTCGGGCAGTCTTTCTGTGGGAGGCTATATACCCTATGAGGAACGCGAGAAATTTGTGCGGAATATCGGTGTTGTCTTCGGACAACGCAGCCAATTGTGGTGGGATATTGGCGTGATTGAATCCTTTCAGCTGCTACGTAAGGTATACCGTGTGCCTGAGCTGGATTTTAAGAAACGGCTGGATGAGCTGGTTGAACGGCTGGAGCTGCAGGATTTGCTGAACCGTCCGGTCCGCAAACTCAGTTTGGGACAGCGGATGCGTTGTGAGCTGGTTGCTGCACTTCTGCATAATCCGTCTATATTGTTCCTGGATGAACCTACAATTGGACTGGATATTGTGGTCAAGTCAGAAATCCGCCAGTTCTTAAAGGATATGAACCGTGAGCATGGAACCACTATCCTGCTTACCACTCATGATCTCCAGGATATTGAAGCGCTCTGTTCCCGGGTGATTATGTTGGATGATGGACGCATCATTTATGATGGGGGCCTGGAGGATCTGAAGCAGCGCTGGGGTACAGGGCGTGAGGTGCAGTTCCAATTCGGAGCTCCAACCAAACTTGAGCAGCTTATGCAGTGGACTGAAGAAATGCCTGTTACCTGGTCATCTGAGAATGATCTGGGTGCCAAGGTTTGGATTCCGCTGGAGCTGAACGTTTCGGATGTACTTGGACGAGTTGTGGGTCAAGCTGATATTACCGACATCAAAATCATTGAAACCAATACGGATGATATCGTCCGCAGCATTTATCAATCAGGTTCGGCCGACAAACCGGAAGAGAAGATTCTTGCGCTTAAGGATGAGAAAGAGGTCATCCATGTCTGATCAGCTTAAAGCCGCTGCAGCCAATTCATCCTCTGGAGGTTCTTCCGCAGACGGACCTAAGGAAACAGGATGGAGGCTGCTGCTGGGTGCTTATTTCGATTTCATCCGCATCCGGTTTTTGACTATGCTCGCATACCGTATTAATTATTATTCCGGTATTCTGATCTATACCCTAAATATAGGTGTGAACTATTTTACCTGGAAGGCCATCTATGGGGACGGGGAATCCCTGGGCGGGTTTACAGGTGCCCAGATGACGACATATGTTGCGGTTTCCTGGATGGCTAGGGCATTTTATTTCAACAACCTGGACCGTGAGATTTCCACAGATATCAGGGACGGAAGCATCGCAATCCAGTTCATCCGGCCGTATAACTACGTACTGGTCAAGATGATGCAGGGACTTGGCGAAGGTATGTTCCGCTTTATGATGCTGATGATCCCGGGTATGGTGATTGCTATCCTGCTGTTTCCGGTGCATTTGCCGACAGAACCTTCAGCTTGGGCCGGATTTCTGGTCATGCTCTTTTTCAGCTTCCTGATCAGTTCACAGATCAATATTATAACAGGCTTATCGGCGTTCTTCGTCGAGAATAATGAGGGCATGATGCGGATGAAGCGTGTCGTGGTCGACCTTTTTTCCGGCTTGATCGTTCCGATCACCCTGTTTCCGGACTGGTTATCTTCCATCCTTAAAGTTCTGCCCTTTCAAGCCATCACTTACCTGCCGGGTTCCGTATTTACGGGACGGGTGCACGGGGTGGGCATTTGGAATGTACTGGGTATCCAGGTCATCTGGTTCGTAGTACTGCTGATTCCAATTGTCTGGCTATATCACGCGTCGCGTCAGCGGCTGTTCGTGCAGGGGGGGTGAGTGAAGTTGTATTACTTGGACTTATTAGTGGAATATATCAAAAACTATATGAAGACACGTCTGACCTACCGCGCCGATTTCTGGGTGGAAGTGGTGTCTGATCTGCTGTTTCAAGCGACCAACTTTATCTTCATTCTGGTCATCTTCATGCATACCAATAGTCTGGGTGGTTGGAGCCAGAATGAAGTGGTGTTCGTATACGGCTTCTTTATGGTGCCTTTTGGCGTCTTCAGCTGCTTTGTGAATATGTGGGGTTTCAGCGAGCGCTATATCGTCAAAGGTGAAATGGACCGTATTTTGACGCGTCCGGCGCATAACTTGTTCCAGATTTTCCTGGAGAATGTGGACCCTCCGGCATTGGTGGGCTCGTTTATCGGATTGATCATTATGGGGATCAGCGGCAGTAATCTCGGTTTGCCCTTTGAATGGTGGACCCTACCCATGATAATTGTGCTTACGCTGAGTGCGGTTGCCATCTATACCGGGATATATACGACTTTAACCTCCTTATCGTTTTATTCGGATGCTCCAACCGGCATTCTGCCGCTGATGTACAATATCCAGACCTATGGGCGTTATCCGGTTACGATCTACAATCGTGCGATTCAGGTACTGCTTACTTGGATTATTCCGTTTGCTTTTGTCGGAGTGTACCCGGCGGCACTGTTTCTGCACCGTGAGGAGATGCAGGGCATGGCACTGCTGACTCCGGTGGTGGGTGCGGTATTTCTGGGGATTGGGCTTTTGTCCTGGAATTACGGTGTCAAAAAGTATAAGGGAGCCGGGTCGTAGGTCAAGCTTCCTTCCGATAGTGCTAAGAACAGACTGGTGTTCATTGCCGGTCTGTTTTTCTTTGTCCCTTAAAGCTTCCGCCAGAAGTTCCAAAAGTAATATAAGATGTTATATAAATCTCTTTTCACTTATATTGCGTATCCTCATAATGAACACAGAGATATGTATTCCTGAGGAGTGGGAAAATGAAAACGTATGCTATAGGTGTAGATTTAGGCGGAACCAATATCAAAGCAGCATTATTTGATGCTGAATTCACGGCAATCGGAGAAATATCAATACCCACAGAAGCTGCCGAAGGACCGGAACATGTGCTTAAACGAATCCGGCTGGCTGTACAACAGTTGAACGAAGGCACCGGGATTGGTCTTCCGAGTATTGCCTGCATGGGACTGGGGATTCCCGGACTGCTTGATCCTGAAGAGGGCTTATCCCTGTTTTCTCCCAACTTTCCGGGCTGGGAACACGTACATATTGTGAATGAAATGAAGCCGTTTTACGATTTTCCTGTGTTTATTGATAATGATGTCAGGGTGAATCTGTATGGGGAATGGCAGTATGGAGCAGCAAGAGGGTGCAAAAACGTAGTTCTGCTGACTCTGGGAACGGGACTTGGCTCAGGAATTGTAAGTGATGGTAAGGTTGTGTACGGCACCACATTCAGTGCAGGGGAGATCGGCCACATGAATATGTTCAGGCAAGGCCGTCCCTGCCGTTGCGGGAGCTCTGGTTGCCTCGGCAGATACGTATCGGCGGTAGGTATGGTAAATACATTCAAAGAAAAGCTGGCGGATGGAAGAAAAAGTATCATCCAAACCTGGACAGGTGGGGACAATGAACGGATAACCGCGCTTATGATTTCAGATGCCTATGATCTGGAGGATGCTTTGGCGGTGGAGGTCATGCATGAGACCGGGGTTTTACTTGGTTTTGGACTATCAAACGTAATTAATCTGCTGAATCCGGAAGTGGTCATTATTGGGGGCGGGATGTCTGCGGCCGGGGAACGCCTGCTGCGCAGTGTCCGTGAGACGGTAAAGGAGCACGCCTTGAAGCTGTCCGGCAGCAAGTGCAGCATTGTTCAGGCAGAGCTGGGTAGCCGTGCGGGCACGCTTGGTGCTGCGGCATATGCTTACCGCAGGCTGAAGGGAATAGAGTCGGCTATAGGAAACCCTTGAATGATGTATCTGCTGCTGTAGCATGCTATGCTGTAGAGAGAATACGATAAGCAGGAGGCCAAAGATGAAAAGAGAGATACAGAACGTGCCTTTTGGCTATGAGCCACCGGCTGCGGAACGCAAGGGAACCCTGGTGTTTTATGATTCGTTTGAGCATATTTCAGATCAGGAGCTGGAGCAGGCTGCCCGTACCGCTACCGAACGCAAGTTCACCAAACTGGTGCTATACCCGCTGCATGAAGAAACCGTAAGACGGATGAGCAAGGAACCCGTGAAGGCTTTTTACAAACGGGAAGACCGTCTGCATGAATGGAAAAGAGAGCAGGGCCGCTCGTTCGTTACCGTTGAGAGTCTGGAGGGCAAACGGAAGAAGTATACGCCGCTGGACTCAGCGCTGCGTCACATCACCGAAGTGTATCCTTCGCCTTATTTTCTCTATATGACACCTGAAACGGCAAATCAATTTGCCTCGTATTCCTCTTTTGAGGAATGGATTGTCAAGCTGAGGCTGATACTGTCAGCGGCCCCCGGATATATTCACCCGCGTCTGGAAAAGTTCCGGCATCGCTGGGATGTTGCCGGAGAAGAAAAGTAGGAGTAAGTGCACTGTTTTCAATTGAGCGGATTACTGAAGGAGGCGGATTTCTTGTCGGACGTTTACAGTTTTAATGTAAGTCTGCAGCCTATGGAAGCACTGATTATGGTGAAGGAGAGCATGCCCGCAGGTTCAGAGCTGCTACACGAAGAGTATAACGAGGTGGGAAATGGTTATTCGATTGGAACGCTCGTATATGAGCGTTATTTCTTCCGTTCGGGCAATCAAGCCGCGCTGATCGTTATATCCGATAATCTGCATGGAGTGACGAATATACGGCTCATTGCGGCAGGAGCCTCGAAAGGCATAATCATGAAGATGGATTGGGGGGCAGGCAAGAGCTTTGCCTCCTCCGTGGAAAAGGTATTATCTGCTTATATTCTGGAATGAATCTGGGTTAATCCCGTTTATTGAACGTTTCCTTGTTTGCGTCTGTAGGTGTACATTCTCCATTGATAGTGGATGAAGCAGCCGATGCAGAAACCAAGGATAGCCACAGTGGCAGCCACCGCGACCATGGCCGTGAAGATGTAGGCGGCAACCGTCCAGTCTGCAATGAAGCTGAGTAGTCCAGCGGCAAGGAAGAATACAGCAATGCCCTGGTTGAACTGCTGTTGATCCGGGTCCTCAAGCACATAAGCGGAACGTTCCTTCCTAAGGAACCGGGAAGCTAGCCTGATGACCGGATTAGATCCGAATATCAGCCCTGATAATCCAGCGGCAAGCGGCAGTGCAAGTATCCAGTACTGGGCTGTAATCCAGGTTAGCAATACTGATATTACAATAAACGACTGATTGGTTTTGACCAGCGGTCGTGGAATACCCTTCTTGGCAACAATCTCACTCATTTAAATCACACCTTTCGCATTGGAATAATAAAATTATAACTGAACTATTCCGGTGCAGCAATGAAAAGTAAGAAAAATAAAATTTTAATAATTTAATGTTGACACTTCGCTCTAATTCATGGTTTTATTATGTAGACCGATTGTTATAAAAGCAAAGGAAGTGTCCTGCTTGTCAAACAAGCCTAATGCGCGTGAAGCGATTGTGGATACCGCTTCAAGACTATTTTTCACACAAGGCTATCATGCTACGGGTTTAAGTCAGATTATCAAGGACAGCGACTCACCCAAGGGCTCGCTATATTATTATTTCCCCCACGGAAAAGAGGAACTGGCTTTAACCTGTATCAACAAAACGAGTGAGATCGTTGTAAGACAGCTGAGGCAGTATGTGGAGAAGGAAATAACGGTTACAGAGGCGGTTCAGGAATTCATTCATCAGATGGTCAAAGATGCTGAAGAGTCTGATTTTAAAGGAATGGTACCCTTCAGCTTCTGGGTAGCTGTGGAAACCTCCTGCATCAGCGAGGAGCTTAGAACAGCATGTCAGGCTGTATTCATGGATTGGCAGGATGTCATTCTGCAGCGTTTACTTGAAGAGGGAACTGATACTCAGCTTGCAGCCGATAAGGCTTCAGTGGTGGTCTCGTTGTTCGAAGGGGCACTGCTGCAGACGTTGACCTGCAGAACCACAGGACCGCTTCTCGCCGCCTCCAGGTTAGTTCCCGTATTGCTGGGTTAAGCAAGAAGAATTAGTACAAATAGAGAGAAAATTATGTATGTTCAGGAGGATCACAGAGTGGAAGCAACCATGACTGGAAAGAAACAAACCGAAGAAACAAAATTCAGGGTTTTACCGATTCTGATCTCCTTGCTGCTTGCCGGATTTATCGGCATGTTCAGCGAGACTGCGCTCAATGTGGCGTTAAGTGATCTCATGAAAGTTCTGGAGATTACACCGACGACGGCACAGTGGCTGACCACGGCGTATCTGCTGACACTGGGTATTCTCGTACCGATATCCGGGTTGCTGCTGCAATGGTTCTCAACAAGACAATTATTCGTTGCCGCATTATGCTTTTCGATTCTGGGGACCTTCCTGGCAGCGATGTCACCAAATTTCGAGTTTCTGCTTACGGCCCGTGTAGTTCAGGCGATGGGGACCGCACTGCTCCTGCCGTTGATGTTCAACACCATCCTGGTCATTATCCCCGCTGAAAAAAGAGGGGCTGCAATGGGACTTATCGGGCTTGTTATCATGGTCGCTCCAGCGATTGGGCCTACGATTGCCGGGCTGCTGATCGAGAGCCTGAGCTGGCACTGGATCTTCTGGCTGTCACTGCCGTTCCTTGTGATTGCACTGATCTGCGGAATACTGTTTATGCAGAACGTTACCAAGGTCACCAAACCAAAGATTGATGTGCTGTCGATTGTGCTTTCTTCTCTGGGGTTTGGCGGAATCGTATTCGGATTCAGCAGCGCCGGGGAAGCCGAAGGCTGGGGAAGTCCAAAAGTCATTATTGCTATAGCAGTTGGTGTTACGGCACTTGTTCTGTTTGTGATCCGCCAAATCACGATGAAGCAGCCTATGATCAATCTCCGGGCGTTCAAGTTTCCGATGTTTGTAGTTGGCGTGCTGATGGTCTTCATCTGCATGATGGTCATCCTGTCGTCCATGCTGATTCTTCCGATGTACCTCCAGCAGGGACAAGGTTACTCGGCGTTCAAAGCGGGCTTACTTCTTCTTCCTGGTGGAATTATCAACGGTCTGATGTCACCGATCATGGGAAGACTGTTCGACAAATACGGACCGAAATGGCTGGTTATTCCTGGCCTGGTTATTGTAGCGGTATCGCTGTGGTTCTTCTCCAGTATCACAGCTACTTCTACCGTGGTGTTCGTAATCGTACTGCATAGCGCACTAATGGTAGGCGTATCGATGATCTTCATGCCTGCTCAGACCAATGGGATCAATCAGTTGCCTATGGAACTGTATCCGGATGGTACTGCCATCATGAATACATTACAGCAGGTAGCCGGAGCTATTGGTACGGCACTTGCGGTTAGTATCATGACAGCAGGAACGAAGAGCTATATCGAATCTTCAAGCAATCCTGCCGATCCGGCCAATATCCTGCCGGCCTTTACACAAGGCGTACAGAATGCCTTTGTGTTCGGAATGGCCATGGCTATTATCGGTCTGGTGATTGCATTCTTCCTCAAGCGTGTCATCGTACAGCATAAAGCACAGGTTTCAATGCACTAATAACCTAAGAGCCTAGGAAGCATTATTAAAAGGGGCTGTCCCAAAAGTAGTTTTCTACGAGTAGAGACAAACCCTTCTCATTTTCAAAACCGTAAAAAGGTCAAAAGAGCAACGATTCTCCCGTCACTGGAGAAATGTTGCTCTTTGTTTTTGGTCATTTGCAGCTTGCTTCAAGAGATTGTGGGCAAGGCAAAGCCAACCGACCTCAAGCGTCACTTTTTCCATGCCGCGAAGCAGAAAGCGCCGGAAGCCCCGGTTATTTTTCAGTTGTCCAAATACACTTTCCGGTTCCGTCATTCGGCGTACGGCCAGGCCGTAACCTTCCT
>NZ_LVYZ01000090.1:0-8285 GCF_001909095.1 Paenibacillus sp. P46E
AAGAAACCTCTCCTTTGAAATGGTTGTGTGGTAACTCCATTTTACCAAAGGATGGTTTCTTTTTTTTGCTTTTTTTAAAGATTGTAGACCCCATTTCCCGCTTAAACAGCGGAGAGGACGGAACGATTGTGGAAAAGCGATAGCGGTCGCCTTTGTCCCCGGATTTTCACCGCGAAGGAGAATAAATAAAATCTGGGGACAACAGCGATTGGAACAACGGTCCGTTCGCGGAGCGTCCACCCGAGGGCTCACGACGATCCTACTTGAAAACAAAGGGCTATCCCTTTTGGGACAGCCCCCTCTAGGGAGCCCTAACGACCGGATGAGGCGAAAACGGTTCTCCAGGGAAAGCCGTTGAATCAGTTCTCTTTATAAACAATATCTACCCGCGATTCAATCGGTTTCATATAGGAAGCAAGCTTTTTACAATCTCCTTCAATTCTTCCTAACGTGATAAGTCCCTGAGCATAGCCAAAATCCCGATAAAAAATCGCTAAGCTTCCCCAAGGTGCGTAGTATGTAATATCACCTACAGAAGCTGCAGTCCCCGTTGGAGAACCCGTCGTAGACAGAAGTGCCGGAAGGTCGCTGATCATTTCAGTTCCTGCATAGTCCTTCAACGTTAGTGTCATTGGAAGCATAGTCAAAAAATCCGCGGCAGCTGGACTGTCATTTAAAACGGCTATATATTCGTCGTTTCCAACCGTAAATTTCATCTTCATTTCTCATTTCATCCTCTTCAGATATTTACGAGCTCAATTGTTCCATTTTTTGATATGCCTCGATACCTTTTTTCAAACGTTGTAATCCATCGATAAGCCGTTCTTTAGGGCAAGCGTAATTCATGCGAATGAATCTATGTCCATTCTCGCCATAAATAGCGCCCTCTGAGACATACAACCCTGTCTCTTCCCTAATGAACTTACATAATTGACCTGCATTATTGGTTATATCCTGGCAATCGATCCAAGCCAAATAAGTGGCTTCCGAAGGGATGACTTGAATTTGTGGCAGCTCACTAGCCAAAAATTGCTCCAGAACCTGCTTATTCATCCTGAGATAATCTATTAACCCTTGCAGCCAAGGCTCGCCGTCCGTGTAGGCAGAGATTGCCGCTTCAATCGCAAAAACATTAGGCTCAGCGACTTCATCGGTATTAATGCCTCGATTCACAAGTATGCGGATCTCCGGGTTCGGTACAATAATGCTCGACGTTTGGATTCCCGCAAGATTGAATGTTTTTGTGGGAGCCAGGCAGGTGATGCAGTTATGAGCGATCTCCTCCGATACGGAAGCAAAAGGAACATACTTATATCCTGGATGCGTTAAATCACAATGGATTTCATCCGAAAGGATGAGTACTTGATACTTGACACAGAGCTTGCCCAGCTTCTCAAGATCTTGTCTGTTCCATACTTTACCGATTGGATTGTGAGGGTTGCAGAAGATCATCAGCGTTGTATCCGGATCTGCGAGCTTCTTCTCCACATCATCAAAGTCAATTGAATAGCGTTGGTCCTGGTATACCAACTCACTAGCGAGAACTTCCCGTTGATTATTCTTGATAGAGTTATAAAAAATATTATATACTGGCGAAAATACGAGCACTTTGTCGCCCGGATTGGTCATTTTGCGCACGATTGAGGAAATTGCTGGCACGACACCTGTGCAAAACATAATCCATTCTCTCTGTATGGAATACTGATGTCGCCTTTCCCACCACCCGACAACCGCATCATAGTAATGATCCGGCACCGTTGTATAACCATAAATAGGGTGGTTTAATCTCTTTAGCAGGGCGGCAGCGACAGCTGGCGCGGTCTCAAAATCCATATCCGCTACCCACATCGGCAGTTCCCCAGCGCCAACATCCCATTTATAAGAATTCGTGTTCAAACGGTTTATCATCTTATTAAAGTTAAATGACAAAGCGTTCACCTGCTTGTTGCAGCTCATATCTGGTTTTTGAGGCAATAATTTCATCGTCGTCAATAATGATCTCGCCGATACCTTTTGCTTTAATCATTCCAGAGATTGGGTTCTTTACGCTGTCGATGGCGGTCTTGGCTTCCACCTCAATGGTTGAATATTCGAAGGCGAGGTTGGTATTAAGAATTGTTCCGTTCTCGATTACTAGACGATCCACGTAACACATTCCCTGATTGCTTTCAATTGTGCAGTTGATGAATGTAATATTTTTTGAATTCCAACCCAGATATTCTCCGATGATTAAGGAATCATAGACGGTGATATTCTCACAATTCCAGAAGGCGTCTTTCGAGATCAGCTTTGCATGACGGATCGTCATATTTTTCGCTCCATCAAAAGCATAGTTTCCTACCAATGTGAAATCTTCGATGGAGATATTTTCGCTATTCATTCCAAAGTAGTCACCCTTTGCGCTTACATGATTTAACTGTATATCCGAGCAATTCCATAAACTCTCATGTGCATTGGGTAAATCGACATTCGTCAAACGGATTCCCGTCGAACGACGAAATGTCTTTGGTGCCTCGATGACGCTATCGTTAATAGAAATGTGATGTGTATACCATATTCCTGATCGGGCCATTTCCAAAAAGGTCGTTTTGTCTATTTGAATGTCGTTGCAATACCATAAGGGATACTTCCATTTGAAAATGCTATTTTGAATCAAAATATCATTACTTTCCTTTAGGGGAGACTCGCCATCAGCAAAAACAGAATTCATGATATTAATACTTTTACTTTTAAAAAGGGCCCTTTCCCCGGTTAGCATTTGTTGATCGATTACTTGAATCATATTGTCTAATCCACTCCATTTTTGCTAAATTAGTCTTAACACAATTTGTTAAGCGACAATTAGAAACGGCAGCTTGGCGGCTGCCGTTTCCTTGTGCTTTCTTCACTTAAAGTTTGTTATATTCCTCATCTGATACAGGCTCTAACCATTCTGGTGTACCCGCAGTAATTGCAATATGTTCAAACCAGCTGTCTTTTGTAGCGCCATGCCAGTGTTTCACACCATCATGGGTAACAATAACATCGCCGGCTTTCAGGAATTGGGCAGTTTCCCCCTCTTCCTGGTACCAGCCTTCACCACCAGTTATCAATAAAAGCTGAAACCCGTTTCGATGGATATGCCAGTTATTTCTGCAGCCGGGTTCAAAGGTCACATTTCCAACGCCAACATTAACTTTAGGATCGGCAACCAACGCTTTCAGGTAACTCTGTCCAACAAAATAGTTTGCAAAAGCTTCGTTCTTCTCTCCCACGGGAAAAATCACGCCATTTTGGACCTCTTCATGTTTAGCCATTTCGCATTCTCCATTTCAATCAAATGAGTATCTACTAATCAATTTACTTTATTTTTCTCCCCAAAGACCGGAAAGTAGCTGTGCTCGCCGTAGTTCTGAATAGCTTCGACCTGCTTCAAAGTCTTCATGTCCTCATCACTGATCACAAAATCAAGCTCTGCATTGTTTCTCATATGGTCCGGATTTGCCGACTTAGGGATGACTACAAGACCTAGCTGGATATCGTATCGCAAGCTAAGCTGAGCAACAGATACACCATACTTATCAGCTATTGCCTTTACCTCTGCATGATCCAGGATTGCACCGTGTGCGATTGGTGAATAAGCTTCGACCAAAATGGCATTCTGCTGGCAGAAATGAATTAACTCGAATGGTGTGTTGCTCACATGTGCCAAAATCTGATTGACCATAGGCTTGATCTCACAGTTCGCAAGTATATTCTCCACATCGTCTTGAAGGAAGTTAGAAAGGCCGATGGACTTAACTTTACCTGCCTTATAAGCATCCTCCATGGCTTTCCATACTTCTTTATTTTCATTGAAATAACGGTTTCCCTCTCGGAACTCGCTCCATGGCTGTGGGCTGTGAATAATCAAAAGATCAATGTAATCCAGACCCAATTTAGCTAGAGACTCATTAATGGACTGCGTAGCTGCATCATAGCTCTTTGCTTCTGCGGCAACCTTTGTGGTAATGAAAAGTTCTTCTCGGTTGACGCCGCAGGAACGGATACCCTTACCCACGCCAACTTCATTCGCATAAGCCTGAGCCGTATCGATATGGCGATATCCGATTGATATCGCATCGCGTACAGCCTGTTCAGCCTGTTCATCGTTAAGCAGCCAGGTACCAAGACCTAATTTGGGAATAACTACACCGTTAGATAGTTCGTACGTTTCGTTAAACATTATTTTTGTCTCCTTTGAATGGTTGATTTAATTAGCTTCAGGAATGATTTCATTCACGCAGGTCAATGCGTTTAGGGTGCGCGGAAAGCCTATATAGGGAAGGCAGTGGGTAATCGCAGCAATCAAGGTTTCCTTGTCATGGCCCACATTTACGTTACCCTGTACATGTGCCCTGACTTGTCCTTCGGCGCCTCCAAGCGCACACAGGATGCAAAGCGTCAATAGCTCCCTTGTCTTCAAATCGAGTCCACTTCGGGTATAGAAGTCGCCAAAACAAAAGGACGAAAGGTAATCCTGTATGTGTTTTTGATTTACCGGCGCACTTTCGCGCATTTTAAGAATGACATCGCCAAAGATCTTGGTTTGCACGGCAAGTCCTTGCTCGAACCGTGAGTCTTCTTCAACCTGTGTCTGGCTCTCGAGCGGTAAGGAAATATCGGCGGCTTTAAATACTTCATTAACCTCGTGGATCGCATTCAACGTTTTAGGGAATCCCAGGTACGGCGCACATTGGTAGACCGCCTCTTTAATCTCCACGGGTGTGAGTCCAACGTTCAGTGCGGCATGGACATGAGCTTTTAGCTGCGGTAGGGTTTGGTTCGTCGTCAGCACCACCAGCGTGATAAGCTCGAGCCGTTTTTCATCCAGATATCCCTGATCAAAAGCATCTCCAAAAATAAACCGGCTCAGAATATCTTGAAAATCCGGATCTGTCGCATACCCGGCCGGGTCCGTGTCCCCAATTGGCTGTTTGTACTTTTCATTGCTTTCCTCACTTCTATTCATCCATAAACCTCCTTGTTGCGTTTTTGACCAAAGCTAATGACCGCCAATATAACGGCAATCGCGACGGACACTGCGGCAGTCCAACTCACCGCATGAACGGAATAGCGATTGATTGCGAGGCCGCCAAATCCGCCGGCAGCCGCAATACTGAGTTGCAGAACCGAGCCGTATAAGCTCAGCATGATACCCGATGCTTCCGGCACCAACTCTACTAAGTACAATTGGAGACCAGGTCCAGATGACCAAGCATAGAACCCCCACAGGATAAGAAGAGGCATGACGATAACACCCGAATGGGGCAGCATAGAAAGCAGGATGAGCACAACGACATGAAGAGTCATTCCGCCTAATAGCGATCGTGGTATCCCGATTCGATCCGTCATAAAGCCGCCGAACTTCGAACCGACTAAAGTCGCGATGCCGAAAATGAACAGTGCCAGACTAATCTGATGCCCTTCCATTGTGGTGACATTGAGCAGGAATGGAACGATATAGGTAAAAAGAATGGCATAACCAAGTTGCCAGAAGAAAGTGATTCCAAAACCCGTAAATAGCATCGGGCTATTCAAAATGCCTATCTGCTACAGGAGTGGAACCGCAGCCTCTCCTTCGGTAGCCGGGATCATTCGGTAAACCGTAAAAACGGCCAATAAGCTAAGAATGCCAATGCCGACAAAAATGAATTTCCAATCGAATTCCGCAGCCACAACTCGGCCGATCGGGACACCGACGATTAAAGCTACACTGAATCCGAGGATGACCGTACCGATCGCTCCGGCTTGCTTGCCTGGCGCCACAAGCTTTGCAGCTATCGTTTTGGCAGCAATGACAAAGACACCTGCACCGATAGCCAGAACGATTCGCGAAACGATCAGAAAGCCAAATCCCGGGAGCGTAATCGTCATGACGCTTTCAAGCACAACGATCCAAAGCGCTAAAATCATAAGCTTCCGCCGGTCTAATTGTGCTGTCGCCATGTTAATTATTGGTGATCCGATGGCATTGGCTACCGCAAAGACAGTAATCAACTGTCCTGCCGCAGCTAGTGAAATGTGGCTCCACTGCGCTATGTTGTCTAAAATACCTGCAATTACATACTCCGAGGTACTGACGAAAAAGCTAATGAAGGCAAGCATGTATATCCTCATCGTATTATTTATAATGATCACCTGCCTCATATTAAATTAATAGATGTTGATCGATTAATCGACACATGTATATAATAAACTAAATTTAATTTGATACAATCGTTAATATCGCTTGGTTCGTCGATTAATCGACACCGAGTGTAAAAATGTCAATTATTCAGTGGAAAGGTAGATATATCTAGAATGCCGAAAATAGACAGAAGAATTCTGAAGTCGCAAGATGCCATTAAGAAAGCGGTAATCGAACTTATGTCGAAAAAGAGTTTTGATGACATTACCATACAGGACATTTCTGATAAGGCGAATGTGCACCGCGCTACGATTTATCTCCATTACCAAGACAAGTTCGACCTATTAAACAAGCTCATCGAGGAACATATTCAGGCCTTGCGAGAAATTAGCGATTGGGCATGTGAGATGGATTGGGGAACCGCAACACAAGCATTCTTTGACTATTTCGAACGAAACTACTTATTTTTCTCGACCATGCTGGCGAGCAAAGGAGCCCCTTCTTTTCGAAGTTATTTTCTTGAATTTATTATTGAAGAATTCAAAGACGAGGTAGATCCATCCGAAGAGAGAAATCATGACTTATCCGGAGAAGTGATGCTAAGATTTATGGGTACTGCATATGTTGGGATAGTCGAATGGTGGATCATCAAGGGAATGCCCTGTCCACCTGCAGAAATGGCAAAACAAGTTGGGGTTTTGTTAGAAAGAATAGTGTAGAGGCTTGAAGCAGATTGCAGGCTAGACCTCGGATCTTTTTCCCGCTATCTGCGAACGCTTTCCCATTCGGGATTGCTCAAAATCATCATATTTAGATGATCATCAAATCGGCAATAGGATCAAGTTCTTGTCCATTTTCGGTAATGGGATCAAGTTCTTGTCTACCAACAGTTGGTGCCTCTTTTTGTTGTTCATATAAAAAGTCACAACTCTAGTGAGTTGTTAAACTACTCTCATCATTTTGTCCATTAAATGTAATTAAATTACTTTCATGAATTACAGTATAAACTATAGAATATCTGTTATATATGGCTCGAATTTTGGATAGCAGTTCAATATTTCGGCCAACCGGTTACAGATCCGCTCCATGGTCCATTACTTCACTTCCTATAACAAGGCCTTCAGTTGCGGTTATTTTAAACCGTTCCGCCGCTGAAGATCACGAATTTCTTTCAAGGATGTCAACTTAATATTTTTGGTTCTTAATCATTTCTTTCACATGAGGATCATTAATTTGTTTCAATAATTCTTTTTTCGCTCCCTCATAACCTTCATCTACGATGATTTCCGGTACGGTCGACATACCAACGGCATCTGCGCCTAGTGTACGAATCATACGAATTTCAGCTGGTGTTTCATATAAGCCGGACCACTCCACCACGAATATACGATTTCACTTAAAAGTATTATTGGCCCTAGATTCTCGTGAACGTAATGTAATCAATTTGGACAGACTCTGCTGATTCGAGCCGAAATGCTCGGTTGATCTGTCCCCTGTGATATTGTCCATGTAGGAGGACCTGCGACAGGATGTCCCGGACGGACGTTCGGAACAGAAGTCCGCTCTGGTTCTCATAGTCGATCATCCCGTCCAAATCAGATTCCTCGAGCCCCTCGATATACACGCGGTACCACTCTGCGTTTTCTTCGAACATCTTTCGGATCGCCGTCAGGTCTGCAGCTTCCTCCCACAACGAATATTGCGGGCTGCCCTTGCCCTGCAATCGGGACAGCCAGACTTGTTCCGCGACCGCGATATGTCGAACCAGCATCAGCAGGTCCTTGTTATTCATCTCACTCTTCTCGAGCGCGTCCAGGATGCGTCCGTCCGCCCAGTACAGGTGATCCATCATGCACTTGATTGTCTTCATTTCAGTTTCCTCCTCTTCATCTCAACGATTTCTTGAACCAACTGTTTCCGGTAACAGCTTCTCCAGTTTTGGAAAGTCTCTAGGCCCACTAAGAAATTTATATCATATTTACAACCTTGCTTTAATAAGTTTATTCGGAAATTGATTTACATAATATATTATAATGTCTAGGATTTGTAATTTGATGGGGTCAATGCAGTAGAGGCCAATGGGAACTATTGTATCGGAATTAGGTCCTATAACAGGACAAGGTGGTCCCTCCTATTT
>NZ_LVYZ01000091.1:0-8097 GCF_001909095.1 Paenibacillus sp. P46E
CTATATTATTTGTTTTTCTCTATCAGTTGTTATTACATTTTTTGCGATCTATTCATCATCTCAAACGGACATAGGGTTAGCGGTATCAGTACTGATAGCACTAACATTAATTTTAGGAAATTTAATGTATTACATAAAAGGAGAACGATTAAAAAATGTGTTAGAAATGAAATTCAGACTATTAAAATATATGTTATTTTCTTTTGGAGTTATGATCATGAGTTTAATAATTACTGAACTCTTAAGTAGATAGGAATTATTTTACGGATAATCAGTGAAGTCCAATTACCATGTACATAAGTGATTAATATGAATATGCCTATTGTGGCAATTATTACCGACCTATCCCCATCATATAACATCGCATTCAGCGCTACAGGCCTGGACAAGCCCGACCTTGGTCTGAAGAGGCATTTCGGGGATGGAGATTCACAGGACACATTCAACCGGCAAGGTGGTGAATCCACCTTGATCTACGGTCCCTTAGCAACCTAAACGTTGTGAACAAGAGAACGTTAAATGAAATAAATGGAAAAGAAATCATTTGAACAATAAACTACAAAGGGTGATTAAAATGGATAGAAAATTTATTTTTTTTAAGGATTCTCAGTACTTAGATGAATTTAATAAATTCTCTGACAAATTAATTTATACACAACAAAATTTTGAAAAATTCTCAAGACTTGTGATTTGGCCAAATAATAGGGCTATTGAGGTCTTGAAACACTTATTAAAAAGCACAAAAGAAAGGTTTGGAATTTTATATGTTTTAAGAGCTTCAAGATGTAATAACGATGAAGCAAGATACAAAATGGAGAACTTAGATTTGAACCAAGTAACAGATTTTTTAAATGAGTTTTGTACTTTTATAGAATATGATAGCCGCCATAGAATTGTTATTCGATCATTAGATGAGAAACGTACTTATTTTGTATATGACGAAGAAAATCTATTAGTCGCATATGGAGATGTCGAACAATATAAGAACATATTGCACCTATTAGGATTTGAAGAGTACTTTGAAAAGATAGTATATCCTGACCCTCATATGCACTCTTATCATAAGGAACTAGACAAATATGAAGACAAAGTGTTAAGTTATTTCCCTTGGATCAAGAGTGAATTAATGGAAGTAGATCGATGAAGCCATTTACTTCGCATAACACATCGGTATGAAGTATGAAAACGGAGACCTTGTTTACGAAGCATATGGTGTTGGTGGAACGAGCATAATAATTGACTCCAAGCATTGGAGCCCTTGAGGTTAACAACCCTGAGGGCTCCTTTTTAAATTCCATTATTTTGAATGGATGATATACTGGAGGAGAAAGTGGTTGTATCCAATAACAGTCCGGTCACCACAGAAATGAGCTGATCGTTTCGTGTATAAAACCTTTTAAAAGGGTAGCCATAAGGTTCAGGGACATCCGTTATGAAGTAGGTATACGAGCTCGTAAAAACAATCGTGGATATGAGGTTATATGAAAATGATGGCAAAAGATAAAAACCTCCATAGTAAGGTGTTAGTGAAGGATATATGGTCATACATTTTCAGTTTTATCCTGTTGCTCTTACCAACCATATTGTTGTTAGTGTCATTAGTCTACCTTTTTCCATATACAGGATTGGGAAGAATTGTATCGATTCCAAGTACAATAATTATCAATTCATTAGTTATTGTACTCTGTTTATTTATTTCTAATAAAGTCCTTTGGATTAAAATCTCAAAGACTTTAATAACGATTTTAATAACGATATGGATAACAATTGCTGGTTACCCGCAAGAGTTTAATCCCCCCGTATTAGCACAGATTAAGAACGCAATTAATGCAGTTCAAGCAATTGATAGCATTACAAAAAAAGATCTAAATGTTAATGGAAACGTTAGTAATTCAAGATATGTAGTAGCCTTATACAAATATAGAGATGAAATACTCGATGATGGAACATATCAGCTTTATCAGCAAGATAATGTATATTTCTATAATAGTATAAATAATCTGAATGAAATTGGTTCAAAATTGATCGGATATCATAAGGTCATGTGGTGGTATTTGGACTGCATTCGAGATGGTTCCTCATCAAGCATTAAGGTTGAAAAGAGGAAAAGTAATAAGTAAAGAATTGTTGGTCAACAACAAGGATTTTTTTACATAACTGATTAAGATTAATCAAAACAAATATTATATATTGTTAAATTCACCTGCCCTTTAGTAGCCTTCGCCACAAATGTTAATTATTCTGGAATTGAATTCAATGACTTATTGGACTTATTTGATACAAACTTGTTGATTCCATACACAATTCGTGGACTCAAAAAAGGATGAGTGACATGAACAAAGCAATTATTGAGAATATAAGTGAAATGATATTTATCAGTAGAAAACACCTATTTGATTCATCAGATGTAGTCATATATCATCCAGGTCATTTTCCTGAACTGAATATTAAGATATTGGAACTCTATAAAAATGAGGGTTTTAAAAGACTATTAATCCCTGATATATACAACCAATTTTTAGAAGCTAACGAGTTTGAATTTCATAAGCGCCAGTTAATTCAATTAGGCTTACCAGAGAGTATTGTTTTCCCGATTACAGGTGCTTGTAATGCCCATGATGTCGTAAAAACTGCGATAACCATGATTAAGCCTGAAGAAAGAAATATATTACTTGCGGGTAAGGCTTTTTTCTGTAGAAGATTTATTTTGCTTGCGGGTTTATTTGGAGACGATCATATGAATTTTGATATATTGCCACTCCATGATGATCGAGGAATTAATAAAGATAATTGGAATCAGATGGAAAAGGGAAGAACAAGAGTAATCAACGAAATGAATGTAATCAATGATTTATTGAACCAGGCTAAAGAAAGGGGATTATAAATGGATATTGATGTAAGTAAACTTGCGTATACCTTTTCTTCAAAACCGCTCTTAATCGGGGGAAGAGCAATGGAATACTATGGCCTTAGAAAATCGGGAGCAGATATAGATTTTGTTATTTCTAGTGAAGATCACAATAGATTAGCTGAGATATATCCTAACAATATAAAAGACTTATATGGGGATATTGGGATATGTGAGTTTGAATTTGAAATATGGAATCGTATAGCTACATTTAACTATGATTATCTAAAAGAGGGTGCAATAGAAGAAGATGAATATCTCGTTGTCTCTCTGGAAAGGCTTTTATTCCTCAAGGCGCTTGCAATGAAGGTTCCTAAATACTTGAAAGATTTAGAGCTTGTTGTTGAAATGATATTGAAAAATGCGTACAACATGGAAATATGAAAGATGAAATTCAAAGAGCAAATTGAGTAACTCAACTACCGATGAAATAAGGTGCGATATGGGGTTTTGTGTAGTGTTCAGATTACTTGAAGTGAAAGATACCCAGGCAACATATCATTATGGGGATTGCTCAGAAAATTATGAAGGTGTCTTCGAATTAGATATAGTTAAACTGCTTTCTGGAGAGATAAAAGGGGATACCCCAATGAGTGAAGTGGTTAAGATCCTAAAACCATGTATTAGTGAAAGTTCCAATCAACATAAAGCAAATAGAGCATTCGGTAAGATATATAAACATTTTCAGGAAACCAATGAATATATAAAGGATGGTGGATTTTATTCGTAAACCTCAAATAAAACTAATTGGAGCAAAAGAATGAATCCACCTAAGCATATCCTTTCTGATGCGGCTATTGTTGTCAATGATAAGAATGAATTATTACTGATTAAAGGTCCAAGAAGGGGCTGGGAGATGCCGGGTGGCCAAGTAGAAGAAGGGGAGTCCCTAATTCAAGCTGCAATAAGAGAAACCAAAGAAGAATCGGGAATCGATATAGAAATTATCAAATTCTGCGGGATTTTTCAAAACATAGAGAATTCAATCTGTAATACCTTATTTTTAGCGAAACCCATAGGTGGAGAATTAACGCGATCATCAGAAAGTCTGGATTCGGGTTTTTTTCCGATTGAAGAGGCACTAAACAAAGTAGTATGGAAAAATTTCAGACAAAGAATAGAGTACTGTTTAAGTACTGAACTGCAACCCTTTTGTGTTGAGTTTACTGATAAAGAGAATATTTGAGGATCCTGAAGGGAGAAGAAAATGTCTCAATTTCCTATACTAGAAACAGAAAGATTAATACTCAGACAACTTAAACAAGATGATGCCAGGGAAGTTTTTCGATATTTCTCTTTGGATGAAGTTACGAAGTTTTATGATTTGGAGAGTTTTACTACTATTACTCAAGCAGAAGAATTAATTGGGCGCTGGAATCAAAAATTCGAAGAAAATCACGGCTTTCGCTGGGGAATTACTTTGAAGTCAGATCACAGAGTCATTGGAACCTGTGGTTTTCATGGTTGGATGAAAAAACATTATAAAGCTGAAATTGGATATGAACTTACTCCAGAATATTGGCGTAAAGGTATTATGTCCGAGGCGGCTCAAAAGATAATTGAATTCGGATTTAATGAACTTGGATTGAACCGAATCGAAGCATTTGTGGAGCCGGAGAATGTGAGTTCAAGGAAGGTGCTTGAGAACATAGGATTAGGTGAAGAAGGGGTATTAAAGGAACATTACTTTTGGAAAAACCGGTTTGTTGATGTTGCGGTATATGCCTTGCTTAAGAAAGACTATAAAGTGTATTAATTAGTGGACTTAATCAAGAAAGTGGGAAGGAGGAGTTCCGGGGAATCTATACCCTGAAATTGAAGGATATATGTGGTCAGATGAGGTTTTATCTGAACTTGCTAAGCTTTTAAGGAGCTATCATGACGCAACTATTGGATTTACACCCGCTACGAATTCTACAAATGAGTATCCTGAGAGAACTTTGCATGAGGTCGTGTGCCATAATGATGCTGCCCTCTATAACGTTGTGTTTAAAGACAGACTTCCTGTGGGGATTATTGATTTTGACATGGCAGGTCCAGGTCCACGGAAGTGGGACATTGTGTACACTTTATATACATCTGTTCCACTTGCAGAGTTTGCGCCAAGTCCAAATGACTACCTGGTTGAGAAATATAATAGAGAGAATCATGCATCAGCGAGGAAAAGACGTGTGGAAATATTCTTTAATTCTTATGGACTAGATATTCCATCGAATCTTAAGGAATGGGTAATTTCCCGTATTCAATTCATGTGTACTACATTATCTGAACGTGCCGCAGCTGGAGAACCAGCGTTTGTGAAATTAGTGGAAGAAGGTCATCTTGCTCATTATGAGAAAGAAATGGAGTTTCTTGAAGAACATTTTGATGATTGGATATAATGAACGATGTGCCGAGCCAAAGGAGAAAATCATGGGAGTAAATATCCGACTAATAAATTCAAACGAAGAAATCCCCTTTGATCTATTACTTCTTGCTGATCCGTCGAAGGAAATCGTTAAGGAATACTTGGGAAGAGGACAATGCTTAGTAGCTCTAATAAACGAAGAAATAATTGGAGTTATGGTTTTGATTAGGACCCGGCCTGAAACCATAGAAATTGTAAATATCGCGGTACAGGAAGACTATCAGGGAATGGGGATAGGGAAGCAATTGATTGTATATTCGATAGAAAAAGCAAGAGAGGAAAAAGCCAAAACCATTGAAATCGGAACCGGAAACTCAAGTGTGAATCAGCTTATGCTGTATCAAAGATGCGGTTTTCGAATAACAGGAGTAGATCGGAATTTCTTTGTAAGGCATTATGAAGAAGAGATTTATGAAAACGGAATACAATGTAGGGATATGATTCGATTAAGTCTTGATCTGTAATGCGAAATCAACCTAAACAAAAAAAAAAGCCCTAAGATCATTAGAATCTCAGGGTTTGTATGACTATTTTTTTCAAGAACTTATTCAACATCATAACAGAATGGGGATTATAAGTCTATATTTTTTTCTGGGATTCATGTACCATCATCTTATAAACGGACGAATGGAGATGACCCGAAATGCTTAAAGAAATATGTGTTAGTAGTGCAATGACATATGAATATCCCCCTGACGGAGGAACATTACCAATTATTGATCCGTATGATGGTTGTACAATCGGGTGCCCCTATTGTTTCCAGCTAGAAGATGAAAATTGGAATAAGAACTTAAATGTTAAACTCAATATTGCGGATATTTTAGGTAAGGAATTCATTCACTGGAATCAAGAAGATATCGTATATTTGGGAAGTAAGTGTGATCCTTATATGGAAATTGAACGGAAATATCAGTTAACCAGGAAATGCCTAATCGAACTAAGTAAGTTAGACGTGAAGTGTATGGTAACAACTAAAGCCGGGTCAAAATTAATTTACAGAGATCTCGATGTGGTTAAACCTATGGGGGACAAATTCACTCTGCTGTTAGGATTATCTAACCTGGAACAGTTGAAGAAGGTTGATGATTATTCACTGATGAGCAATATACAGACCGCCAATGAGTTGCATCGAAAGGGGATTAATATTTGGGCATTTATTACTCCGATTTTACCCGGAATAACAGATGTGGATTTAATGATTCATGCTCTGGATAAGGACATACCCGTATTTTTAGATAAAGTTAGAATAGGAAAAAACACAGGACCTACTTTAGATAAGTTTATTGGTAATCACTACCCTCAATTAGCTGGCACTTATAAAGAAATCATAAATAATAATACAGATGTTTACTATGATCAGATAAGAGAAAAGTGGTATGGAGATCAACGGGTAAAGTTTGTTTTTGAGTAAAGCACCTTCTGAATACGTTAGATAGTTGATCAAGGAGCCAGTTAACTTCAGCTAACATCATATCTACATCAAGTAACGATCATGAAGTTAACTGGCTTGCAGATGAATTGGAGGGAATATTATTGAAGCGACTCGCTATTATAACAGTAGGTAAAACGCACAGTGGCAAAACAACATTTGCTAAAGAACTAGAACAACAATTGAATAACTCAATCGTGATTGATCAAGATACCCATGCTGAATTCATCAATACCTACTATAAATCACTACGTCCAAAGCAGGGACCAAACACAATAAAATATGCAATAACGAATACGATTGTAGATTATGCTGTAGAGATGACGGAGCTTCACCTCATCCTTAGTAATTCAAACCGAAATACAATAGGTCGTTCCAAACTTCTAACTTATTTTCATGATAAAGGGTTTGAAACCGTACTGGTTCATTTCGATTTCCCTGATTTCATTCTGGAGGAACGCATCCATAAGAGTACCCGTAGTAAAGCTATATTTCGAACTGCCTCAAATTTTATAGAAGTGCTAAACAAACAAAATGCAGAATCAAAACAAGATAATATCTCTGACCCCTTAGAGGAAGAAGCAGATTATTTTTTTGTTATTAAAGATTCAACAGAAGTTCATTCAGTCATTGGAAAATTAGTAGCCTTATATACAAACGGAGGGTGAAACCATGAGCAGAAGAGAGACTCTGGCTAAAATAGCTGAAGAATTAGCTGCAAGACCGTTGATCGGAAATGAAGATAAATACGGTCCAGATTTGGAACCCATTCTTAGTTATTTTCCAAGAGATAATCCAAATATTGGTTTCGATTGGTGCGCTGCATTTGTGTATCATTGTTGTACGGAGGCAGGATTGAAGTTACCTGTACGATATCCAGAGCCGGTTTCACGTAATTTTGCATGGGTAGAAGCTTGGTTAGAATGGGGACAGCTATATGGTTTCTATCATCCTATAAGTGATCCATCGTTCATCCCAGATCAAGGGGATCTTATCGTATTTGATAATATTGTGGGGAATGGACCGAATGATCATATCGGAGTGGTAATAAGAATAGAACAGGATAAAATAATAACAGCAGAAGGGAATTATAATAATAGATCAGGCATATTTCAAAGGACCCGGGAACAAATAAACGGATATATAAGAATATTTTGAGGAAAAATACAATAATGAAGGTGTATCAATGAAGAAATTCATAGTGATAAGCGGCACCATGGGAGTTGGGAAAACCACAATCAGTAAAGAACTACTTGAGTCACTGAATAATGCAATTTGGTTAGATGGAGATTGGTGCTGGATGATGAACCCCTGGGTTATAAATGAAGAAAATATTAGAATGGTAGAGAATAA
>NZ_LVYZ01000092.1:0-7706 GCF_001909095.1 Paenibacillus sp. P46E
TACGCCCAGGCGGTGGATGTTTCTGCTGGGGCTTTCGCGAAGCAGAAGCAGAAGACCCGGCAGGGGTTGCCGGCCATTCCAGCCCCGACAGGGCTGAAAGGCAAAGTCTTTCAAGCCCGGAAAAAGCCAGCGCCACTGAAACACTCCGCACCGGAGGGGTACAGAAGCGAGCGCACCGGCGGGACTGCGACAACGGGGAACCTGGAGCGAATGAACATCGGATCTTCCGGCTCGGAAGGTAATCCCGAAGCCATGTTGGGTGAAATCCGGTCCGCTGCGGCGCAGCCTCCGGGCATCAGCATGACCGGTGAGGCGGACCCCGCCCAGCTCGAAGGCTTCAATCAGGAGGCGTCCCAGCAGGTAGGGGCAGCCAAGCAGGCGGAGATGGGCCAGATCCACACTCCGTTTGGTGAGAATGACATTTATCCCGAACCGGACGGTTCCACGCTGAAGGCTTCCGCAGAGCTGCAGGGCGGGAATGCACCCGGAGCTAAGAAGCTGCCCGCACTGGGAGTGCCTGCGGACATGACGGCCGGACTCAATCGCAGCCTTGCCCCGGAAATGAAGAAGCAGCTGGGCGCCAAGCAGGCGGAATACAGCAAGGAAAAAGCGAAATTCGACAGCAAGGTACTGATCTCCAAAGCAGACAGCCACGCGCAGATCCAGCAGGCAGAAGCCGATGCCAAGAACAAGCAACTGAGCCAGCAGGCGGGGGCCCAGGCAGAAGTCGACAACCTGCGCGGGGAATGGAAAAACGAGCTGGATGCAGCCGAAGCCGACTATGCCGGACAGGCTGGAGCAGCGGCGCAGCAGAAAAAAGGTGAGATCAACAGCGTCCGGACCGAAAAGGAACGCGAAGCGCAGAAAAAGCAGTCCGAAGCGGAGCGGGAAGCCACTCAGGCCTACAGCAAAGCCAAGAAGGATGCCGACGGCAAGCATGCAGAAGAGAAAGCAAAGGAAGAGAAAAAAGGCGGCTTCCTCGGCTGGGTGAAGGACAAACTCGAAGCCGTGGTCGATCTTGTCAAAAAAGCAGTCAACTTTATTTTCGAGGGCCTCCGCAAAGCAGTGAAGTTCATTTTTGAAAAAGCCAAACAAGCCGTGCTGGGCATCATCGAGCTGGGCCGCAAGCTGATCACCAACCTGATCAAGGGACTTGGTGTGCTGCTGAAAAAACTGGTCTCCGTGGTGTTTGCCAAATTCCCGGGCATCGCCGCCAAAATATGCAGCAAAATTGATGGCGTCGTCAACAAGGCCGTGAAGGCCGTCAACCAGCTGGCACAGAAGCTCAAAACCAAAGTCACGCAGGTCATGGACTTCCTGGCCGCTAAGGTGGATCAGGCGCTGGCTGCGGTACAGAACTTCTACAGTAAGTTAATCTCAAGCCTCGGCAACCTGCTCATTGCTACGTTTCTGGATGTGCTTGCCCGGATGGGGGCGCTGGGTAAAGCGGCGAAGCGCTCGCTCAGTCACCTGGAAGGCAAGATGTGGGAGTATCTGCTCGGAGTAGACATCTCCAAGCCTATGGGGGCAGGAGCGGCAGAAGGCGCAGCGGCAGAGCAGGCGCAGGCATCCGAAGCAGGTCAAGCGGACGAGAAGCTTACCGCAGACGACATCGAAATGGAGTCGGTCGAAGCGGGTGAGATGGATCCGGCACTGGTGCAGGAAGCGAACCTTAAAGATGGGGAGAGCAAGCAGCTCTCCGGCAGCCGCGATCCGGCCACCATGGACAGCATCATGGCAGAATTCGATACTGGAAAAGCGGATCAAAGCCTGGGCAGCAAAATTGCCGATGGTGCGAAACTTCGTGCGAGCAATGCGAAAATGCTGTTTGACCAGATTAAATCATATGTAATAAAATGGATGAAGAGTAATGGATTGAAGCTTTTGGCTGCCCTTGCAGGGATCTTGGTTGGTGTCGTGGCTGCAGAGATCATCACAGGCGGGGCGATCACGGCTGCACTCCCGATGATTATCAACCTGATCACGGTATATCTGCAAGCGGATGCGATTAAATCCGTGGCCCAGACGATTGTCCAAGCCTCGGGCTATATTGGCACCTACCTGAGCCAGGGCTGGCAGAAGATGATCGAGCCGGCCGCCATTGCACTGGCAACGGCACTCGCGATGGGACTTGTGGAGCTTGCGATGGAGCTTGGCTTCAAGGCGATCGGCAAAGGGCTGAACAAAGCCGGACAAGCCGTGAAGAAAGGCGTTGGAGCTGCGGCCACTGGTGCGAAGAAGGTAGCGGGTGCAGGAGTCAAAGGCATCAAGAGCCTGTTGAAATCTGGAGCCAAGCTGGCATCCAAGAGTGGCAGCATGATCATCCGTCACGGTAAAATCGTGATCAAGAGCCTGCAAAAGGGGCTTATGAAGGGGGCCAAAAAGCTCCAGGGTCTGGTGGACCGGATTCTGCAGAAGTTCAAGTTCAAGCGGTTCAAGCTGGAGCGTAAGGGTAAGCATATCCGTCTGTATGGCGAGGTTAATCCTTGGGTGCTGCTGATTGACGGGGAACTGCGGGACATCAAGGAGCAGAATCTTGAAAAGGAATTAAAGAAACTTGAACTCGATGGCAAGAAACCGATCAAGCTTAGTGATGCGGAATATAGTAAACTCAGTAAGCTAGAGGATACAGAACTTGAAAATATCTCTAAGAATGCAGATGGAGATAAAAGCAAGATTGATTTTAAAAGCGTTAAGGGGACGGGAAAGATTGATGAAACTCCCCCTGCCTTCAAGCAGACTGAATTTTCTAGTTCATATGAGGCAAGGCTTAATCAAACACCTGCACCTGAGAATCCTAATGTTGTTTTTGAAGGAATAAGGGGTGAATCTAAGTGTACTCTTAAACCGCCGCCTGATCCTGAGGTACAAAAAATATTGGATGCATCCGGAATAGATGGTATAAAGTACAAAAATGGAATTCCTGACTTTTCACCTGTAGCAAAAGCACAGTTGGAAATCGACCATATGATCGGTGGCACTGGTAGTAAGAACGGAAATAGGGCTAGACGATCTAATTTTGCTCAAGCGAACTACAAACTGGCTGAGCAGCTAAATAAATCTCCTGAATTGGCTAGCCAGTTCGGTATGCAGCCTGGAAATATTACAGCAAGTGATATAGAAGATTTCCGAGTCGCGAAGAATCTAACATGGCATGAATTAAATGATGGAAAAACGATGCAGCTTGTACCATCAGTGATAAACAGTAAATTTGGACATCTTGGCGGAGTCGGAGAAATAAATGCTGGGGCGTATATGCCCGGAGGATTTGCAACAAAATAGGAAGCATTTTATAGGAGCGTGTAAAATGATAATTAATGATGCGGTTTTTGGAGAGCTCGAATATGACTATGTATGGTTTAAGGATACTGTTATCGAGTTTTGTGGAAAACAATTTGAAATTTTTTTTTCAGTAAGCGGTGAAAAGAATGGGGAGTTTTTAGATAAACAATATATTGCTTATCAAGCATTCATAAAAAGTTGGGAAAAAATACAGCAAAATATTTTACAACCGTTATTAGATTATTACAATCAAAAAAGGCATGAACTTGGTTATGATGTTTCGTTCAATGAAAACTATCCCTTCATTGAAACGATTGATCAACTTCTTGAAAGGATAAGTTTAGTCGGGATTTCTGTTCTATATACGAAGAGTCTTGAAGGCAGATATATTGGGCTATCTTTCGATTCTACATGGGATGAAGAAAATGGATTAGGTGTACTTCTAATGAATGAAGAAATCGCCAGAGTTGGATACCAGGATGTTGCGATGTGAATACTTTGGAATAGGGGAACCCAGTGACGAATGAATTCTTTATTCAATCAGTAACTCACTTAACCTATGTAATACCCCGTATTAAGATTTCCTAATTTTCGTTTGTACGCATGATATGCTTGATTAATTAAAACCTAGATAACACTAAAACCTTACATAAAACAGGTCGATTATGGTCAGACACTACCATGATTGCCCTGTTTTTTGTTACCTTTATCAAATTGCGGCTTTTAAAGATTACTCGTAACTATAGAATACCTTATAACAATTGTGACGCTGAGAAAGAGAAAATCGCAACTTTAAAAATGGATAGCACATAACTATAGGTTTTATGCAAGGAATAGGACTTTGTCCGACAATTAAACGACCCTTGTAACGATGATTACGGTGCGAAAGAAATTTGGTACGACCAGCCAACATAAAAGGTAAGGTTATTTTTAAAGCGAGTCGCCTTGCCCCGGAAATGAAGAAGCAGCTGGGCGCCAAGCAGGTGGAATACAGCAAGGAAAAAGCGAAATTCGACAGCAAGGTACTGATCTCCAAAGCAGACAGCCACGCGCAGATCCAGCAGGCAGAAGCCGATGCCAAGAATAAGCAACTCAGCCAGCAGACCGGAGCCAAGGCGGAAGTCGACAACCTGCGCGGGGAATGGAAAAACGAACTGGATGCAGCCGAAGCCGACTATGCCGGACAGGCTGGAGCGGCAGCGCAGCAGAAAAAAGGCGAGATCAACAGCGTCCGGACCGAAAAAGAACGGGAAGCGAAGAAAAAGCAGTCTGAAGCGGAGCGGGAAGCCACTCAGGCCTACAGCAAAGCTAAGAAGGATGCGGACGGCAAGCATGCAGAAGAGAAAGCAAAGGAAGAGAAAAAAGGCGGCTTCCTCGGCTGGGTGAAGGACAAACTCGAAGCCGTGGTCGATCTTGTCAAAAAAGCGGTCAACTTTATTTTCGAGGGCCTCCGCAAAGCGGTGAAGTTTATTTTTGAAAAAGCCAAACAAGCCGTGCTGGGCATCATCGAGCTGGGCCGCAAGCTGATCACCAACCTGATCAAAGGCCTGGGCACGCTGCTCAAAAAGCTGGTCTCCGTGGTATTTGCCAAATTCCCGGGCATCGCCGCCAAAATATGCAGCAAAATTGACGGCGTCGTCAACAAGGCTGTTAAGGCTGTCAACCAGCTGGCACAGAAGCTCAAAACCAAAGTCACACAGGTCATGGACTTCCTGGCCGCCAAGGTGGATCAGGCGCTGGCTGCGGTACAGAACTTCTATACCAAGTTAATCTCAACCCTGGGTACCCTGCTCATTGCTACATTTCTGGATGTGCTGGCCCGGATGGGGGCGCTCGGCAAGGCGGCGAAGCGTTCACTCAGCCACCTGGAAGGCAAGATGTGGGAGTATCTGCTGGGAGTAGATATCTCCAAGCCCATGGGAGCAGGGGCGGCAGAAGGCGCAGCAGCGGAGCAGGCGCAGGACACCGGTCAGCCTCAAGCGGACGAGAAGCTTACGGCAGACGACATCGAAATGGAGTCGGTCGAAGCGGGTGAGATGGATCCTGCACTGGTGCAGGAAGCGAACCTCAAGGACGGGGAGAGCAAGCAGCTCTCCGGCAGCCGCGATCCGGCCACCATGGATAGCATCATGGCGGAATTCGATACCGGAAAGGCGGATCAAAGCCTGGGCAGCAAAATTGCCGATGGCGCGAAACTTCGTGCGAGCAATGCGAAAATGCTGTTTGACCAGATTAAATCATATGTAATAAAATGGATGAAGAGTAATGGATTGAAGCTTTTGGCTGCGATCATCGGCATATTGGTAGGCGTGGTGGCTGCGGAGATCATCACAGGCGGGGCGATCACGGCTGCACTCCCGATGATTATCAACCTGATCACGGTATATCTGCAAGCGGATGCGATTAAATCCGTGGCCCAGACTATTGTCCAAGCCTCGGGCTATATTGGCACCTACCTGAGCCAGGGCTGGCAGAAGATGATCGAGCCGGCCGCCATTGCACTGGCAACGGCACTCGCGATGGGACTTGTGGAGCTTGCGATGGAGCTTGGCTTCAAGGCGATCGGCAAAGGGCTGAACAAAGCCGGACAAGCCGTGAAGAAAGGCGTTGGAGCTGCGGCCACTGGTGCGAAGAAGGTAGCGGGTGCAGGAGTCAAAGGCATCAAGAGCCTGTTGAAATCTGGAGCCAAGCTGGCATCCAAGAGCGGCAGCATGATCATCCGTAACGGCAAAATCGTGATCAAGAGCCTGCAAAAGGGGTTCATGAAGGGGGCCAAAAAGCTCCAGGGTCTGGTGGACCGGATTCTGCAGAAGTTTAAGTTCAAACGGTTCAAGCTGGAGCGCAAGGGTAAGCATATCCGTCTGTATGGCGAGGTTAATCCTTGGGTGCTGCTGATTGACGGGGAACTGCGGGACATCAAGGAGCAGAATCTTGAAAAGGAATTAAAGAAACTAGAACTTGATGGCAAGAAGCCGATCAAGCTTAGTGAAACCGATTATAAGAAACTTGATAAGCTTGATGCTACAGAGCTAGAGGTTATTGCTAAACATGCAGATGGAAATAAAGATAAGAATGATTTTATAAGCGTTGAGGGGACGGGTAATGTACTTGATTCTGTCCCATCAGTTAAAAACAGTGAGTTCAATAAATGGTTCAATTCTTTGACTCCTGATGAGTTTGATAAAGTGTGGGCAGACCCTAAACTAGTAGATACCATTAAAGACCGGCTCAGACAGCCTGGTGGATTACATGAGTGGCACTTGGTATCAAGAGCAGACGTATTCAAAAGATGGGGAGTAACAAGCGAACAAATTGCTGAAATGAGGCCCCCTTATAAGCGAGACCAAATTCGTGAATCCCACTGGCAAATATGGTGGGAAAGATTCAACAAAAGCACATAATGAACTGTTAGAAATTATTGATTCGTCTACTGATTACGATATGTTTAAAAGAAGATTGCAAAATTGGGCGAATAATAGATTTGAAGGTGGGGTAGATGCATTAAAACCTTAGAGGAGGCTTAACATGGAAAAGGAAGGATTCGCATCTCTATGGGTAGGAAATATTCAATCTTCCGAGGAACTGGATAGATTACTTGTTGTTTCTTATTCAGATGAGGGAGAGTTTATTCCATCTATATTTGCTAAACACTTTGAGATTCGCAGATATGATGATGCAGTAAGAGAAGCAGAATATTATGAAGAACCAAGTAATGACCTAAATCAATTACTTGAAGGATTCTCTTATGATGATGAAATCGTCCCGAAATTTAATACATTAGTGCAGGAAGAATTTCCAAATGATATTAATGCTGTTATTTTACTTTATAACTTTAAGTATACTGGGGAGATTGTTGAAGCTACAATTCTATCTAATTACCTGAGATATTTAGGTTCGGTGGAATACCAGTAAAGGGGCTATCCAGTGTCGAATGAACCCATTATTCCCTTAGTTACACATATAATCCATGTAATACTCGTATAAAGATTTCGTCATTACTGTTGTATGCACGTATATGTTTGAATTTTATACCCTAATTAACGCTACTCCGCTGCATTGAACAGGTCGATTATGGTCAGATACCACCATGGTTGACCTGTTTTTTGTCATCTTCGTTTTCTTACGGTTATAAATTCTTTGAAAAACATCCTGAACTAGAAGGAGATGTAGTTGTTCACCATTCTGTTGAACAGCAAGTTTTGAGAAAGTCTGAATATAAGGTACTGTTCGCTAAGGATAGGTTCATCACAGAAAAAAAAGAAAAGGCCGATATGGTCAACAACGTTTTCTATGAAAAATTCTACAAGATTAAGCTTTATGTGGGCCTATTAATATTGCTTTTTAATAAAATCCCTTGAAGAGAATGTTAAATGTCTTCAAGGGATTTTTTATGCTCCATTCCTGTAATTTAGACTCTTTTTGAC
>NZ_LVYZ01000093.1:0-7083 GCF_001909095.1 Paenibacillus sp. P46E
GTCTAATGTTGCAGTAAAATATATATGATTAGATTTTTTATCCTGATAATTGGATAAATACAACGGTTCAAGCAAGTCTCCGATTTTCAATTCTGCTTTGGTACCATGAAAGAACGGACCTGGATCTAAGATGTTTTTTTTGTCATCCATATAGGCACACCCCTTTTTGTTTTAGACTTTCGTATAAGAGTATAAGGCTACAGGGAGGCAAAAAGTAGTCTATAAATAATTTCCAAAGGAGGTTATAATATAAGTAGAGAGTATGATCTTTGGTATTCCAGCAGCCCGATCCTCACCATATCCCTCGACAACACCACCATTAAAAGACTAGGATTCCTCTTCTTTTCGGCAAACATCTTTTTTAAATTTCGGTAACAATAACAAAAAAGAATGCCTCTGTAATCGACCATTAAGGAGGCGCTCTACTATGAAGTTATTTTATAGCTATAATTAAGAACCTTTTAGAATTTGTAATAATCCCCTTAGGCGTTAGATTGTTTTCAATGAAATCATTTAGAATTTGAAAGTCTTTGTCCTCATAACCGAAGTGGGGAATAATGGGTGTGTGTTTAAGCAAGAACAACAGATCTTCGGGTCTGTGATAATAATCTACGGAATTGTAATCGAAGGATTCTACGGATTGAAAACCCGCCTCCTTAAGTTCCCTTAAATATGTCTCTTTTAATGTTCCATCGACAACTCCAAACGCCTGCCCGCGACCAAAGGCATTTTTTAAATTCAGCTTATCCCCTTCACTTACTTGCTGCGTCAAAAAAGTTCCACCATTCTTTAATACCTTAGCCACTTCATTGGAGAAGAATGGCGCGTGACAACACGAAACAACGTCAATCGAATCAAAGGGAAATTCCAAATGATCAGAAGACATCTGTTTAAATTCAACGTTAGAAACATTCGCTTTATTTAGGTTTGATTTTGCAGTTTCCATCATTCCACTCGATATATCAATTCCAAATACAGAATGGAATGAAGAAGCGATGGATAGTACATTTTCTCCGCCCCCTGTTCCTACATCCAGAAGAACATCCGTGACTTTAGACCTTCTTATCACTTCCTCATAAAAATCCCACTCTATCCCTTCTGACGTTACCTGCAATTTACTAAAATCCCAACCATTAATTTTGCCGACTTTATCATAAAAATCTTTATATTCTAATTCATTCATGTTCAAATCACCTCTACCGCTCCAAAATGGGATGACTAGACTAACGACTTTGAAATCTGACTATTTTCTCACCAGCAACCATTTGTTCATCTAGGGGTTTCCCGTTCGAGCGCTCTATCCAGATCATGTGATGCTTCAATAATAGCTGGCTCCAAAATACTGAGCCATTCGGAATACTCTAGATGTGTTGCCATGGATGGATTCTTCCTTAGCTCCTTGCATCTCTTCAAATTCTCTTTCCATCCGCCACTAAGATGTGAGATTCCCCAATCGGCTGCTTGGCTTTTAGACAGGACGACCCCTTCCTCCCACCAAGCTATAAATTTGGAAGCTAAGAGGAGCCAGTCGATGGAATGAAGGCTATTTCCCTTGCCAAACTTCCGCATACACATGGCATATTCCTTAAAAAAGCTAATGAATTCTTCCCTCGAGAACGATGGAATATGGTCTAGATCGGACTCACCATACAATAAGATACTCTGCTCCTTGATCGTGTATAGGGTGAACAGGTCTAATTGATTTTCGGGCCAGACGGATTCACTCTTTGTTCCCCACCACAAGCCACTGCCCTTATCCCCGTTCAGCATATTAATCGTAAGAAAGGCACCCTCAAGCATATCGGTGTAGAGACTCGGGATCTGTTTATCGGTGGATTGTCTAAGAAGGGATGATCTATACTTGGATCTTTGTTTGTTTAAAAGTTCGACCTCGTCTGGGCTAAGGTCCTCTCCAATGATGACGAGAAAATCCAAATCCCCGTACCCGGGGGATAAATCATTGTGGATGGCCGAACCATGAAGGTAAATACTTCGCAACTTTCTATTAAGAATGGCTCGGATATCATCAACAAATATGGACAAGGTTTGTTCAAGTATTTCGTCTTCAAAGGATTGCGTCAACATTAAGATCGCTCCATTATGATTTTAATATTACATTCCCATCTTATGTTATATATTCGAGCAAAGGCTGCCGGAGCTTGCGTCTAATGGACTGTTGGATTTATACTGCTTTATTACTTAGATGGAACGTGGGAGGGTATTCTCCAAATGGTTATGAAAGAATTATTGCTGGCTCCCTTTAGGGAGCAACGGGATAGTGATACTCTAGAATTGAAGCATGTGGAATTTCGCCTACCTCACCTACCAAGGTACGAAAAGCCATGCCGTGTCCAGTAATGATCACCTTTTGAAATTCGAGATATTTGTCAATTACCTTCTCCACGCGGTTCTTCAGTTGTTCTTTCGACTCCCAAAGCTTGGTTCCCTCAGGAGGATAGATTCCATGATTAGCATCATAATCGTCCCCCAGTTCTTTAAGCCTCTCCAATGAATCATATTCAAAGGTTAAGTCGGGTTGCCATTCTCTTAAATCGAATTCAACCATTATTTCTAAACCAAGTTCCTTTGATAAAATAGCAGCCGTTTGAAGTGCTCTTGGGTAAGGAGAGGAGACAACAATTTCAGCTTCTTTTAAACGATTATCCTTTGCTATTAAATATACTTGGTTAACTCCTTTATTCGTAAGAGGAACAAGGTCCCGACCATGTCCCTTTAATTTGTAATGTTCATTTATGTCCCATTGTGGTTCACCGTGGCGAATGAGAAAAAATTGCGTCATTAAAAATCCTCCACACATCCGTTTTTGTATTGAACTATATTTTATCAGTTTATCAATCCCTGAATTTATAAAATTTTCTTAATAGCTTATACACAATTACACCAGATAGAATTAGGGCTCCGATAATAATTATTGGAAGCCAGGGGTTTCCCGCCATAAAGTAACTACTATGATATTGAAAGTCTTCACTGAATAAAAACACAGCTTCGCCCCACTTTAACGAATTTTCAACCATTGAAGTATAGAAAATGCCTTGTCTTGAATTAAATCAGGATCATGTGTTTTTTCCAGTTGGGGTAAAGAATCAGCATACTTGGATAAATATTCACTCACACACCAACGCACAGTCCAATTCATATCTGTGGCCCATTGCGCCCACTTGGTACATTCCAGGATGTCCGCATCTTGTAACAAACCGTAGGTATACCAGCCACGCACTCCACCCTCACATTCCTCGTTTAGCCGATTCCAATAAATTGTTCTTTCATGTTCATTTATTGGTTTGATTAAGGCAAAAACGGCAATTCTCCTTACGACTGAAGACTCGTCCTCTGTGAATTCCCATAATTCTTGACGCGTACAAAGTTGATGTTGAACAAGGCTTGATAAAGCTAGTCCTCTTTCGATTTCATCCAAAGATTTAATAGATGAGTGGTCAACTCTTGTCACTCCGGGTAAACCATGCTTTATTCTTTTTGGTAAATCCCCCATTTCTAAGCCATGAATCACCCTTCCAACATTTATTCTAGGCGCGACATTGTCATAATCTCTTAATGGATCCGCATATTCAACCAATATACTGCGCAGGTCCTCCGAATTTAGTTCCGGGTATTCTGAAAATAGATATGCAGCTACACCCGTCACAAGCGTTGCTGCACCAGAAGTCCCCTCATAATACGATACGACCCCGATGTTTTCCATTGATTCACAGTAGGGGATGGTCAAGGATACTCTTGGTGCTAAAAGATCAGGTCTGTAGTGGCCGTCACCATTTCTGCCAAAGGGTTCATCGGGATAAGGGACGTGCTCATTGCGGTCTTTTTTCCCACGATCATTGTAGCCACCCACTGCTAAATAGTCGATAGGCGGCATAATATTGCCTAATCTTGAATTGCCGTTCGAACAAATTACAAGGATCCCTTTCTGGACTGCAGAATCCAGAGCTTGGACTGTGGAGTTCTCAATTGTATTCTTTAGAAGAACTACATTATCCAAAGCATGCCAGCCCATGCACAATATGACCTTTATATTCCATCCGGTTTGTTGTTCCATTATCCAATCCATACCTTTTTTAAACGGGCTCCTTCACCTTCCGTAAAAGCTCCATGATCAAGCACAATAAAATTTGCTGCAGGTGCTATTCCTACATGAGTTTTCCCTTCTAATACAAAGGGCATATGGGATAAAGCTAGAACAGTCTTTAAGCCATGTTCACCGCTTTCCATGTCATCCTCAGTGGGGGATTGATATGCAATATGGCTGCAATTAATAGATAAGTCACTGTTGACGGTAATGTACTTGATTCGTTGACCTAAATGGCTTAATCATCAGCCTAACTCTTCAAAACCAAATTCAACTAATTTTTGCGCCGTTCCGGTGATATAACCCTGCCAAATCCGTTTCGGAAGTATTGCCCTCGTGCAACTAAATCCGCCTTTGAAGCTTGACCATACATTCTGTCGTTGTCGCAGTGACGTACTCCATATAATTCACGGAGCCGTTATAGTTCAAATAAGCTTCATAACGCAAGCGGATTGCGGGTAAAGCAATTAAATCCAGAACACTATCCTTTGGGACCCACCTGCACTCGCTAGTTTCATCAGAAGTAGTCAACTCTCCACCCACAGCTTTGCACACGAAATCAAACATGACCTTCGTAGGAACATCTGTCACACCGTCATACCACTTATGGACTGCTGTATTCGAAATAACACTAATTAAATGGCTAACAGTGGAGTCTATTCCACTTTCCTCTTTGATTTCACGAATCACGCCATCAATGAGGTTTTCTCCAACCTCAGTTATCCCACCAGGAAACACCCAACCATCGTCATGGGCTTTTACTAATAGGATATTTCCATTTCCATCTTCTACAATTCCGCCTGCAGATACAATATGTGTCGGAAACGCCATTTCACAACCTCCTAATACGGTGAAGTTGTATATTACTTCCACGTGTTTCCTGTACCTTCCTGCTTCGTAAATTTATATGCTACTTCAGATTTATTCCTTTCATGTCCCCATAGCCGTTAACGATTTGTTTCAATCCGTCGAGTGTCTCCCCAAAGTGCCGGTTTGGCCAGCTTCGTGGCGAAACTGCGGTTCGTTTATCAGACAAAATTAAAGTATTAGACTCAGCACGAACAATTCAAAAAGGAGCCATAAGGCTCCTTCCTTATAACCAATCAAATCTGAGTAATGCCTTACTCCCCACTATCCTCACTGGCTGAAATAACTTATTCAAGCCCCGCAGCTGCCGATCATATCCCGAATGCAAAACAACAGTAAAAACGGTCCATTCCGATGCGACCAGCTTGAGACTGTGCTGCAGAAGATCCGGAAGACACGGGCCAAAAAGGCCTCCCGGCCGGGCGGGTTAATTAGTGATTATGTCATAAACCTTACTCAAATTCGTCTTAAAGTATGTAGTAAAGTACCAGTTATGATACGCTTCCGGTACATCAATTTCATCAATGCTTTTCTTGTTTTGAACGGCTTCTGCCACGATTTCCATTATATAGGTTAGATATCCCTTCACTTCGTGAAGCTCTTGCAAAGAGCATACTTCGCCATGTCCCGGTACGATTGCTTCTACATCCAGCAGCTCTACCTGCTCCAAAATATTCAGCCATTCCTGAGGATTTGCATACGCCAAAACCGGGTGATGCTTTGAGAGCACCAGATCCCCTATTATGAGAATTTTGTCTTCCGGAATGTACACGATTGCATCACTTTGCGTGTGCCCCCCGCCAAATGTAAGGAGCACAATACTACGATTACTGCCATGTATGGTCATCTGTTGATCAAAAGTTATCGTCGGCAGCGAATGTACCAGATCGGGGAGCATCTTCATAAACTCACGGTCACTAGCATTTTCCCATTCCATTTCCTTTTTTAGCTTCTCATCTGGCTCTTGTTGTATTTGCTCCTCAAATTCTTCGATAGCCTGAACCATCTGCTCCGTGTTTTCCCGATATTGGGCTAACCTGTCTCTGGCAAAAGTATTCATAATCTCACGGGTTGTTGATGTTGAAATAATCTGTGCCGCAGGTAGAAACACTTGATTTCCAGAGGTATGGTCACTGTGCCAATGGGTGTTGATTACATAGGATACGGGATTTCCTGTAAGGTACTCTGCGGCTGCTTTCAAATCCTCTGCAGCCTGTATTGTCGAGAAAGTATCCACGACAAGAGTATTATCCCCTAGATCAATGATTGCTGCATTTCCCAAAGAACCGGTACCTGGAACCGCAATCGCTGCAATTACACTATCAGCGACGTGATTCAGCCGAAAGTGCTCGGAACCTCTAAATGATTCTATCCTATTTTTCAAACTCACCTCTCCCTTCCAATATGGGAATAGATTATATGCCATATCCATGAGGTAGACAATGATTTTTTCCGGGAAGCAGGCGCAATAGATTCTTCAACAACCCGATCATTTCGCCAGAACTGCGGGACGTAGTTCCGGCACTTTTCCAGAAAAAAGTCCTTCTCGCCTCCGGCGTACCTACGGCTGGATTGCTTATGCTGCTAATGGTCGGCTGCATCCATGATGCTCTTTTTCTTCAGGTCTGCAGTCAGAGCGGCGCCACCCGGCGCACGACCTGCAGTGTCAGAAGGAAATAATGTATTAGACTGAAAAATAAAGTGTTAGAATATTATTATGGTACAATTTGGATAGACAGGCACTTTCAAAAGGTTGATGATGGAAATATAAAGTTATCAGATTAGAATAATCAGGAGGGATAGGTTTGGGTATTGGTATTATTGTTATTGTAGTATTCGTCTTTATCATCGCGAAAGCCATTATGAAAGATAACAACAATAAACGGGGCATTAGCGGGAGGGACAGGAACAACTCCGCCGACAGTTTCTTTTTCACGGGAACGGGAGCCGACCTAACCCCTGGTGACGACAGCCACAAACATCATTCCAGCCATCATAACGGGGACAACGGAAATAGCGGCCACAACAACCATAACCACGGCGGGAGCAGTTGGGACAGCGGCCATGGCAGCCACGGTGGCTGGGATGGCGGCGGTCATAGCGGCGGACACGAC
>NZ_LVYZ01000094.1:0-6931 GCF_001909095.1 Paenibacillus sp. P46E
GATATTTCCCTTTTAAAGCTTGACTCCCCTTCTTTGGAGATTCGTTGGGAATTCCAAATGGTACTATTCCGATTAAACTCGAAATATTCTTATTTATTTTATGATATAAAGCGGGATTAATTTTCTGATCAGAAAGCATTCCTAACCAATAATCTTTTTGTTTTTCTGATGCGCAATAAAAGAAATCGCCTCTATTGAGCTGTTCCTTTACAACTGTTACTGTTGTAAGGTATTTGATCTTACTTGCTAAACTACTATCGAGCCCTTCAAGGTTTTCTAAATGAAAGGGATCATATAAATCAATACCTATTGCTTTGTCAAAATACTTTATAAAGGGATACTTCCAAAGAGTCAATCCCTGTAATAACACCACATCACAAATTTTGAGGCTTTTAATCAGGTTTGTAACGGTAATTCTCTTTATGGTAATTTCTTGATTCACTAAAGAATCGTCATTAGGCACAAGCAGAGTTACATTATTATTCACTGATAATTGTTTGGATATTTCCCAGTATCTAATCGATGGTCCAGACATATTTTTCCTAATGGCGGCAGGAGAAATAATCAGTATGTTCTTCATATTAATTTCTTCCCATTAATAATTTATACCATTTCCTCGCTTTAACATCGTCCAAGTCTCTTTTTAATATTCCGTAAGAATATTTCAATTCTTCAAAATCCGCTTTTTCTTTCTCAAGAATCTCTGCATTTTCTTTTTCTTTTCGAATAATTTCTTGTTCATATAGGACTATTTTATCTATATTCATTTTGTTCTTTTCATTCATTTCATTGATTATATTATTCAACTTTTCAAATTCATTTTTCAAATCCATATAGTTTTTTTCTAATTTCCTATAATCAATATCTTTAGTCTCCACCATTGATTCAATCCCATGACTATAGTCTATCTGCATCGTTAAGGTTTCTTTCTGGTGATTAATTGTTTTCTTCAGTTCTAAAATTTCCTCTTCCATCTTAGCTTTTTCAATAACGAACTCTTTTAATAAATTCTCTTCGGAGCAAACCTTAGATCTAACTATAAATTGGTAGGTATTTGCCTCAGGATTGTTTTTATATATATAATCAACGATATCCGGTGAAAAGCTAGAAACATCGATTGCAAATTCTGAAAATTGAGGATATATCTCTGTTTTACCGACAACACGTGCCATGTAGCCCGACTCTTCAAATAAATCAATAATTGTCTTTTTAGTATAAAGTTTCAGATGGGTATTATCTAAAAGTCCAATCTTCTGGTATTGAAATTTACCATCCAATAGATTTAGTACTATAGATGCATGTGCAACATTCGGAATAGACGAGAGTATTTCGCCATTTTCATTAAGTAGCAGTTTACACTTTCCCAAAACTTTCTCTGGATTCTTCAAGTGTTCTAAAACATCTGCAAAAATGATGTAGTCATACTTCCCCCAACTATTGAGAATATTGAAATCAATTAATTCCACATCCCCAACCAGCATCTTATCGCAGTATGCTTTTGCTAATTCCGCGTCTTGTTCGTTTATTTCAACACAATCTACAACACAGTTCTTTACCTCTTTTAATATCTTTGTCATATAACCAGATGCACAGCCAAACTCTAACACTCTAGAAGCATCACTTATAAGATTAATTATTTGAGAAGCAGAATTATCTACTGAAAGATCTACTTCATAGTTATATTTTGACACTTCATTCCACTTCCCATGTATGATTTAGTAGTACAATCCCTTCACCTTTATAACCACTACTTATAACATTAAAGGAGCCTAAGCCTGCCTTATAGTCTAACCGCCCTATGGCTTCCTTCTCGAAAAAACCAACATGAATATTATAGGTTCCAGGAAAAAGATTTAATTGATCATAATGCAGCATGATGCTGTTCTTCCCCAACTGAGGCATTATTACTTTTCCATCCAGCTTGGTGTTTAATCCACACACACTTGACCCATCCGGGCCAAAAATTGCAATCCCTGCTACTATTTCATCAATAGGCTTTAAAAGCTCATAGTGTATAACGACTGTCATTCCTTCATTAATTTCAAACTGCTGTTTTTTATGATCTGTTTTATAATCAAAAAAATCAGCATTTAAAATATTTAAAACTAAATCATTAGAAGTTGATTCTTCTTTCATATGTTTTGTATTAGTTACTACATCTTTTTTCAGCTTCATAAAATCTTCAAAGTGGGGAACTACTTGTATAGGATTGCCTTGTTCCTTTATTACTCCTTTATCAATCCATACCACGTAGTCACATATATTTTTCACAGAATAAGTATCATGTGAAACGTATATTATAGTTTTCCCATTCTTTTTAAAATCTTTAATTTTTTCAATACATTTCAATTGAAAATATAAATCACCTACTGCAAGTGCTTCATCAACAATCAATATATCAGGATCTACATTAATTGCCGATGCGAAAGCCAGTCTTACATACATACCGGAAGAATAGGTTTTGACAGGCTTGTGAATAAAATCCCCAATCTCAGCAAAACTTTCAATCGCAGGTAACCTAACGTCCATTTCTTCTTTTGTAAATCCTTGTATGGCGCCATTCATATAAACATTTTCTTTACCGGTAAATTCCGGGTTGAAACCCGCCCCTAACTCAAGTAACGCAGATATTTTCCCATCTACAGAAACCTCACCATTTGTCGGCTTCAAAATACCACAAATAAGTTGTAACAGTGTGCTTTTCCCGCTTCCATTTTCTCCAATTAGCCCTATTGTCTGCCCTTTAGGTATCTTCAAATCTATTTGCTTTAAAGCAGTGTAATTTTCAGAGAATTCTCTATTCTCATAAAATAGTTCTTTTAATCGATTAATAGGGTTGTTATAGGTTTTGAACCTTTTACTCACATTTTTTATTTCTACCGCATAGTTGTTCATAAACACACCTTATTTTCTATTTTTAAATTTTAGTAAATTCACAAGAATTTTCTTCCCATTACGCCCGATAACCTGGTTTTTTCTAAGATAGTTCAAGAATCTCCATCCAAGTGTATTGTAGATAGCTTGGAGTTGCTGATCTCTCAATTGCAGTTCTCTCTCAAGGTGTTCATTGGAATTATTGATAAGCGTTAAGCCTCTGTGTTTGACTTCATTCAATCTTGATTTTTCAATTAGAGATAATTCAAAAGAATGTACATTATCATTTATAAACCGCAAATATATATTTCTGTACTGTTCAGCCATTTGACTAGTATTAGTTGACTGCATATCTTTTTGATTTATATTTCCCCTCACAACCTCATATATGTCAGGACTATTGTGTATTTTCTTTATTTCCTCATAAATTGTTGTACTGGATAAATTGTCAACAATCCATCCTGTTTCATTATGAACTACTCGCATTCCTAATGCACCGCGATTGTTTACTAGAACAGGTATGCCTGCAGACCAAGTTTCAGATAATGTATACGAAAAGGTTTCCGGAACAGTTGATAACAAGCATACTAGATCGATATTCAATTCCTTAAGTAAAACTGATAAGTTATCTCTTTTATACGCACCAATTTTATAAATATGATCATTGTTCAACTCTTCCAATACCCTGTCGTGTATCTCACCTATTAAATACCAATTAACCGGAAAAGCCTTTTCCTTTTTACGGATTAAATCACTAATAATTTCGCTTCCTTTATGCTTTGCAAAATTACCTACGAAGGCAACATTAAATACTCTGTTTTCTTGAGACAAAATATCTACAGCAAGCTTTTCTTTAGTTCTTGTTTCAGAAATACCATGTTCGATAATTTTATATGGTATTCCAAGTTCCTTGACGTTAAACTCTCTATCAAAATATTCTACCGGAGAAGCTGATGGGAATATAATCAAATCTATTTTCTTCAAATTATTTTCAACTTCATTATGCCATTGTTCTCTAAACGGCGTTCCATATCCCATTTTATGATATAAACATTGGCTACATTTTTCCAGACTGATATTATCGTAACAATAATCCCCTTGGTAATCTAAAAGCAAAATTGAGGGGCATATTAAATGATAATCATGAACAGTGTAAAATAAAGGTACACCAAATTGTCTAGCTATATTAAAAACATCGAAGGTATGTCTCTGTAAATGATGAACGTGAATTAAATCGATAGAGAAACCTTGTATAATCGTTTCCAATACCTCTCTATATTTTTCTTGATAGAAGGTATGAGCCTCTAACGGAGTATCGATAAAAAAGTTAAAATTCACAGAAGTACCATTATTAAATTTTTTCAACAAAACCCGTGTGCCGCTAGTAGCAAGTGTATAGAATTCGATCTCCTCTATTTCTTGAATGAGATCATATACGTGATACTCTGTACCACCACGTTTAAATAACCAATCCTCATCAACTGTATTATGAGTTAGAAATAAAACTTTTTTCTTTGGCATTCTTGAGTAAGTGGTCAGTTGTTTTTTTATATTCTCTATTAATGGAAAAACTAAATTTGATGATAAGAAACTGTTAACGCGATCAAAGTAGTACGGGAACTTAGATCTAAGGACCTCAGAATTACGTGCAATCAAACCTTCTTTATCATCTTTAAACGACATTGAACCTTTATGATATATAAATGTAGCATCATCCAAAACGTTATTATAACCGTATTCAGTTACTCGGCAACAAAAATCATTTTCCTCACCATACCCTTTGGAGTAAGATTCATCATCAAATAGCCCTACTTTCTCAAGAACCTCTCGCTTAATAAACATACAGAAACCCACAGCAGTTGGAATACCCGGGTATTTCCTGAGCGAGATGTCTTCAATCATTGCAGCAAAGCTATCTATATCAAAGCCTTCAGGAATATCGTTATCTTGACCAAAATTAGGCACTGAGCATATCGTCCCATTGTTGGTGAATGGCGTAACAGTCGCAATTAATTCTGACGAATATGCGCAAGCAATGAGCTTCGCTAGCCATCCTTGAGTTACTATAGTATCACTATTTAAAAGTACAACATCATTTGTAGAAAACGACATCCCCTTATTAACAGTCTTAACGAAACCAAGATTTGATTCATTTATCAAACATATTATTCGGTCATCTTCTATAGCAATTTTATTAAGATAGGGTGTAATTCGTGGATCTGGACTAGAGTCATTTATTAATATAAGTCTATAGCTGTTCCCCGCAAGATTAGTTTGTATTGAACTCACACATTGAACCAAATCTTCATAAGCATTATAAATAGGGATGATTATATCAACAACCATTTCTTGCTCTTGCATTTTCCACACCGCTCTCTAATCACTTTTATAGTTTGATTTCAAATTTCCCCTCTACAATTTCCAAGTGGGGGTTTAGAAATTTGTCAGTCGCTTTTATTTTCAAAAGTTCCTCAGCTGGATTATTTTCAGAAGTAACAAACTCGATATATGGATTGTATATATTGAACGCCCCGAGTTTTTCCAATTCTATGTTCAAACTATTAAAGTCATAACTATCACGATTATTTTCCATATAGTTGTTTAATAATGCAGTTTTAAGAGTAAAACACGCATTGTAAGCAAAAGTAGTGAATTGCACCCTTCTAACTCTGCCCAAGTATCCTACATCATTTGATTCATCGTTGTGATTCGGATAACATTTCTTACCTTCTTGTATATATGCGCCAGCATATTGTATTTTCCCAGTAGAAGAAATAACCTTACCCGATACACAGCCAACATCTTTACGCTGAGAGTAAACTAACATTTTCTCGAGCCATTCAGGTTGATCTATTGAGATTGTATCTTTAATGAATAGAAGCTGTCCAAATGAGTCATGTATTTTAAGATACTTATGCATTTCTATGAGATAATTATTGTCCGTATATATCAGTAAAGAAATATCTTCCTCTAATGCAATTTGTGTATTGGACAAAAGAACTATCCGCGTATCATACAGAGAGGTCTGCTTTCTTATGAACTTCAACTTATCTTTAATAAATCTTTCATTTTCAGACTCCGTTAGCAAGAACACAATTATTGGATCACAGAGAGCTGTATGCTTAAATATCGGATGATAATTTCCGCGTATCATGCGATCTTCTTCCACACCCACACAGTTATAGCCTCTACGTATTAACGATTGTTGTAAGGCTATTCTGCCTCTATCATATGCATAACTCTTACTATTGACTTCAACCGCAGTAGATCCTGGAATCATTCTCCAATGATAAAGGATCTTGGGGATATGAGATATTTTATTAGTTTTCTCAGTAAATCGAAGTATTAAATCATAATCCTGAGCACCTTCAAAACCTTCGCGAAAGCCTCCAATTTCATCAATAATACTTTTTCTATAAACCCCTAAATGACCGACATACATGAACGAAAACAGCAGTTCAGAGTTCCAGTTGCTTTTAAAAGCCGGGTAAATTCTTTCTCCACTCATCGATTTCTTATCTTCATCCGAATATATCAAATCTAAATCTGGGTTCTCATTCAATCTTTTAACTACTTCCCATAGAGCATCCTCAGATAATTCATCATCGTGGTCTAAAAGCGCAACAAATTCACCACTTGCCAAATAAAGAGCCTCATTTGAGGCTTTTGAAATATGGGAGTTTTTCTTGAGTATTTTCACTTTAATATTATTATCTTGTTTCTGTAATAAGTATTTAGATATTTCAATATTAGTTGAACAATCGTCGACAATACAGAGTTCCCAATTCCCATAGAGTTGCTTTTCAACTGATTCAACCGCTTTTTGGAGCCACTGTAACTCCACATTATAAACAGGCATTAAAATAGAGATTTTGGGCTTATAGGTAAAACTTTTCTCTCGATTATTTGATTTATTTGCCTGCAGCCATTTTGAGTATATTTCGATACTATCTATATTATTTTCAAGTTTTCCTCTTCTCAAAATTCTATTTTTCAAAGATTTCACATAACGATAAATTAGTCTCATCACAGCTACTCCCGTTAAACTGTTTATTTG
>NZ_LVYZ01000095.1:0-6809 GCF_001909095.1 Paenibacillus sp. P46E
CTCTAAACAGCGGGTGTCGGTCGGTCTTTGGTGTACACTGTAGGCTAAAATAAACTGGTTTTCGGTCCCGATTTGCACATTGTATCCCGGTTTCAGCTGGCCATTCCGCATGTGGTCTTCTTTCATCCGCATAAACGTTGCATCTGGATCCGTCTTGCTGAAACTGTTCCGGTCCCCAAGCAGCTTTTGGTATTGTTCGTACTTCAGCAGTCGGGGAAGCAAATCATTACGCAGCGTCCGAACAGCCTTTTTTAGGGGCTTGTCTTTCGGTTTTTGGGCCAGCTGAGCTTCGAGCTTTTGCACCACCTGTTCAAGTTTCACGCTGCTCACTTCGGAATCTGTGCCGAGTTCAGCCAGGTCTTTGCCTGAATTCTCTTGTTCTTCCTGTTCTTCTGCCGTTTCAATGGCAGCGAACAGGGCATGCACCTTATCCTGCAGTTTGACTTTGTGTTTACTGACGGCTTTCCCCCAAACAAACGTGTAGCGATTGGCGTTAGCCTCAATTTTGGTTCCGTCCACAAAGTACTGCTCCAGAGAAACGTATTTTTCGTCAGCCAAAAACTGAAGCACGGCGGTAAATACCGTTTCGAGGACATCTTTCATTCGCAGGGAACGGAAGCGATTAAGGGTACGGAAGTCGGGTCGCTGCCGTCCGGCCAGCCACATGAAGGGGATGTTCTCCCGAATGGATTTGGCGATTTGGCGAGAGGAATAGATGCGCTGTGTGTAGGCGTAAATAATGACTTTGGTCAGCATTTTAGGATGGTAGCTGTCACGGCCACCACCTGGGTAGGCCGCGTCAAAAATGCCGTCGTCCAGCCGGTTAACGGCGGCATTGACGATACGAACGAGGTGATGTTCTGGAATATCTTCTTCCAGATCCATTGGCAAGCAAAGTTGGTCCATGGTATATTGAATGTACAAAAGAAACCTCTCCTTTGAAATGGTTGTGTGGTAACTCCATTTTACCAAAGGATGGTTTCTTTTTTTTGCTTTTTTTAAAGATTGTAGACCCCATTTCCCGCTTAAACAGCGGAGAGGACGGAACGATTGTGGAAAAGCGGCAGCGGTCGCCTTTGTCCCCGGATTTTCACCGCGAAGGAGAATAAATAAAATCTGGGGACAACAGCGATTGGAACAACGGTCCGTTCGCGTAGCGTCCACCCGAGGGCTCACGTTGACCCTACTCCAAAATAAAGGGCTGTCCCAGCAGCCATTTCATGGCTTTTGGGACAGCCTCTTTTGCATGTAAACCTAACATTGGAAGTTTTAGAGTAACAGTAACAAGTATTTCGTCATTTTCTCACAAAACGGGTGCCATCCTTAACAAAGGACAACCCCCGCTTTGCTTACAATCTCATTTCTTTAGTACTGCGTATTCACAATGGCATCGATCTGAGCGGCTTCTGCTGGATCTGCGGCAATCAGCTTGTCATAGACTGGCTGATCTTGAGCAGCATTTGCCTTTTTTAAGGCGGCCAAGTACCAACGGGCAATCTCGCGGTTGGCTGCATCCTTGTAATCTTCGGACAGACCGAGCTTCAAGGTATTGGAGGCCGCTTGAACTTGCCCTGCCATCAACTGGATTCTGCCCGCATTGAGTGCAATTGCAGGAGTGACAGGGAGTGACTGGACCTGCAAGTCGGCTTGTACCTGGTTGTAAGCATTAATCCCGACATTCAGGTACATAACTTTACCGTCAGCATCCTGCTGGGTGAAAGCCTGCTGAGCCAGCTCATAAGAGCGGGCAATGAGTGAACTGTACCAGTTCGTATCCCAGAGGGATGCGCTGTTCACAACATCCGCATAATGATCACTAAGCCCAAGCTTTAGGGTCGCCGTGGCTTCCTCGTTTTGTCCTGCGATCTGCTGCATTTTTGCCGCATTCAGAGCAATCGTCGGTGTTACCGAGAATGGACGTCCCTGCAGCTGCTCAGGAGGCAGAGTTTTCAGATGCTCAACACCATCCGTTACATGTTTATAAGCATCAAGTCCTGCAGTAAGGTATTCCTGCTTCTTGGCTTCGTCTTTTTTGGCATTTGCGGCACTTGCCAGCGTCTGGGAACGGCTGATCAGAGCATCGTACCATTCAATGTCCCAGTTGAACTTATCCGCATTATCCCGATAGACGGCGAAGGAGAGCTCGCTTTGGCCTTTCAGTTCATACGATGCAGCCAATAGCTGGAGCAGCTTCTTGTTATAAGGCTCATCCTTAAGCGCACGATTGATTACGGTGAATGATTCGTTTAAGTACTGCTCATCCTGAGTTTGGCCAAACACCTGCTGGTCCATTGAGGCGAGGTATGCCGCTGCTTCGGGATGGTATGGACGATCCTTTAACGCGGCTACCAAAGGTGCCTTGAGCTCCTCATAAGATTGACTCACGCCGATCAACTCCTTGGCCTTCATGGCCGAACTGCTGGAGCTAATGGCACTAATCGACAGGAACAGCATAAAGACTGTACCGATAGCCAGGGCTGCAAGGTAACCGTAGCGCAAGCCCGTTGTATTCCAATTCCGGCGCAGCGGGTTGCTGTCCATGGCAACGCCCATTCCGGCAAGACCGATGAATATCAGAATGCCCATAAAGGCATAGCTGAGATTGAAATCCAGCAAGCTGTGGAGAAGAATCGATAAAGCAATAATGTAGAAAAAGAATCCATTCTCAAATTCGTTTTTATCCCGTTTGAGATATCCACGAACGTACTTGTAGAAAATATAGCCAATAAAACCCATGAACACGATGAACCCGACAATACCAACCTCTATCAGATATTGCAGGAAGAAGTTATGCACCTGGCGGCTTGTATACGGGTTGTTCTGGTAGTGCTCATACAGTGAAGACCAGCCTCCGCCCCCGGCACCAAGTATCGGATAGTCCTTGACAACCTTTATAGCATCCTTATAAAAAGTAATACGTTCAAGTACACTGTGCTGCTTGAAGTTGATGTTCTCCAGACGTGTTTCCATATTAGCTGGAAGTACGGTTCGTACGCTTGTACCGATCAACAGGAAGGCGACAACGGCAACCAGCACAACGGAGAGGAGGGGCAGCCACAGACCAGAAAGCTTACGTGATTCCCAGCCGCCGAGCCTATTCTGCAGCCAAGGAGAAAGATAACGCTGAATGGCCCAGCCAAGCACGGCAACAACAGCGGAGGCCCCAAGCAGATAAGCCCAGCCCTTTAAGGCAGCAGCAGAGGTAAAAGCTGTATTCAATTCCGTTCCAAGATTGGTCAGCGGGCTCGAAATGGCAAGCGAGGCAATGCCTGCAATCGCAAGATGGATAATCCAGAGAATCTGCTTCGCAGGCTTCAGGGACAGCAGTAGAAGAATAAAGACGACAGGCAGCATTACTAATCCCCCGCGGGACAAGGTCAGCAGCAAGGAAACAATGATAGGAACGAGCATAAATCCATGCGTCAGTGTCCCATACCACTTCTTGGATCGAACCAACGCGAAGACAGCCACAAATAGAAAGGCCATCAGAAAAGCCGCGTATGTATTCGCATATTGGAAAATCGAGGTCAACCGCAGGCCATTAGAGTCAGTCATTACCGCATCCAGATATTTGCCTCCGCGTACAGTATCGGAGAACCAGCCTACTAGACCTCCGGCTATTTTCCAGCTGCCCAGCCAGTTCAGCAGACCAAAACCTACTATAAAATAAGAGATAGCCAGTATAGCATTTTGAATGACAACATTTAGTTGCTTTTGCTTGAGCAGATATAACGCTATAATGAATACTGCAATATACATACTCTGGATAAAGAGGATGTTCATCGCCATATAGTGAGAAACAGCGACAAACAGCGACAGAGCATACGTTATAGGAAGCAGCAGTGAAGCCACAACCAGCAAGTCTCGCTGCTCCTCCAGCTTGAACTTTTTATAGTACAAGCCCATCCAGACCAGCAGCAAAAGACCGCTGAGCAAGGAAGACACATAAATCGGCTTTTCAAAGTCGATCTGCTGCCCATTAAACAATCCTACCTGAAATGGGGTCCATACCAAAAACATAATGAAAGCAACAACCAATGCCCACACCGGACTGGATATCTTTTCAACATTTCTCGACTGAGCTGCATTTTTACCGTATACTGGTTTCGACACGTTATAATCTCCTTTTCCTGTAGGTACGTGGATATTTTAGCATACTTAAAAAGTGTAATGATAGCACTAATTAGAAGGGGCTTTATCCAGAATATAATAATTACTCTGTAGAGGAAGGACGGGAATTCATTTTATTTGTAGGAAATACAGGGAAAAATTTAAAAATGATTGGAGTTCTATAGATGTTTCATAATGTTTTGAGTTCGCTCCGTGAAAACAAGTATCTAATTAAGAATATGATTATTAGAGATATAAAACAAAGATATACTGGCTCTGCTTTAGGATTGGTTTGGTTTTTTATACAGCCTTTGGCTACCATACTTATATACACTTTTGTGTTTTCCTTCGTCCTTAAGTCGAAATTAGGCCCTGAATATGGAGGACTAAGTTTTTCAATTTGGCTAATTTGTGGTTTGATTCCCTGGATGTATTTTAATGAAGTGATAGTAAGAGGAACAAACTCCTTAATAGATAATGCATCTTTAATTAAGAAAACTATCTTTAATACTAAATGGACGGTTTTTTCATATTTATTATCAGGTATGTTTTCATTTTTTGTCTTTTTGTTCATTGTTTTTATATTGTTTTTCTTCTTCCATGTCTCCATAACTTGGAAGTTGTTTTTACTTCCGGTTTATATCATTATTTTTAGTACTTTTATGTATGGAATTGCATTGCTATTATCGGCGTTGAATGTGTACCTCAGAGATATAAATCAATTTTTATCTGTATTTTTAAATGTTTGGTTTTACCTCACTCCGATTGTGTATCCAATCACTATAATTCCAGATAAGTACAGATTCTTTTTGGAAATCAACCCTCTCTATCATTATATCCAGGGGTTTAGGGACATTATGCTTTCTACTGGCGATTTTAATATCTCATCATTTTGTTATATGACTTTATTTGCTGTACTAAGCCTGACATTGGGGCTAAAGGTCTTCAATAAATTAAAGGATGGTTTTGCTGATGTTCTTTAGATATAAAATTAATACTAAGTTTTTACTATTTTCTATAGTGCTTTTGGCTATAGCTGTAAGAGTAATATACTTTCTATCCCAGCCGTTCCCGCTAACTCCTGATAAATTACTGAATTTTTATCCTGATGAGAATGTATACTATTCTAATTATTTATTAATAACAGAGAAGGGGTTTTTCAGAGCCCTAATTGATGAACAATCTTTGTGGGCTGCTCCTCTTAATTCTATGTACATCTTTATATTAGCGGGTGTAACTAGCAAGCCCATCCTATTCATTCGGTTGGCAAACATACTGGTGACCTCTATAAGCATTGTTTATCTATATAAGATTGCTGTTAGGATTTTCAATGTAAAGGTAGCGTTATTATCGTCACTGTTCATGGCTCTTTATTTTCCATTAATTGAAGTTTCCCCTACACTTTTAACCGAGCCTCTCTATATTCTGTTTTTATTAGTAAGTGCTTACTATGTGGTACTAGCATATGAAAATAGAAATTATCGTTACTTTATTATATCTGGGTTAATAATGGGACTTGCCACTTTGACGCGATCTACCTATTTATTGGCTCCCTTCTTTTTAGGCTTTTTTATTTTAGTACATTTCAGGAAAAATCCTAAAATGCTAAAAGGGTTATCTATAATGTTAATCTCTTTTTTAATCATAGTAGGCCCCTTTTTTCTGAAAAATTGGATTGCATTTGATAGATTGACACTAAACAATGGATCTGGCGCTGTCTTGTTTCTTGGTTCTAGAATGGACACAGAGGGAGATGAACCGCCTTATCGAGGTAAAAACTATGATACTTTTGAAATAACGAAGCCCTTTACACATCTTCAATCAGAAGGGGATGATAAGTTAAAGGAAGTAGCTATTTCTAATATTAAAGCTCATTTTCCAGACTACATGTACTGGAATGTAAAAAAGATTGGTAGATTGCTTGTTGGTAATGTTTTTTATTGGTTTTATCCGTATCAGGATGTAGTGGGCTATTATCATAATTCCGGGCTAATCAAAACATTTCTGAAATTAGCCAATATGCTAATGGTTCTATCTGTTGTTATATTTGGCTGGTACGAAATTATAAGATTAATACTTAGGAAAGGGTTCAAAAATCCGATAGCATTAATAGTCATTTATCACACGGTAATCATGCTTCCTTTTCTGACAAATCATAGATACGGTCTTCCGATTCTCTGTTTTATTTCAATGTTTGGATTTTCCTATTTTTTTCAAAAAGAAAAAGGTGAATTAGCTTGAAGGTGAATAAAATTACAATAACGCTAACGTTAATTATTCTGTCTACGTTCATATTCAATACGGGAGGTAGCAAATATATCTTTAGTTTATATAATTTCGCGAAAAATGATTTCAATGTACAGCAATTAGATATGAGGAATGCGGGGATTATCAATACTGCTGATTTTACTGTGGACGAAAATCTAATGGATGGAATTGGACAGTCTGGGGACCCGTCTTTAACTTTTAATTTCGCTAAAGGGGAATTTATCAAATCATTGAGTTTGAATATTACCGTAACAACAGACGATGTGCTTCAGATGTTTTTTGTTAATCAGGATGGACAGGGATTTAACGAGATTGAATCACTTAAATTTAATCTCATTCCAGGGGATAATTTTGTGGAATTAAAAATCCCTATTTCTTATGCTGCTAAATTAATGAAATCAATTCGTATTGATCCGATTGAAACTAATAAT
>NZ_LVYZ01000096.1:0-6338 GCF_001909095.1 Paenibacillus sp. P46E
GATATAGCCATATTTGTTTAGACATGTATTTAAGGTAGTTGTATTCTATATTTTGCAACTACAAATTTAAGGAGCGAATACAATTGAAGAAAATCTTTTTACCTATCTTCTTTTCATTATTATTAGTTTTTAGTTTTTCATCCAATATTATAGCCGAAGGAACTTCTACTCAAATCAATCTCATTCCCATTATGACCTCGAATGATGCTCCAACAGGTCATGCAACTGCTAGTAGTGTTTGGAGCAGTAATCATCAACCGTTTAGACTTTTCAATGGAGATATGACAGATGTTGGATGGGCAAGTATTCAGGGAACTCCCTCTGGGTGGGTAAGCTACGAATTTAATAATCCAGTTCTAGTTAATCATTACACCCTATTGGCTAGGGCAGACTCAAGTGTATATAAAGAGGAATCACCAAAAGATTTTACTTTCGAGGCATGGGATGGCGAAAAATGGCTAGTGCTTGATTCCGAAGAAAATATTACAAACTGGGAAAAATATAAATATAAAGAGTTTTCTTTTACCAACGAAACTGTGTATAAAAAATACAGATTAAACATTACGAAAAATAATGGTTTAAGTATGTTTACAGCATTGAATGCTTTGGAAATGTATAATACCAATCCAGAACCAACAAATACTCCTTCACCATCACCAACAGCTACCGTGAAGCCAACACCAACACCGACTGTAACACCAACAGCTACACCTCCAGTGCCATCTGGTGATCATGCAATCCTGACCATTTCAATGACTACAGGTATAGAAAAGGAATTCGATCTGCCTATGTCTGAAGTTAATGCATTCCTTGATTGGTATGATACGACTACAGGCTCCGCTCGATATGGCATTAACAAACAAGACAACAACAAAGGTCCATTTAGCAAGCGTACCGACTACGTAATTCATGATAAAATCCTTAGCTTTGAAGTAAGTGAATACACAGCAAAATAAATCTATTCCAACACTTACCTCCTCTTTCCCTTATAGCCAAACGCTATAATTGGATGGAGGAGGTTTTTTTATGTTTATATCCCCTATGCTGCTGCAGACGGCCCCTGGGCCTTTCTCGCATAGCGATTATATATTTGAGCCAAAGATAGACGGCCACCGGATGATTTACTCCCAGCAGTCCGGAAATGTCCGGCTGTACACCCGCCACAATAACGACTGCACCCGGCAGTACCCCGAGCTTCAGCTTCCGTTTGCAGATGATGTGATCCTCGATGGTGAGGTCGCCTGTGTTGATCCTGCAACCGGTGTATCAGATTTTGAGGCTGTCATGAGCCGGTTCCAGTCGCGCAGGTCAGACAAGATCCTCAAACTCATAACCAATCTGCCAGCCTATTATGCTATCTTTGATATTCTGCAATATAAGGGTCAGGATTTGCGCGGGCTTCCGCTGTTACGCCGCAAAGAGATACTGGCAGGATTGTCCCTGCCCTCTGGGAGCTTCGGCGCAGTGCCGCACGTACACAGTGAAGGCGAGGCGTTGTTTGAGCAGATTGAGGACCGAGGTATGGAAGGCATTGTTGGTAAACGCAAGAACAGCCTTTACGAAACCGGGCGCAGATCCCACGAATGGCAGAAGATTATTAATTGGACCTATGTAGAGGTTTATATCACGGGATTTCGTAAGCAAGAATTTGGGTGGGTTGCTGCTGTGCCTGATCCGTCTGGCAAGCTACGCCCTGCGGGAATTATTGAGTTCGGCGCGTCACCCCTGCATAAGCAGGCATTTAGAGGTGTGGCTCAGCAGCTTATAAAAGGCGAGGATAAGGATTTTGTACACCTGGAGCCACGACTGCGGGCTAAGGTTCGAATGAGGAACTGGACCAAATCTGGCATGTTACGGAGTCCGGTTTTTATGGAGTTTATCGTATAATCAAAATACCTGCCAACCACTTAAGGTTAGCGGGTATTTTTTTGTTCATTCGGAAGACTTACCCGCAATATAATCCTATACATTCCACAAGCAGAACAGTTACTAGCAGAAGCATATTCTACAGTTCGAAAAAGAAAAGACATTATTCACACACTTAATTACATATATAGTCATATATGTCTAGACATTCCCATTAATATATTTTATTGTAATTGAATCCGAAATCAAAAGGGGAATTTAAATGAATAAGAAGTTATTGAAATTAATGGTCACCTGTTTAACTGCGCTAATACTATGCTTCCCTGTCTCTGCTAAGGCATCCGCTGATACAGAAGGTTGGGAATATACTACTCCTATGCCTAAAGCTATGTATGGCTTTGGAACAACTAGCCTTAATGATAAGATTTATTTAATTGGTGGACGTTCCAATAATCCTAATGTGGCTACCTATAATAGTTTATTAGTATATGATCCTACATTAAAAGCATGGGAAACAAAAGCTCCAATGTCAACATCGCGATATATGGTCGGTGTTGCACAAGTTAACGGAAAAATCTATGCAATTGGAGGATATGATGCTTCAGATAAACCTACTAAAATACTTGAGGAATATGACCCTTTAACAAATACTTGGACCTCAAAAGCAGAGATGTTGTCTACACAAAGACAAGGTTTCTCAGTATCAGTCGTAAATAACAAAATTTATGTACTTGGTGGAACTGTTAATATGGGACAAATTACATACAACGTGGAACAGTACGATCCAATTTCAAATCAATGGTCCATTATAAAAAATGATTTTCCACGTACAGAGATGGCCAATACAGTGACATTAAATAAAAAAATATACATTATTGGCGGATCAGAACCTGAAATTCCGTATTCTCAAAGAGTTTTAGAGTATGACCCTGTCAGTGGATCCGTTGTTAAAAAATCCAACATGCCCACTGGTCGCTACCAATCAAGCGCTTCTCTTGTAAATGGGAAGATTTTGGTGATTGGTGGCATAACTGAAAAGTCTAAAGGTCGAGCAACCAGTATAGTAGAAGAGTATGATCCAAAATTGGATAAATGGGAAACAGGGATAAGCATTTCTACGAGTAGAAGATGGCATTCGTCTGAGACAGCACTAAATAAAACTTTCGTATTTGGTGGTTATAGTGATGAATTGAAACCACTAGATTCTGTAGAAGTTAGTAAACAGTCCTCTGTTCCTGAACCAAATCCTGATCCCACTGAACCTAACAGCAACAGAGCACTACTGACAATAACTTTAACAACTGGTATCGAGAAAGAATTCGACCTCTCAATTGAAGAAGTAAATGCATTCCTGAAATGGTACGATGCTAAAGATGCCGGTTCAGGTCCAGCCAAGTTCGCAATCGACAAACATAGTAACAACAAAGGTCCGTTCAGTAAACGTTCTGATTATGTTATCTTTAAGAATATCCTCTCTTTTGAGGTAGATGAGTATAGTACAGTAACAAGCGCTACTTATAAATAAATCTCATTTTCAAAAAAACAAACCTGTCAGGCACATGCCCGGCGGGTTATTTTATGTATACTCTAAATTCAAACCGTTCCCGGATAAACCGTCCACCGGCTATCTTGATACTATTCGGGGAATATCCCTCTACTATCCCGCCATAATCCATGATATGCCCTTCTGGATCATCTTCAGGCCGGAACCATACAGATACCTTAGACTGCGCCAAGGCAGCAACCAGGAAGTCTGTATCACTTTCCAGGACTTTGTATGTACTATTCATGCTGCCCCCTACGTATCATAACGAATTTTCAGTGTTGCTCCCTTGCCTTTAGGTGGTGCTTCCATAATCGTATCAATAGGCTTTTTGTAATCATACATTGCTTTACAGCATGAAGGCATACTATGATTTGGTCCAGGATAACCTCCAAGTTCTCTGTGCACATCACCTGAAATAATATCCACATACAACGCACCAGCATTACGTGCCTCATCAATTTGTCGTTTAACTTCTTTTCTAAAATCTTCAACCGAATGATTGTTAGACATGAAGTTCATCTCCTTATATTGAAATACCCCACCAGTACTTGGCAGGGTACACTCTCTTTCAACTATCTTATCGCTACTGAAACATTGTGTAAATGCTATTTTGCAGAATATTCATTCACACTGAAGGTAAGAATCTTATCGAAGATCACATATTCTTTACGACTATTGAACGGTCCCTTATTATTGTCATGCTTGTTAATCCCATAACGTGTAGTTCCTGAAGCAGTATCGTACCAGTTAAGGAATGCATTGACTTCAGACATAGGAAGATCGAATTCCTTTTCAAGACCAGTATTCATCGTTACAACTAGGATTGCACGGTCTCCTGTTGGCTGTTCTGGTGTTGGTGATGGTGTAACCGTTGGTGTTGATGTTGGCTCAACAGTTGGTTGCGGTGTTACTGTTGGTGTAGGTGCTGTTGTTGGTGCAATAGTTGGTTCAGGTGTCAGAGAACCTATTGTGATCCCACTAATAGCGATCCAAGTAGTACTCCCAGTACATACTATTCTAACCCCACTATACTTTCCGGGGGTTACTACAAAAGGATCAAGAATTGTATAGGTTTTTGTTATATGATTCTCCACACTTTTAGTTAAATTTCCCGAAATCTCTACCCACTTATTAGATTGTAAACCATAAACTTTATAGGTAACATCCGTCTTAGGATTTGAAGAAGCCGCCAACTGAACAAATTCAAGATATACTTCTTTAGGAAATCTCACCTCTAATGCACCACTGGCACTACCACTATTCCAAAAACTTTCTATGTCTGAGTCTAATACATTGTTTGCTGTCATCCCGCCATAGGTATTACTTCCATATGCTATTGAACCGTCAGGCGGTAGTACTCCCTGCATTCCACTAATGGTGCCCCCACCTTCAGCATATGAAACCTCATCTTGAAGTATTGGGCGGATCAAAACAACCGATAAAATTAAACACAACACTATTAGTAACTTACCTTTACTACCCATTCCTTTTTTCACAAACTTCCATCTCCTTTAATATGTATGCATCAAGCCTACACTAAATAAAGGCGAACAAACAGTCTGTTTTTCGACAGAAATTTACAATACACTTAAGGGTTATTGAGGAAATATGTGGATTTAATTCAAGGATTGAATTCTATGTCTTCGGTAAGGAAAATTTTCCTTTGGGTATCAGGCGGGGTGTATAATAATCAGAAAAACCCGGAGGTAACGTCATGGATAAAAAGCTTAAGCAAAGTCTGAAGGTTGCTGCCGTGAGAAGTGAAATGATTGTTGTATGGCTATTAAATGGGGATAAGATAAAAGGAATTGCAGAGGTATCAGTAGATCCGGATCGAGTAAAGATCAATACGATCGAGGGCCCTGTGTGGGTGCCATACATTGATGTGGAGAGTATTTCACGAGTAATCAGGCTGCGAGTTGAAGGTGAGACAAATGAATAATGACATTTCCCCACCATTGAAAAAAGCTATGTCCGAAGTATCTCGTGACAAAGCCTTTTTTTCATGCATTCTATATATATTTATTCTTTTGACCCAGATATCCTCCTCCAAAGAGGAAAGATACCGAGTCCAAAAGCATCATTAGTTAGTATTTTAGCATAACGATTAGAAACGACATTACCAAAAGCAGTAAAATCAGTGTCCAGATTAATACAAAGCGTGGATCTATTTTCATGATATGACTCACCTCCTTATTAACGTATAAATCCGTTAACTAAGGAGCTTTTGGAACGAAACTAACTACAAAAGAAACATTAACACATCCTGTTACTATTAACAATGTATATGGGAGATTATCTAAAGATAAATTTGGATTATGTATATGTCGATAACGAAAATTTTCCTGACCGCAAAAACACCCCACCAATTTTGGTAGGGTATGATGTTTCGTGATCATCTGTACACGTTATGTATGTCAATGGAAAGAAAAATCTACTTAACAAGCTAAATAATAGATTCTGCCTTTTTACTAATTATGTATACTAAATGATCCGGACATTTAAAAATACCCAAAAAGAACTTTTGGGCATTTTTAATCATTACTTCTCTTTGCGCTCAGTTATTGTTTTAATGTTTTTCATGATATCTTTGACTGATTTATTTGCTATTATTTGTCCTAAGCTTTTTGGATCATTCATAAGTTTTTCATAATTTTTTTCTTTTTTGTGATCATTAAACAATGATTTTTTCCATTCTGATTTTGGAGACAAAGTAGCAATACTGTCAAAATTCATGGTAGTACCTCCTTGTATTAGTAATTATTATAGAACTGACGATTTAAGTTTGCATCAAAATAATGTTTTCTTTTAATCCAAACAAAACCATCACCTTTGGTAATCAAGGCAACATCAACTGGTCCACCAACTGTTTCAGAGTCTGCACTAATCTTTCTTTTAAAAGAAGTCAAATTGACCAGAGTTTCAG
>NZ_LVYZ01000097.1:0-5833 GCF_001909095.1 Paenibacillus sp. P46E
TGGGCTTACCGACTTCTTCGATGCGGAGTTCAAGTCTGCCCTGCGTACCATTATCGAGGTGTTCAAAAAAGAGCAGCATCACTTCGAGCAGTCGCCGTACCGCTTCACCCGCAACAACGGCATTCCAGAAGACTCGTTGCGAAATAACGGACTTGGCATGCCGGTGAACTATACCGGGATGATCTGGTCCGGGTTCCGTTCCAGTGACGATGCCTGCGATTTCCACTACAACATTCCCGGCAATATGTTTGCCGTTGTCGCCCTGCGGCAGATGCAGGAATTCGCCGAGTGGGTCTTCCGGGACATGGATCTGCTGGCCGAGTTGAAGGCGCTGGAGTTCGAGGTGGATCATGGCATCAAGCTGTACGGGATTTACCGCCATCCCGAATTCGGGCCGATATACGCTTACGAGACCGATGGCTTCGGCAATTACTGCCTGATGGATGATGCCGGCACTCCGGGGCTGATCTCCATTCCGTACCTGGGCTATTTGAAGAATGATGATCCGGTGTATCAGAACACCAGACGGTTTGCGCTCAGTACAGAAAATCCGTTCTATTATGAAGGAACAGCAGCCAAAGGCATCGGCAGTCCGCATACACCGAAGAACTATATCTGGCACATGGCCTTGTCGATGCAAGGGATCACGGCGGACACCACGGAAGAGAAGCTGGCGGTGATTAGCATGCTGGAAGCCACAGACGCCGATACCGGCTTCATGCACGAAGGCTTCCATGCGGACGACCCCTCCGTGTTCACCCGCAGCTGGTTCGCCTGGTCGAACAGCCTGTTCTCTCAACTGATCTGGCGGGCGATGCAGGAAGGAATTCTCTAAGTGATTTCGAATACGGATGACAAGATGGAGTAAAGTACTTTTTTAGATGAAAAGGAGACATAAACATGAGTACGATTATTGGAGAAAATCTGTCAAATATCCCTTGGGAGGAGAAACCGGCAGCCACCGGCGCACCTGTATGGAGATATTCGGCCAATCCGATTATTCACCGGGATGCCATCCCGAATTCCAACAGTGTGTTTAATTCGGCGGTCGTCCCTTTTGGGGAGGGGTTCGCCGGCGTCTTCCGCTGCGATTCGAAATCGGTCAGCATGGATATCTTTGCAGGCTTCAGCGAGGACGGCGTGAACTGGACCATCCAGCATGAACCGATTGTCTTCCAAGGGGATGAAGAGGTCATTACACGGGAATACCGCTATGATCCCCGGGTCTGCAAGATTGATGACCGTTACTATATTTCCTGGTGCAACGGCTATCACGGGCCGACCATCGGACTCGCGTACACCACCGATTTTCAAACCTTCCATCAACTGGAGAACGCCTTTCTGCCGTATAACCGCAACGGCGTGCTGTTCCCGCGGAAGATCAACGGGCATTATGCCATGCTTAGCCGTCCAAGTGATACCGGGCATACTCCGTTTGGAGATATTTTCTACAGCGAAAGCCCGGACCTTACCTTCTGGGGCAAGCACCGCTATGTGATGGGCACGGTGAATGGAGATGCTTCCGCCTGGCAGTCCAAGAAGATTGGCCCCGGTCCGATTCCGATCGAAACGAGCGAGGGCTGGCTGCTCATCTATCACGGCGTAATCAACACATGTAATGGATTTGTCTACCGCATGGGCTGTGCGCTTCTGGATCTGGATCAGCCCTGGAAAGTGAAAGCCCGTTCGCGCAATTATATTCTGGGGCCGGAAATGTTGTACGAATGTGTGGGAGATGTGCCTAATGTGACCTTCCCTTGCGCGGCCTTGACCGATTCCGCGACAGGACGGATTGCCATCTACTACGGGTGTGCGGATACGGTTACGGGCCTTGCCTTTACCACCGTGGATGAGTTGCTTAAATATATGAAGGAGTACCCGTTGGAGATTGAGGAATAGCATTAAGGAACAGTTGATTGCTTTTATAGAACGCACTGGACCAGTGAACTTGTAGTGATAGGAGCGTTCGGACTCAACTCTTACTGGCAGCCGTCCGACCGCCTAGGAGAAATTCCCGGCACGTGTGAGCTAAGCAATGTGCGGCGCGGGAACAGATGAAGCTTGGCGATAGAACCTTTCCCGTGTCCTGCGGAGCTGTAGTGGTTTAACAGGGGAGACTTGCCAGGTGTCTACGGGTGCAAGCTTGGCTTTGCCGAAGGTATACTATATATTTTCGTATCCGAATACGCCTGGGATGCTGACGTTGAAATCCAAGGCCCGCAGGCCGGCATGAGCTACAGCTTCCGGCTGGAGAAAGAACGCTCCATACTGTTTGCCGCCGACAAGCAGGGGCAGCTGACATCCGTGTACAGAGCGGGAGAAACTGCAATTACAATACATTGAGCAAGATTTAAGGGAGAGATGGGAGTCATGACGAAGAAAAAAACAGCGCATATCGTTTCCCATACCCACTGGGACCGGGAATGGTATTTGCCTTACGAGAAGCATCATGTCCGTCTGGTACAGCTGGTGGATGCGCTGCTCGATAAATTGGATAACAGTACGGCCTTCCGCAGCTTTTATCTGGATGGCCAGACGATTATTCTGGAGGATTATCTGCAGGTCCGCCCGGAGAACAAGACCAGGCTGGAGCAGCATATCCGGGATGGCCGGATTCTGATTGGTCCGTGGTACATTTTGCAGGATGCTTTCCTTACGAGCGGTGAGGCGAACGTGCGCAATATGCAGATCGGCCATCAGGATGCGTTGAAATACGGAGAACCGTCCAAAATCGGCTATTTCCCTGATACCTTCGGTCTCGTCGGCCAGACGCCCCAGCTCATGCTCCAGTCCGGCATTAAGAATGCCTTTTTCGGCAGAGGAGTGAAGCCCACCGGCTTCAACAATACCGTATCCGACGGCGGCTATGAGTCTTCGTTCTCTGAGCTGATCTGGGAAGGGCCGGACGGCTCCCGCATCCTTGGCATCCTCTTCGCCAACTGGTATTCCAATGGGAATGAAGTTCCGGCGGACGAGGCTGATGCGCGTGAATTCTGGGACCGTAAGCTGTCTGATGCCGAAAAATATGCCTCCACTGGTGAGCTCCTGTTCATGAATGGCTGCGACCATCAGCCGCTTCAGCTGGATTTGCCGGAGGCGATTGCCACCGCGCAGGCGCTATATCCCGAGGTGGAGTTCGTTCATTCCAACTTCCCGGATTACCTGGATGCGCTGAATGCCGATCTGGAGCAGGGTGGACGTGAACTTTCAGCGGTTACAGGGGAGCTGCGCAGCCAGCGGACCGACGGTTGGGGCACACTGGTAAATACTGCTTCGGCACGTGTGTATTTGAAGCAGATGAATCAGAAGGGCCAGACTCTTCTTGAAAAAGTAGCTGAGCCTCTAGCTTCTATTGCGGGGCTTGCCGGCAAAGACTATCCGCATCATCTGTTCACTTACGCCTGGAAGACGCTGATGCAGAACCATCCGCACGACAGCATCTGCGGCTGCAGCGTGGACGAGGTGCACCGCGAGATGGTGACCCGTTTTGATAAAAGCCGTCACGTAGCAGAAAGTATCATAGAAGACAGCGCCAGAGTTATCGCAGATGCTGTAGATACCTCTGTTTTTGAAGACACCCCGGAAGATATGCAAGCTGTTCCTTTTGTGGTGATGAACACGACAGGCTGGAGCCGAACAGGGACTGTCAGTGTCGAACTGGACGCTGCCCGTTTATACCTTCGCGAAGGTTTCGGCCTGGAGGAGACCTCCCGCAGAATGAAGGAATTCAATCTCTCTGGCCGAGTATTGCTGAATGACAGCGGTAACGTGTTGGCTTGCACCGTGGAGGATCTGGGCCTGGAATTCGGCTACGATCTGCCGGACGACAAGTTTCGTCAGCCGTTCATGTGCCGTAGAGTAAAAATCACCTTCGAAGCAGCGGATGTTCCTGCACTCGGACTACGTGCTTATGCATGGGCAGCAAGTCAGGAAGCAGCAGATCCCAAGAAGGCCTCACTTATTAGCGGTGAGCATGTCCTGGAGAATGAAGCAATCCGTGTCGAAGTTGCCGGGGATGGCTCTTTCAGCCTGCATCACAAGCAGAGCGGTGTGCTTTACCGTGATCTGGGCATCTATGAGAATACCGGGGACATCGGCAATGAATACATGTACAGACAGCCGGATGGCGAGATTCCTTTGACTACTAAAGGGCTGAATGCTGCAATTGCTGTTCTTGAAGATACTCCTTACCGGGCTTCTGTTGAGATTAAGCATAAGTGGGAGATTCCAGCTTCGGCAGACGCCACTTTGAAAGAGGAGCAGCTTGCACTGGTATATTATCCGGAGCGTATAGCTCAGCGCAGCAGTGACACCGTGATTCTCGAGCTGCGTACTGTCATTTCGCTGGAACGTAAAGGTAAGGGAGTACACATTGAATCCACGATCAACAATGTCGCCAAAGATCACCGTGTTCGTATGCTCTTCCCTACGGATCTGCAGACTTCCGTGCATCATGCCGATTCTATGTTCGAAATTGCCAAGCGGGAGAACGAGCCAGCGGTAGAATGGCAAAATCCAAGCAATACCCAGCATCAACAGTCTTTTGTGGATGTGAGCAGTGCTGAGGCTGGCATGACTGTAGCTAATCTCGGTCTGAATGAATATGAAGTGCTGCGGGACGGACGCAATACGATTGCCGTTACCCTGCTTCGCAGTGTAGGCGAATTGGGCGACTGGGGCTGGTTCCCGACACCGGAGGCACAATGCATTGGCGAGCATACCGCGCAGCTAATGCTGATTCCGCATAGTGGAGATGGCATCACTTCAGGCGCGTACGCCGAAGCATACCAATTCCAGGTTCCATGGACCATCTTCCAGACGGGGATCCATACCGGGACAATCGCTTCGGGCTATTCACCTTTGAGCTGGAAAGGCACAGAAGCCGCATTTTCCTCTATAAAAATGAATGAAACTACCGGAGACCTTCTGCTTCGCTGGTATAACATGAGCGGGTCACACGCGCAATTAGATCTACAATTGTCACTTCCTCATGAACATCTGTACCGCACAAGCATATTAGAAGAGAGAACGGCTCCGTTGCCGCTTTCAGGAGATACCCAGCATCAGCTGGAACTCGGACCTTGCGAGATTGCCACATTCGGTATTCATCTAAGAGCTTAACTATATATGTCAAAAAGATCCCCCGGTGATTCCCCGCCGGGGGATCTTTAAAAGTTCGGTGTGTAAATCTGATACACGCTCACTTAATATCAAACATTATTACCCTCGATAAGTGAGGGAGTTCTATATCTCTTCCAATTCAGAGGTTTCCATCCCATTCGTGAATCGCCTACTGCTTGGCTTTGTTGGAGCGCGCTAGTGAGTATTCCAAGGCCAGTGGAGCCTTCTATACCATTTTCCATTGAGCCTCCGCATGTATCGCGGCGGACGTAGCGTCTCATTCCAAACAGGAATGATTAAGCGGGAAATGGGTATCATACTGTAAGGATGCCGACTATGGAGAAAGGTTGTACAGTGGGATATATTTAGCGATCTACTGGGCTACTAGAGTAAATTAAAGATCATTGAAAATAAATGCTTGCAATGAAACTCTGTACATGGTATATTCTTATTCCGGCCAAGAAACATCAACGCCGAGCTCGATAAGAAGTTGAAAAAAAGAGCTTGCATTACTCGGCCGAACGTGATATATTATAAGAGTTGCTGGTGACGAGATAATCGGCGCCGACGACGAGCTTGATCTTTGAAAACTGAACAACGAGTGAGTGGGATTTCACGCAAGTGAGATCCAAAAATAGAGAATATTTTATTCTCGTCAGATGTTTCAAAATGAGCAATCGCTCTTTCTAAATACCAATTTGGAGAGTTTGAT
>NZ_LVYZ01000098.1:0-5181 GCF_001909095.1 Paenibacillus sp. P46E
ACCCTATCCATCGCATTCTCTCCTCCAACGCTTCTCAACTTTATATATCTCTCACAAATAATTCCGTTCTTCAAACTTCATTGTGTCATTCCTCATTGCGTTCACCCCACTATAAGCCTTTTCGCGCAAAAAAGTACCTCCCCATTTGGGGAGGTACTAGTAAATATTTATCGATATCTCAGAGATATCCGGCTATTTTTAGAAACCCGCTCGTCTTAGAGCGTGTCTGCCTGACGTTCTAAAGCAACTTACTCTATGAATTCTAGAATAATGTTCGCCATTAATCCGCTGTTAGTTCCTCAATTGTGCCAGCAGCTTCAACAGAACCGTTACCGCCTCTGCTCTTGTAGCAGATTCTTGAGGAGCAAACGCATTCTCCCCTTTCCCTTGCACGATTCCCGCTTCCTTCACAAAATCGACGCTGCCCTTCGCCCAGACTGGGATATCCTTGTCATCCGCGAAGCCCGTTGCAGTCTTGACTTCGGTAGTCACACCCAATGCTTTGGCCAAGATAACCGCCATCTCTGCATGGGTAATTTCTGCATTTGGGCGGAAACCGCCGTCTTCATAGCCTGTAATGATACCTGCTTGCACCGCTTGAGCGATTGCACTCTGCGCCCACGCTCCGATTGTTGCTGTATCCGTGAATGTCAATTGCGCTCCTGCGCCTTGTGGCTTCAGCACATTCATCAGCATCACCGCGAATTCCGCACGCGTCACCGAATGGTTCGGCCGGAATGTTCCATCCAGGTAACCCTTAACCATTCCCATGCTTAGTGCTTGCTGGATGCTTGCTGCTGCCCAATGTCCAGCGACATCCCTAAGAGTAATTTCTGTAGGGCTCTTCGTGGCCGGCGTTCTTACTGGCAGTCCTGTCACTTTATCCACATTGAGTACTGCATATTTCCCGAAGTGGTCCACTTCCACAATAATGTGATTCCCTTCGATCTTGCCGCCTGCGGCTTCAATCCAGGCTTTCTTCACTTCGTCATAGTAGAATACCGATGCTTGTTGGTTACTTGTCACAAGGGCCGGATCATACGCAATGTTCAATGTGACCGGTTTACTGAAGTCCTCTGCAAAGTTTTTCGTAATCTCGTAAACGGGACTGAGCAGGATTTCTTTATTCGGGAAAAGCTTTTGTGGCTCCAGCACCTTTTCGATGGATACGGTCAGTTCCTTGGCTGCTGCTCCGGCGGGGATCGAAATCTTAACCCCATCCTCAAAGCTAACCTCGCCCGCCTGGTTTACCGGAAGCGTTATTTTACCATTTGTGCTGGAAATGATGTTGTTGGTCGATGGTGTAACAGTATTACCTGTGTCGGTGATCACAGGCGCTGTCGCCGGGAATTCGGCGGTTACCATACCGGAATCCGCTGTATTCGTGGTGCTTGCTCCAGGTACGCTGAAGAAGTAGGCGGGCACTCCCTTTAAGGTATAACCCGGCTTGGGCGTGATTGTAATCGTTGCGGTGTATGCCGTGCCTGGGGCAAATACGGTTGTCGCTGGCGACCAGCTAACCGTCGCGGTATATTCTGGCGAATAGGTCGCCGTTGTTACTGGAATGGCCCCGGTAACTGGCACAGTTACACCCGCTACCCTTGCTGCTGTGATAGGAATAGCTGTCACAGGGGGTTCCGTGTCGGGCACGGTGGCTGTTGCCGGGAATTCGGCGGTTACTATACTTGAATCTGCAGTATACGTGGTGTTTGCGCCTGCGACGGTGAAAAAGTTGGCAGGCACTCCCGTTAACGTATAACCTGCCCTTGGCGTGACTGTGATCGTTGCCGTATACACCGTGCCTGGGGCAAATACGGTTGTCACTGGCGACCAGCTAACCGTGGCGGTGTATTCTGGCGAGTAGGTCGCCGTCGTTACCGGCGTGGCCCCGGTTACCGGTAACGTTACACCCTCTATCCCTGCTGCCATGATGGGAATGGCTGTCGCTGGTATTATTGCCGTCGCCGGGAATTTGGCGATGACTACACCGGAATCTGCTGTATTCGTCGTGATTGCTCCGGGTACGCTGAAGAAGTATTCGGGTACTCCGGTTAAGGTGTACCCCGGTTTGGGTGTTAGGGTAATCGTTGCGGTGTAGGCTATTCCTCCAGCAAAGGTTGCGTCTGCTGGGGTCCAAGCAACTGAGGCTGTATACTCTGCCGTCTCTGGCACAGTTGCGACTGGTGTTCCCCCCGCTACCGGTAACACCACTCCCGCTATCACTGCGGTTGAAATAGACGCCGCTGCCGTTGCAGGGAATACAGCGGTCACTACACCTGAATCCGCTGCATTTGTCGTTGTTGCTCCGGCTACCTGGAAGAAATCTTTAGCCACTCCGGCTAAAGTATAGCCCGGCTTGGGCGTGAGGGTAATCTTCGCTTCATAGATTGTTTGTCCTGCAAACTTCGTGTCTGCCGGGGTCCAGTCTATTGCCGCTGTATACTCTGCTGTATCCGCTATAGTTACAACGGGTGTTGCTCCTGTTACCGGCACTGTCACTCCAGCAATCGCTGCTGTTGAGATAGGCAACGCTGCCGTCGCAGGGAATACGGCGGTCACAATGCCTGAATCCGCATCATTTGTCGTTGTCGCTCCCGCTACCTTGAAGAAGTCTTTAGCCACTCCGGCTAAAGTATAACCCGGCTTTGCCGTGAGGCTAATCGTTGCCGTATAGCTTGCTGCTCCGGCAAACTTCGCGTCTACCGGAGACCAGGCTATCGCCGCTGTATACTCTGCTGTGTCCGCTAGAGCCGCAACCGGAGCTCCTCCTGCTACTGGCACTGTAACTCCCGCTATCATTGCGGTTGAGATAGGCACAGCTGCTGTTGCCGGGAATTCGGCGGTCACAACACCTGAATCTGCCGCATTCGTGGTTGTCGCTCCGGCTACCTTGAAGAAGTCTTTAGTCACTCCGGCTAAGGTATAGCCCGGCTTGGGCGTAAGGGTAATCTTCGCTTCATAGATTGTTTCTCCTGCAAACTTCACGTCTGCCGGAGACCAATCTATCGCCGCTGTATACTCTGTTGTGTCCGCTAGTACCGCAACCGGAGCTTCTCTGGCTACCGGCGCTATCACTCCATCAATCGCCGCCGTCGTGATAGGCACCGCTGCCGTCGTCGGGAATTCGGCGGTCACAACACCTGAATCTGCTGCATTTGTCGTTGTCGCTCCAGATACCTTGAAGAAGTCTTTTGCCACTCCGGCTAAGGTGTACCCCAGCTTGGGTGTGAGGCTAATCGTTGCCGTATAGCTGGTTGCTCCGGCAAATTTCGCAGCTGCCGGAGACCAGGCTATCGCCGCAGTATACTCTGCAGTGGGTGCTAGAGCCGCAACTGGAGCTTCCCCTGCTACTGGCGCTATCACTCCATCAATCGCCGCCGTCTTGATAGGCACCGCTGCCGTCGCCGGGAATACTGCGGTCACAACGCCCGAATCCGCTGCATTTGTCGTTGTTGCTCCGGCTACAGTGAAGAAATTCGCTGGTACTCCCTTTAAGGTATACCCTGCTTTTGGAGTAATTGTAACCGTCGCCGTATAACTGACTGCTCCGGCAAAGGTCACATCTGACGGGTTCCAGGCTATCGCCGCTGTATACTCTACCGTGTCCGCTATTGTCGCAACTGGCGTTGCCCCTGTTACCGGCACAGTCACTCCATCAATTGTTGCTGATTGGATAGTTAAAATCTTGATATCCTGGGCACTTACGCTCCGCGTTTGTTCAGCGGAGGCCGGTTGAGCACTTCCCTTGACTCGAACATAAATCTTATCGCCTACTCCGACTACAATGTTGTCCACACTTGTATCCACTATCGGCGTGTACGAGCCTGTGTTTACTTTATACTCCATCCCACTTGCTACGCCGGTTAACTTCGTTGTTCCTGCATTCGCTCCTGGTATCAAAGCAATAAACGCCCATAATTGAGGATATTGACCTGAAAGCATATACCAATCTCTGCTGAAATCCCAATCACTAAATGTGGTTGGATCTTGCATTTCTGCGGTTGTTTTACCCGTACCTTTCCCGGTATCTGTCTGTCCTGTGGTGTTGATATCGTAGAAGTTACTTCCGCTTAGGTTTGAACTGTAACCAACCAAGCCACCCATTAGATAATTTCTAGTTCCACTCACATTTCCTGTGGCGTAACTATTGATAATGGTTCCATCGTTTCTACCAACCAGTCCACCTGTTATTCCAGCTCCAGCAACACTTCCTGTGGCATAACTGTTGCTGATGCTTCCGCTGCTATTATTATTACCAACCAGTCCACCTATTGTTCCAGCTCCAGCAACACTTACCAACGCGTAGCTGTTGCTGATGGTTCCGTAGTTTTCATTAACTAAACCGCCTGAATTAATTCCATTCACAATTCTTCCGGTGACGTAAGTGTTGCTGATGGTTCCGTAGTTTACGGATAACAAGCCACCCGATGCCAATGAGTTAGTTCCTTTCACCTCAATATCTTCCAGAATCATATTGGTAATATTCCCTGAAGACCTTCCAAACAATCCGACCTCAGTAACAACAACAGGTTGATCAATTTTCAGATTTGTGATCTTATATCCATTGCCGTCCATGTTCCCACGAAACGTAAACCCGCCGGAGCTATTAGCAGTATAAATTTCCACTCCTATCGGCATCCAATTTGCATAACTACTCAAATCAATATCAGCTATCAATTTAAAATATAGACCTGGGTCTAAATGATTCCTAACCTCATTCAGCTGATCCGCCGTTGCAATCTGATAAGGATCACTTGCTGAACCCGTTCCTCCAGCGAAGCCCCCCGCAGCATGAGCCGTCCCCCCGCTAGGTACAATAACTCCTGAGATTCCACCCCATACCATTAACAACACCAGGAAAATCGACAATCCTTTTTGATATACCCTATCCATCGCATTCTCTCCTCCAACGCTTCTCAACTTTATATATCTCTCACAAATAATTCCGTTCTTCAAACTTCATTGTGTCATTCCTCATTGCGTTCACCCCACTATAAGCCTTTTCGCGCAAAAAAGTACCTCCCCATTTGGGGAGGTACTAGTAAATATTTATCGATATCTCAGAGATATCCGGCTATTTTTAGAAACCCGCTCGTCTTAGAGCGTGTCTGCCTGACGTTCTAAAGCAACTTACTCTATGAATTCTAGAATAATGTTCGCCATTAATCCGCTGTTAGTTCC
>NZ_LVYZ01000099.1:0-189232 GCF_001909095.1 Paenibacillus sp. P46E
ACTTTATATATAAAATATGTTACTTATTTACTATTTACAGAGATCTCAATAAAAGTTATTGTATTAAAAGGAAATGAATGTATTTCCGGAAGTTGCAATTTATTTTCAAAAACATTACAGGAGGGATGAAAGAAGAACAACGCATTACAAAGGTATGTCTTCCTTGTCGGCTCAGACTCAGGTGTAAAAATTTGAAATTCGAGGAGAGAGAACTGTGAAAGCAATGAAAAAACTTTTTGCTGGATTGATGATGCTTACTCTGATTTTTGGTGTATCTTTTGCCGGATCGGCATTTGCCAGCGGTAATGAGGTCAAGCTTATTGACTCGGATGTCGGCGTTATGTATAAACCCGGATATGTCGGATTCAGCGGCAATATTGAAGTTGCTAATCTGGGACCCGTGAAGAATGTGAGTGTCCATTACACAACAGATAACACAAATTGGTATGATACGACGGCATCTTATGCAGGACCGGGGGATGTAAATCGTGAGAAATGGCATTTTGCTATTTCCAGAACGGATGCTTCAACTGATCATTTAGAGTTAAAGAATCTGAGCTTCATCAAATTTGCGATTAAATATGAAGTGAATAACCAGACCTATTGGGATAACAACGATGGAGCGAACTATTACAATGAAGTGAATTATACAGTTCCCCTGAGATCTGTAATTTTGGGAGCACCAAATGTGCTTAACGCTAATAGTACGCTGAGTAATGGTGAATTTACCGGAAATATCTATGTGAAAAACCTGAATCCGACGAAAACAGTAAAAATACTGTACACAACGGATAACTGGGCAACGACTCATGAGGGCTTCGCCACTTATACTGGCTCCTTGAATAATTTCAATAGTGTTGAAAATTGGAGCTACAGTTTCAATGTTCCGGGTGCTACAAATATTAAATATTCGATTTCGTATACAACTGGCGGACAAACGTATTGGGATAATAACTATGGTCATAATTACGAGGTATTCTAAATCATTTTAATATACATTTAATAGCAGGATCCCAGGCGGCTTATATCTCCGCTCTGAGATCCTTTTCTCTATGGAAACCTTTTTTCATACGGTTAGTAACAGCTTATGCGGAATAAGGTACGGTGAACGGGTCAGCCGACTATTGCTCGTCGTTCTGGGATTTAAGTATCCGCAGTCCCTTGGGTAGATGGTTCTTCAGCTGCCCGGAGCTGGCTTTGCCCCAACTAACAGGCAATCCGTCCACGGTTACCAACGTCCATCCGTGCAGCTCAGGAGGAACAGGAAGACCTTCGCCGCGCAGCCAGGCCTGAAGATCCAGACTGTCGGCTGCCAGATCGTAGCTGCGTGCTGCTTGTTGGGGCTGAAGAGCCATGGCCAGGGCATGTGCCGGTTCAATGCGGTTTTTTTTCAGATGCGCAATGTGCAGTCCTGCACGCGGCACCTTCAGGCCATCCAATAGCCCTGTATGCAAGCTGGTATTGAACGCTTCCGGGAGCAGATACAGCGATTCTCCGAAGAGCAGAGGTATACCCTGCCCGGTAAACCCCGGCAGCTCGCCAGCCGCCCAGTTCATAAACTGCTGATAGGCATCGCGGACAGACGAAGGCAGCCTGGAACCGGTTTTGCTCTTACCACTGCCGCGTTTACTGTGGCTGGGAGCAGCTTCTTCGAAGGCTGCCTTACGGAGTAAGGCGACGAAATGGCCTTCGCCTTTTTCCAGATGTGGCCAAAGACGTCTCGTTTCGATAAGCTCCATATCAGGATAGTGATCCAGAATCCGTGATATCGTATCCTCATTCTCCTTATGGTTGAAGGTGCAGGTAGAGTAAGCCAGACTCCCCCCCGGTCTCAGCATAATGTAGGCATCCTGCAGGATATCCCATTGTCTGGCCGCACACATCTCTACATGCTCCGGGGACCATTCGCCGATCGCGGCAGGGTCTTTACGGAACATACCTTCTCCAGAGCAAGGTGCATCCAGCATAATCCGGTCAAAAGCCTCCGGGAATCGGCGGGAGAGTTCTCCCGGGGCAGCGCTAGTTACAACAGCGTGGGGAATGCCGAGGCGTTCCACATTTTCTGCAAGTATTTTGGCCCGCTCCGGGTGAATCTCATTGGAGATGAGCAGGCCTTGTCCCTTCATGAGAGCAGCGATATGGGTGGTTTTTCCTCCTGGTGCAGCGGCTAGGTCAAGTACAATTTCACCGGGAAGAGGTGCCAGCAGTTCGGCTGCGGACATTGCGGAGGGCTCCTGAATATAATATAATCCGGCGGCATGATAAGCATGCCGTCCCGGCCGGAACGGCTCCTCATAATAATATCCCGAAGCACACCAGGGTACGGGAGTCAGGCCAAATTGGATCCGTGCGAGCTCCGCTGCCGCGTTGCCTGAGGCGGAGGTGCTTTTTAGCGTGTTAAACCGCAGACCCTGGGTCCGCCGCGCAGTATAGCTCTCCAGAAAAGCGTCCGCTTCCTGTCCCAGCATCTCTCTAATGCCGGCAGTAAAAGCAGCGGGCAGCCGTTCTTCATTCATACATCATTTCTCCTCTTGTTAAAATCTAAGAATAGTTTCGGGTTCTTCTTAGTTGCTGTTTCAGGTGGATACCGATAAAATCAAGGTATGGGACCTTAAGCGTACCTGTGAATCTACATATATAACTATATCATAATTGCCGGGTCTCACCGTATACAGGGCAATTGTAAAGGGGATGTGCCTTATGAACTTGCTGCAAGCGCTATTCTTCCCTCCGGAGCAACCCGGTGGTGTATCTTCCATGATCCCTTATCTACAGGAACGGTTTCGTTCCAGCCGATGGGAAATGGATTTGTTCTGGCTGCCTAAGCGCATCCGGGGCAAAGGCCGCGAAGACATTAGTTTTGAAACCTTTGACTGGACTCTCTATGGCGAAAGCCCGGTTGTGCAAAAATATATTCAAACCTACAGGGATTATCTATGGTGGACCAAGCTGCGTATGACCAAAAAGTACGACCTGATTCATGCCCATCATCCGATTGCAGGGTTGGCAATGAAAAAGATTTATCCCGAGATCCCGCTTATTCAAACTTTGCATTCCAGCTATGAACGCGAGCTGATATTGAATGGAGCAATTATTGAAGGCGGCTTGGAGCATCAATTTCTCGTATCGATTTACCGTGAGCTGGAGCATGTCAGCGACCGGTTGATGACCGTGTCACGTTCATTTGCCGACTACTTGGCTCCCTATATTGACCGGCCGGACGGCATCGGAGTCATTCCGAACGGTTTTGATGAGAAAAGATTCAAGCCGGTGCCGCATGACAACGACATTCCGCAGTTGGTGACCGTAACCCGTCTTGTACCCGCCAAAGGGATCGACACGTTGTTCAAGGCTTGTGCTGAGCTGAAAAAACGCAACCATGAATATGTGCTGCATATTATCGGAGACGGCCCTTGCCGTGCAGAACTAGAGCTGCTGGCACAGAATCTCGGTATATATAATGAAACTATCTTTTATGGATATACCCTGCACCCGGAAGAATTCATGCCGTTTTTTGATATTTTTGTACTGCCGTCACGGGCGGAGGCGTTCGGATCTGTATTTGCAGAGGCAGCACTTAGCTGTCTGGCACTGGTAGGTACCAATGTAGGCGGAATTCCGGAACAGATTGAAGACGGGGTAAACGGACTGCTGGTTGATCCCGATGATGAGCTGGCCCTGGCAGATGCGCTGGAAAAGGTGATCACCGATCCGGGCTATCGTTACGAGCTGTCGCGTTCAGCCTGGGATAAAGCCAAAAGCTTGTATTCCTTGACACGCGTAGCCAATGAGCTCAAAAAAACGTATCTGCAGTATCAGCCGGGATTGAAAGGGTGAGGTTATGATTCCTTTTCGTTTCCTGCATGCTGCAGACTTGCACCTGGACAGCCGTTTTGCCGGTCTGGCACAGCTTCCGCAGACGATCCGCTCCTACTTAAGAGAGTCCACTTTCGCCGCCCTCGGGCGGCTTGTTGGCGTAGCTGTTCATGAAAAAGTTGATTTCGTGGTCATCAGCGGAGATGTCTACGATATCTCAGATGCTTCACTGCAGGGCCAGCTGCGCTTTCAGGAGGCGCTTCAGGAGCTGGGCAGACACGGTATCGCTGTATTCCTGATTCATGGCAATCATGATCCGCTCGATGGGCCGCGTCTCTCGTCAGAGCCTCCGGCGCATGTGACCGTATTTGGCAGCGGGGAACCGGGACAAGCGATTGCCTTAAGACGCAGTGACGGCCAAGAGGTGGCTGTAGTCAGTGGAATATCGTACCCTACGGCCAAAGTAACGGAGAATACGTCCCTGCAGTTTCAACGCCTGCCGGGAAGCGAGTTGTTTCACATCGCTCTTTTACACGGAAATGTTGATGGGGATTTACAGCATGAGACCTATTCTCCCTGCAGCCGTACAGATTTGATTGGCCGGGGTTACGATTATTGGGCACTGGGACATATACATAAACGCAGTATTCTGCATGAGCAGCCGCCGATCGTATATCCAGGGAATATCCAGGGACGCAGTGTCAAAGAGACTGGACCTAAGGGATGTTATGTCGTAGATGTGAATCAGGAAGGTCAGGCGTCCCTCCAGTTTCACGAATTGGATGCCGTCCGCTGGCATGTCCGTGAGCTCTCCATTGAAGGACTGGCAGATGAAGCGCAGTGGACTGAGGCGGTGGAAAAGATGGTAGAGGAGATCAGGGATGAGCTTCCGGAACGGATGTCAGTGGTGCGCTTCCGGCTGACAGGAAGAGGTCCCGTACACAGAGTTCTGGCGGAGAAAGGCGCTGCGGAGGATCTGCTTGCGGAGCTGCAGCGGAGGGAGGTTATACGTGCAGAACGCAATGAGTACGCTGGCCTGGTGTGGACGGAAGGATTTGTGCTGGAAACAGGACTTGCTATCGACCGGGAGCGCCTGGCTCAGGAGGATAGTTTCCTTGGCGAAATGCTGCGGCTGGCAAGGCAGAACGAACAGTCCTCAAGCATGCTGGATGAACTGATGGACCGTGCGCTTAAGCCGCTAATGGAGAACCGGGAACTGCGCCGGATGCTCGCTTCTGCCTCTCATGAAGAGAAGTTGGGCTGGCTGAGAAGTGCGGCGGAGCTCGGAATTACCCTGCTTGCAGGCATGGATGATCATGCAGAAGCTGCTGGAGCGGAGAGGACTTATCAGGGGGATCGGGGGAATGGAGGATGAGGATCGAGGAGCTGCAGATTGGCGGTTACGGCCGTCTGCATAACCGGGAGTTGAAGCTGGATAGCGGTATAAGCTTGCTCTACGGACGCAATGAAGCTGGTAAAAGTACTACCCTGCAGTTCATCCGTGCCATGCTCTTCGGCATTCCGGGGAGAGCCAATCTACATGAACGTTATGAGCCTGCTCAAGGGGGACAGCATGGCGGAATGCTGGCTGCACGTGACCGCGAAGGCTCACTTTGGAGAATCCGACGATATATGGCAGGTGGAGAGGTTCAAGGCAGAAGTGAAAAGCTGCACATCACTGTCAGCCACCTGGACGGAACAACCGAAGAACGGAGCCAGACGGAAATGGAGCGGCGACTTCTCGGAGGCATCTCCCGGAGCATGTTCCGTCAGCTGTTTGCTGTCTCACTAGATGAGCTGCAAGAGCTAGGTGCATTGCAATCTGAGGAAATGAGCAGCTATCTCTTCCATGCTGGAATGGGAGGCGGCGGAGAAATTATGCGGGCTGAGCGGCGCCTGCAGCAGGATGCCGATAAGCTCTACAAACCGCGCGGCAAGGTGCAGGAGGCAGCCAAAATCCTCCAGTCGATTGAGAAGCTGGAGAAGGAAGCGGCTGAAAGCCGTTCCTATCTGCCGCGCTATAATCAGAACACAGCGGCGCTGGAAGCCGCGGAGCTGCAACTGGCGCAGCTGGAGGAGCACCGCCGGTCGGCAGCGGGCAGACTGACCCTGACGCGTAAAGCGCAGGAGATTCGTGAGATGTGGCTGAAGTGGAGCGAAGCCCGGCTCGAGCTTGCGGAGCTTCCGGTTATCCCTTCTTTTCCGGAGAACGGTGCTTCCCGCTGGCAGTCGCTGCAGCTGGAATTGCGCGGCGCTGAAGCTACGGTATTCCGTCTTCAGCGGCAGTACAGCGAGCTTGCCGCAGAACTGGCGAAGAATCTGCCAGATGCGCTTCTTCAGTCACAGGGACTGCGTCTTGAAGCGTTGGACCGCCGGCGCAGCAGTTATGAGGACAAGAAGGCAGAAGCGGAACGTCTTACAGCTGAAATGGAAGCACAGGAGGAACACCTGGAACGTATTCTGCGCGGGATCGGTGCAGGCTGGGGCACAGCCGAACTGGCCGGATTCTCCGGAACGGCGGCGGATCGTGAGGCCGCACGGCGTTTTGCGGCGGGATTCAGCGCGTATGACCGCCGGATGGAAGCCCAGGAAGCGGAGCGGCAGACCCTGCGCTCCCGCCTGGCCGCTGCCGCTGCTTCGCTGCAGGCGGCAGAACGGGCCCTGGCGCGCGAGCATGCTGCCGGTGCCGCCGATTTTGCGGGCCTCGCTGCGCGCAGCCCGCGTGAACTGCTGCAGCTCTGGGACGAGCTGCAGCAAGCTGCCGAGCGCTGGCGCGAAGCGCAGCTCGGCGGGGAGCCGCTGCGCGGCCGCGGCGCCGCAGGCAGCGGCGCTGACGGGCGCCGGGCGCAGCGCTACCGGCGCCTCCTGCTGGCGGGCGCAGCGCTTACGCTGCTGCTGCCGCCAGCATTATGGCTGACCGGTGCGCCGCCGGTCAGCGCCTGGGCCGCGCTCGGCCTGCTGGCCGCAGCGGACCTGGCCCTGTGGGCTGCCCTGCGCGCGGAGCGCAGGGCGGACGTTGCCCCGCCGGGACAAGGCGGGGCGGGCAGTGCCGCCGCAGCCGAGATGCGGCGGCTGCGCGGGCTGCTGCTCTCCGGCGCAGAGCCGGAGAGCGGGCTTGGCCGGCCGGGACGGCGGCCGGCGGAAGGCGCCAGCCCTGATGCAAGCGGGCTGGAGGCTGGAATGAAGGAGCTTCGCAGGCTCATGGAGGCCTGGAACGCCTGGCGTCAGCGTGTCGAACGGTTGGCTTCCGAACGGGAGGCCTGCCGGATAGAGGTGGATTCGCTGTCGGGTCAGGAGCGTGCCCTTGGTGCAGAATTGGAACAGGCCGAGGCGGATTTCACCAAGCTGGCCGGGCGTTATGAAGAGTGGCTGCATGAACGCAAGCTGCCTGAAGGGCTGTCGCCCGAAGGACTGCCGGATATCTTTGCGATGGTGGATCAGGGCAACGAGCTGCTGCGTCAGGAACATAAACTTTCAATGCGTCTAAGAACATTGGAATCGGAGTGCTCTGTTTTTGAGCAGGAAGTGTTGGCACTGATGATTGAAGCCGGAGCTGGGCAGACGAAAGGGGTTGGAGTGGATTGGGCGGTGCCTGCTGAGTCGGATCACGAAGGGTTGTCGTCAAGCAGTGATTCAATGATCGAATTGGCGCATTCTGTACCGATCTTAGACGGTTGGGTTGGCTCGAACCAGTCAAGTATGGCCGTTACGCCTGTACTGGCCGAATTGGCGCATTCAGACTTGGATAGTATAGCTCGCGACATGCCTGCTCTTTCACCATCTCAACCGTTTGAAGCAGGCGGATTATCCCTCCTCAGCTGGCTGGAACTGAGAAAGCGGGATTGGGATCTTCTGCAGAAGGAAGTCCTTCGCCGGGAAGGGATGAATGCACGGCTGCTGGAGCTACAGGAAGAGCTGGCGCTGAGCACCAGGGACCTGGAAGATTTGTCACGGCGCTCCGGCGGGCTCCTACACGAGGGGGGTGCTGCGGACGCAGAGGATTTTCTGCGGCGGTCATCTGTTGTGCAGCGGCGCATCGAGCTGACGAAATTGATCCGTCAATGGGAGCTGGCGATGTTCGGAGGCTGGGAGAATCAATCCACGGCTGAGCTGCTGGCCCTCCTGGAGCAATACGATTCGTACACTCTGGAACAGGAAAGGAATGCTGCGGAAGAGGCTGCGTTACACATTGAGGAAGACCGTAATGCCTTGCTTCAGCATCGCGGGAAGCTCCTGCAAGAGCGGGAATACTTGAAGGAGCGGGGGATGGAGGATTCAGTCCCTCAGCAGCTGGAAGAACAACGGGCGGCGCTGAGAGGAATAGCAGGCCAATATGCAGTGACTGCACTTACTGCCGAGCTGATGGGGAGAACGCGCCGTATCTATGAACAGGAAAAACAGCCGCAGGTACTCCGGCTGGCCTCTGAATATTTTACCAAGCTTACCGAAGGGGAGTACCATCGGGTAGTAATGACGCTTGGCAACAAAGAGCTAAAGGCGGAGCATAAGAACCTTGGACTGCTGGACAGCGGCTTGCTTAGCCGTGGTACGGCGGAGCAGCTATATCTGGCCATCCGGCTAGCCCTTGCGGAGACGATGACACATCAGGCGAATCTTCCGCTGCTGTTCGATGACTTGTTTGTTAATTTCGATGAACGCCGGTTGCATGCGGCACTGAGCCTGCTTGGAGAACTGTCAGCCACCCGGCAGATCATCATGATGACCTGTCACAGACATGTGACTGAAGCGGCATCCCGGATCATTCCCGCCGCCTCGGTAATCTCCGTCTAGAGCACATCAGTACAGAATTTACCGTCAGGCAAGCGAGGATGTGCCTGTGAGGGTCTTTCTGTGGCGACGCTCGGAGCAATCAAAGGTAAAAATACCTTTGAATGAGCCCTACCCGCCGGAATCGGGACAATCAAAGGTAAAAATACCTTTGAATGGGCCCCACCCGCCGGAATCGGGGTAATCAAAGGTAAAAATACCTTTGAATGGACCCCACCCGCCGGAATCGGGGTAATCAAAGGTAAAAATACCTTTGAATGGGCCCCACCCGCCGGCCTCCCCAATCCGCAATACCTGCCGTATTGGGCAGCCCGTCCGGTTCATTGATCCAAAGTTCAGCGTTACAATATTACCGCTCATTTCCAATGTACCACCTGCCGTTATCCACACGCAGCGGCTATTTCCGTGTAATCCGGATCACTGGCTTCACGGCAACAATTGTGATCCCTTTGATGTCTGTGGCAGGGGGATCACCTTTTCGTGGAGGCGGCGTCATCGGAGCGCGGAGCAGCATTACTACCCATACCAGAGATACCGCCCCGAAGATGGGATAGAAAATGGAGAGTAGGGAGCTGAAGCCAAACTGGCTGAACACATAGCAGATTAGCATGAGGATCGGGGTTACCAGGGCGGGTGCGATGGGCAGACGTTGCTGAAGCTGTGCACCGACGCCATAAATATCAGCCACAAAGGTACTGAAGATCTCCATGAATATCAGCATCAGATAGATCCCCTGTACCACTGGACCGAGGCGGACGGCGATACTGCCCATTGGAATCTCAAACTGAAGAATACCCGGCATCTGTGAGCTCATGGCAAAATGTGCAGCAAGCAGCATGAAGCCAATGCCTATCCCCCCGAGAATACCGCCTCGCAGCAGTGCTCTCTCATCATTCGTATGCCGGGCCAGAGGTACCAGTACGGCTTGTGCCATGCCCAGATTAAAGGCAGTGTAGAGAAGCGGCGACATCCAGGCGCTAAAGGGGCTGTGATCTGTCGGCAGAAACAAGAACCGGTCTGCGCCGGGGACGTCCAGCGTATTAAAAATTATAATTAGCGACAGAGTAAGCATTAACGGCACAACCAGACTGTTGATCTGCAGGATGCCTGAAATCCCGCGCTTCAGCAGCAGATAGGACCCGAGAATTGTCAGCAGGAGTCCTGCCTGATAGGGCATTCCGAGATGCTCCTGAAAAATAGCTCCTGCCCCGGCCAGCATAATGCTGTTGACGCCAATCAGGATGATCATCGTGAACAGGCTGATGCTTTTGCCGACACGCTCACCGAAGAGGTGGCGGTTGAAATCCTCATAAGAGTCTGCTTTGATGCGCTGGCTGATAATCATCATTTTGGTGCCGAGCCAGATGAACAGGGCCGTGGAGAGCAGGATGGTGAGCACGGCCCAGTGTCCATATCTTGTGAAGAACCGCAGGATCTCCTGGCCGGTGGCGAATCCGGCACCTACAATGGTGCCAATATAGGTGAAAGCGATTTGCAGAGTACGGACATGGGATTTCATGGCTCCCCTCCTTAATTGTGCTGCAAAGATAAAAAATGGCTGTGCCAAAGGATAGCCTTGTGCAGTCCATATAGTACAGGTTATGATGATGAGCAGAAGGACATGACTTCCGCCTAATGCTTATATAGGATTATTACAGTGGAACGTATGGAATTATAAAGGGTAATGGAGGTTCAAAATCATGGAATTATTGAAACAACGGATTTTGCAGGAGGGGGTCGTCCTTTCTGATCAGGTGCTGAAGCTGGATGCGCTGCTCAACCACCAGGTTGATCCTATGCTGACGATGGAAATGGGACGGGAGTTTGCCGGGAGATTTGCTGATGCTGGAGTTACACGGGTGGTTACCGTGGAATCCTCGGGTATTGCCGTGGCATTTGCCACCGCTTACGAATTGAAGGTGCCGCTGGTATTTGCCCGCCGTAAAAAAACGCTGTTAGCTGATCCGGATGCACTGTGCGAGAGAGTGCCTTCATTCACCAAAGGCATTGTTACAGACATCATGCTCTCCCGCCAATTTATCTCTGCGGATGACAAGGTGCTGTTCATTGACGATATTATCGCAAACGGCGACGCCGCACGCGGTCTCATCAAAATCATTCAGCGCTCCGGCGCCGAACTGGTCGGACTCGGTGTAGTTGTGGAGAAAAGCTTCCAGGCCGGAGCCAGAACCATTAGAGAACAGGGTATACGTCTGGAGTCACTTGTCCGGATTATGTCTCTTAGTGAAGGAACCATTGTCTTTGACGAATAAAGGGTGACAATTAGAGGAACTTAGCCTATTTTTTTAACAACTGCTTTTCACTCTATAAGTTTTCCTTTATAATAAAAATTAGACATGAGAGAGGAGGCGTCACAATGGGGAAAGAACCGGTGACAGAGCAATTTTTTATTGATAAACTAACCGAGGCCAAGGATCATTTCGAGCGTGCGCTGGATTGCAAACATACGGAATTCGACGACCTGTATCCCTATATGATTGAACATCCTCAGTTTTTCTGGTACAAACGTTACGTCGCTTGGTCTGAACTTTTGACGATCACAAGTTTGTGTGAAGAATTGTCCTTCAATTGGAGACAGAAATTCACTGATCATCAGGTGGAATATCTGGAACAACGTGTGATGTCCGCTAAAGTTCTTGACTTCTGGTTTGAGAAGAATGAAGCGCTGATATAGAACTTCATAAGATATAAGGTTAGAACTGCAAGTAACTAGACCCGAATGATTACTCATTGGGGTCTTTTTCACGGGTGGATAAGGCTAGCAATGTGTTGAAAGGAGACTTGAACTTCATGATTAGTGACGAACAGCTGGATGCCTACCGGATTTCCGGTGAGAAGATCCGTGTTGTACGCGATGCACTGGAGAGTAATGATGTAAAAGGTATTGTGCTCGCCTGGGACGAGTCCCAGGTGATGATACGCCGTCCCAATAAGCGGATAGTGAAGCTTGACCGCAACTATGTGTACCAGCCCTTTGCCGAACCCAGACAAGAGCCGGAGAACGTATAATGTATAAACCTAGCAAGAACAGCCCCCTCCATAGCGGAGGGGGCTGTTTCTTATGATAAGTACAGGACTTATATGGATAACGCCATCTGTTCCACAGTATCTTCCCGGGGGAGAACGGTTAGCTCAGGTGTCAGGCCGAGGTAAGCACGCATCCGCAGCATCATTTCATTACGAAATCCGGGCCAAGGGATATTCATCTCGCCGGTATATCCACGGCAGGAATACTGGGCCTCTACCCCCCGTTGATCTTGACGGATGGTCGTGATCTTCAGATGATGCGAGGTAAGCTCCCGGGTGACCTCCTGGAGCATCAGCGAGGTCTTCTTCGTTGCACCGGATACCAGCTCCATATAGAGCTGTGGTGTCTTGAATAATCCGCTCTTGCCGATGACCCGGCAGTCGCGTTCAAATACTTTATGAATGAACGTAAGCAGCAAATAGCTTCTGACAAGGGACTTTTCGTCTTTGGTTATATCTTCGGGGATTGTTGGTGTAGTTAGTGGATTTCTCTTGGTAGTCGCCATATAAATCACCTCATTTATAGTATGCGAACCTTTGTTCTCATTATACCCCGAATACGTAAATAAAAGCAATATTTATACAGAAATTTATGTATTAAAAATGATTACAAAAAAATATTGACTCAGGCATCATCGAATGGTATGATCTATCTTGTGACTGCGAAAGTAAGTCATTGAATATGCGGTCATGGCGGAATTGGCAGACGCGCTGGCTTCAGGTGCCAGTGATAGCAATATCGTGGAGGTTCGAGTCCTCTTGACCGCACTACGGTTTACGCAAGCATCCCTTCTTTTGAAGGGATGCTTGTTTTTTTATGCCCGAATGACCTCACATTGTTTAGGAATGCGGAGCCGAAGGCAAAACCAGCGGTTCATGGATACCCCTCCAAGCTGCCGGCACCAGATCCTGACCGGAACAGTAAATGGTCTGCAGATAGCGGCTTAACGGAGTGAGCGAATACGCTACAAGCACCTCTTTGATCTCGGAGGGCTTTGCCGGAATCGACGGCCCATTCTCTATCATGAATAGCCCAATGGGCAGCAGCATCTTACAGCTCTTGCGGTAGGACATCCGGTGCGGGTATCGTGGAGAGCTCCCGGAGTCATATTTGGACAACCGGATATGATCGAAGTGATCCGTTAAGAGCTTAAGGGCATCCAATTTCAAAATGGCAAAGGTCTCTCCTGGTTCTCTGCGAGAGTACATAGCTGCCATGGACATACAGTCACGTTCAGTTGGCCAGAGGAAGACATGGCGGTCCAGACAGGCGCGGAACTGTTCAGCCGTTGTTCCTGCCTCCATAGCCTCGGGGGTGATTCGAAGATGGGAGTTCAGCACTGCATGCTGGCCGTTATAGACTGTCTTCCAGGCTTCAGTCCGGCGTATGCCGTTGGCATATTCGGGGTACAGCAAGGCCGATGCGAAGATCCCATCCAAGGCAGCCATACCTTGCAGATTACTTGCTCTGGTAAAATGATACAGTGAGGCTCTCAGCGGACTTTTGGTAATGGCAGCAATGATACAATGGTTCATAGTTGTTTTTACCCTTTTCGGTTGATTGAACTTCTGATATTTTTAGAACAGCAGTATAACAGGCTGGAAGGATGATAAGCAAATGAAGATCGAAGCGTTAAGTCAGCACAGAAGAGACGAGTTTTTGGACTTTTGCCGGAAGCACCGGCCGGATATTGATGATTCCTTTTTATATGAAGAGCAGCTTGCCGGGTTTGAACTGTCGGAAGAGAACCCCACCTATGTGGCGGTAAATGAGCAGGGAGCACTGGTTGCGGCCGCTTCGCTGATTTTGAATGACTATAACCGCAGAGGACGAAAAGGCCGTTTTCGGATTTTTCAGGCGGATACCGCTGAACCCGAAATTTACCGGAAGCTGCTGCAAGCCATACTACCGCATACGGCAGGTTTGGATAAGCTGGATATATTTGTGCCAACGGTTAATGCAAGAGAGACGCACAATATGCTAGCTGCCGGCTTCGCTGTGGAGCGCTATTCCTATTTGCTTGTCCGGAATGAAGAATCTGTTCCTGACTTCAGCTTGCCCACCGGATACGAAATTAAGCCCTTTCGGCTTGGAACCGATGAGTCTGTCTGGTGCGAGGTGAGAAATGCCGGTTTTGCCAAACTGAAAGGGAGCGAAACACCGGCCACACCGGAAATGGTAACGAATATGATTTCCCGCAAAGACTACATTGAAGGCGGCCTCATGATTCTTCGCCATAATGGTCAAGCGGTAGGCGTTGTCCGTGGAGCAGACGATGACTATGAAGGATCTCCGATCATGAACATTGGACCACTGGCCATACTTCCGGAGTATCAGGGTAAAGGGCTGGGGAGAATTCTGCTGAGAGCGGCATTGCGGTTCGCCAAGGAACAGGCCTATACGCAGACAGTGCTGTGTGTAAACGCGGAAAATGAACGTGCCAAGGCCCTGTATATTAGAGAGGGCTTCAAGCAGGTGGAGGCTGCGGCATGCTTCGCCTACGATTTGACAGCTAAATAGCAGAAAAGAGGAAGCGCCTGGGAAACCGGGCGTTTTCCTATTTCTTTTCCTTTTATAAGCTGAATATTTAAAATTCTTGGGTTCAACATTTACCTTTGAGGAAGGAGAACCTCTTTGTGTGTAGAAGACGACAGAATAACTAACGGGTTCAGAAAGGAACATGCCCATGAAAACACTAATCATAGTGGATGATGAGCCGTCGGTGCTGAACGGACTGCGGAACTATGTGAACTGGACAGAGCAGGGGATCGAGCTGATTGGAACAGCGGATGATGGGGATACCGGACTTGAGCTGATTAAGGAGCTGAAGCCGGATATTGTGCTGACGGATGTCCAGATGCCAGCGATGGACGGAATCCGGATGGCAGCGGAAGTGCGTGAGGTGCTGCCTTTTGCCAAGATTGTGTTCATCAGCGGGCATAACGATGCCGATTATTTGCGGTCTGCTCTCCAGATCCATGCGGTAGATTACCTCCTGAAGCCCATCCGCCGCAAAGAGCTGGTCTCTGTTATGAGCAAGGTTACAGAGTCGCTTGATGCGGAGGACCGGGAACGAGGCCGGGTAAAGGAGATGCAGGTGAAACTGGCCCAGAGCCTGCCGCTGCTGCGCGAGAGGTTTCTCCTGTCCGTCATCAGTGACAGCATCAATCCGTCGCATATCCGGGAGAAGCTGGAGTTCCTGGATTTGCCGCTGTTGTCTGCAAGCGATTACATGGTTGTGGTTATTATGATTGATGATGTGCCACAGGTGCTGGATACCCGGAGTGAACAGGATAAGCAGCTGCTGTCTTATACTGTGCTGAATATTATACAGGAGTTAATCGACAAGCAGATGCGGGGCATTACCTTTGAGAAGCAGCCTGGAGAATATGTGGGTATTCTGCTGACCCCGCAGCTGGAGGATGGAAATACAGAAGAGGCGGAGGAGGTTCAATCTCCAGAACAGGAGCTGCTGTTGCTGGCGGAATCCATCCGCGGCAATCTGCGGCAATGGCTGAAGCTCAGTGTAACCATCGGGGTAGGTGAAGGGGTGGACAGTCTGTCAGAGCTGCCATCGTCCTATAAACAGGCGAGAGGTGCAGCTGACCAGAAATGGTATCTGGGCAAAAATCGTATCCTGACAATGGATAAGCTGGAGTCTCGAGATTATCTTCGGTACCGGTACGAAGCAGAGTGGGGTGAACGGGTGCTCTCGGCATTGAGATCCGGGGACTGGGAGCGAACGTTGAATGAGCTGGAACAGATTTTTGCACGGCTGGAGCAGAATCGGCGGCATGGCTCACGTTATGCACAGAACGTAAGTCTGCACCTGATCTTACAGTCCGGGCAGGTCATGCTTGAATTGAATGGTATGACAGAAGAGTGGGAGCAGAAGGAAATGGAAGCCTGGAAACAGGTCATGCGCCAGGAAACGATGCGGGATTTGCTGCATTATACCGCTGAATATCTGCAGGAGGTATGTGAGTACTCTCTTTTGAAACGCAGTGGAAAGTCCAGTGAGGTTATTGAACGGGTCCGTCTGCTGATCGGGCAGAGATATGCGGAGAATTTGAGCGCATCCGACATCGCCGAAGGTGTATATCTAAGCCCGACCTACGTCCGGCTGTTGTTCAAGCAGGAAACCGGAGAAACCCTATTTGAATATCTGACCAAGGTGCGTATTGAGCAGGCTAAACACATGCTAAAAAATCCGCAGAATAAATTATATGAGGTCTGTTATGCGGTGGGCTATACCGATCCCAGCCACTTCAGCAAGCTGTTCAAGAAAATAACCGGAAGTACACCAAGCGCATTCAGAGAGCTGCATAAATGAGTACGGCGTCTGAAGTCTTACGGGTGCGATCCAGGAAGACCGGGAGGGCTGTACGATGAAAAAAGCCTGGGCCTATCTGACCGGTTTGGGTCAGGGAATACTTGCTGCAAGAAAATGGCTGTTTGCCTATGTACTGCTCATCCTGCTGCCGGTTTCTATTATGCTGGGCTCCTTTTATCAGCGTTCCAATGACATTCTGGAGAAGGAAGTGACCCGCACGATGCAGCTCACTCTGAAGCAGGCGGGCATGAATCTGTCCTATAAGCTGAACCATGTCCGCGACAGCAGCAATTCCGTCTTCATGAACCAGATTCTGTACGACAATTTGCTGCAAAAAGACAACATTACCGACCAGCTGGTGCAGATCAAGGAGCTGCGCAACTTGGCCGAAACCGCTCAGGAGAATCAGGATATCTTCCGTCTGCGTTTTTTTGCCGATGCTTCCCGGATATATGGCGGTGACCGGATAAATCTGTATCCCTTAGCGGATATGGATCAATACCCCTGGTATGAAGCTGTAAAGGAAGCTGGCGGTGGGATCGTCTGGACGGGGGTTTATCCTGAAATTTATAACGATTATGGAGAAAAAAATATTTTCTCTGCCGCCCGTCTGCTGCGTAACCCGCGGGACTACGAGGAAATTGTTGGCATTCTGGTGATGGATATATCCGAAACTATGATTCAGGAGATTGTGTCAGAGCTTCATTTCTCGGACAAATATGCACCGTTCCTCCTTGACGGAGGGGGGAAGCTGATCTATGGAACAGATGGACCGGATCAAGGTGCGGTTCCTAATACAAAGGCAGAGGCAGGTTCGGGACAGACTGTGAACCACCTTCCTGAAGAACTGCTTAACGGGATCAGCCATACGGAAGAAGGCATTATAAAAAGAATCATTGGCCGTGATCACGTGAATGTAGTATACACCACTATTGGGACAACAGGCTGGAAGCTGGTGGCTCAGGTGTCGGAAGCGGAAATCTCGCACCGCGCCACGGCGCTAGGCCAGTTCACCAGTATAGCCACTCTGGCAGGAATTACGGTGATGTTTCTTGTTCTGGTGTTTGTGCTCCTGATGTTCATGATCCAAGGCATGCAGCGCCGGGTGCAGATGATCCTGCGGATGATCCGCAAGGAGGGCATCGGGTGGCTGGAGGATCGCCGGTCGATGCCGGACGGGGATTTCCGGCTGCTGGAGCGCAGCGTTGATCATCTGATTCATAAGGTCAATCACCTGATGGAAGAGTCTTATCAGGCGAAGATGCAGGAACGGGAAGCCCAGCTGAGGACGCTGCAGGCACAGATCAATCCGCATTTTCTCTATAATGCCCTGGATATGATCAACTGGTCGGCCATCTCCCATGATGCGGAGGATACCAGCGAGATGATCGAGGCGCTAGCACAGTATTTCCGGTTAAGTCTGAACAAGGGCCGCGATAATGTCAGCATAGCCGACGAATTAGAGCTGGCGCGGGTATTCCTGGAGATTCAGCAGAACCGTTTTCCGTCTACATTCACCTTCTCCATTCAGGCGGAGCCTGGGCTCGCGGCGTATATCATTCCCAAGCTGACACTGCAGCCGCTGGTAGAGAATGCACTGCTGCACGGTATCCGCAAGATGAAAAACAAGCAGGGAACGATAGCGATTTCGGCGTGTCTGGAGAATGGCGATGTTGTACTTACGGTTGCAGATGACGGAATTGGTATGAACCCGGAGCAGGCTAACCGGCTACTCCTCGAACCCGCCGCCGGGCAGCAGGAGGATGGACTGGACGGGTCGTTCGGATTATACAATGTAAATGAGAGAATCCGTTATTTTGCCGGGAACCGTTATGGTCTATCCATCGAAACGCAGCCCGGAAAGGGCACGACTGTAAGAGTTACCGTGAAAGCGACCCTTGCGGAATAAAACCATCTATATTTACAGTCGCCAGAGACCAGAAATAATCAGATTACCCTCTACTGGCCGTGCCCCATTCCTCAGTATAATCAACTCACAAGCATACGGAGGTGATTGAAGTTGGGCGCAGGTGCCACGGAGTTGAACCCGAAGAGCAGAACAGCCGCAGCCAGAAGCAGGGCTGCCGGCAAATGGAGACTAGCCTGGAGGAACAGGGACTATTATATGCTGCTGATCCCCGGACTTTTGTTTCTGCTGCTTTTCAAATATACGCCTTTGTATGGCGTGCTGATCGCCTTTCAGGACTTTAATATTTTTGACGGCATCAGAGGCAGTGAATGGGTGGGGCTGGAGCAGTTCCACAAGCTGGTCCAGTCCGAGGAGTTCGGACAGGTATTCATGAATACGCTGCTGATCAGCGTATATAAGATCGTGCTGCTGTTCCCGGTTCCGATTATCATAGCGCTGGTGCTGAACGAGGTCCGGCTGATGTTTTTCAAACGGACTATTCAGACGATTATCTATCTTCCGCATTTTCTGTCCTGGGTCATTATATCCGGATTGTTCGTGACGATTCTCTCTACTTCAGGAGGGCTCGTCAACCATATCATTCAGTGGTTCGGCGGAGAGCCGGTCAGTTTCTTTGTCAGCAACCAGTATTTCCGCAGTCTGGTAGTCTTCACTGCCGGATGGAAGGAGGTAGGCTGGAATGCCATCGTCTTCATTGCCGCTATCGCCGGGATTGATCAGGAACAATATGAAGCCGCTTCCATAGATGGGGCGGGCCGGATCCGCAGAATGCTGCATATCTCGCTCCCCGGGATTCTGCCTACAGTAGTGCTGATGTTCATTCTCCGCCTGGGCTCTGTGCTGGATGCCGGGACCGAGCAGATTCTCACGATGTACAATCCGGTGGTTTACGAGACGGCTGATGTCATCGGAACCTTTGTATACCGGATCGGTCTTGGCAAAATGGACTACAGCTTCAGTACGGCAGTCGGATTATTCAATTCAGTCGTAGGTTTTATTCTCATTGTCTCCGGTAATTATCTCAGCCGCAAGCTGCTGAAGCGCGGGATCTGGTGAGGAGGAAAGGAGCAGGACAACCATGACCAAACGGACCAAAGGGGATCTTTTGCTGGATACCGGAGTGTATCTTTTCCTGATTGCCATCGGACTCATTATGCTGCTGCCCCCGGCAAGTGTCTTCTCCAAATCGGTCAGCGAAGAGTGGGCAATCACCTCCGGCAAAGTCGGCATTCTGCCTGTAGGGTTCCAGCTCGATACGCTGACGCAGGTTATTTCCTCATCCATGTTCATTCGGGCCTTCTGTATCTCCGTTGGTGTTACCGCCATCGGTACACTAATCTCCATTCTTATGACGGCGCTTACAGCCTATCCGCTATCCAAACGCAATCTGCCCGGCATTTCCTTCATTATGGTGCTGTTCATCTTCACGATGCTCTTCAGCGGCGGACTGATTCCCAATTATCTGCTGATGCGCCAGCTGCACTTGGTCAATAATCTGTGGGTGCTGATTCTCCCGGGAATGATTAGCGTGTTCAATATGCTGGTGATCAAAAGCTATTATGAAAGCCTCCCTGAAGCACTGGAGGAATCTGCACGGATCGACGGAGCGAAGACGTATACGATTTTGTTCCGGATCATCCTTCCGCTGAGTATGCCGGTGATCGCTACGATTGCGCTGTTCTATGCAGTGGGTTATTGGAATGATTATTTTGGCCCGATGATTTACATTAATGACACCGCACTGAAGACACTGCAATTGTATCTGCAGGATGTGGTGATGGATGCAAATAGTGCAAACCTCACGAATAAAAGCGTAGACGATCTTATGAATATGTCCCCCGAAGGCATCCGCGCTGCTACAGTCGTCGCGTCTACGGTGCCGATCCTGCTCGTATATCCGTTTATGCAGAAGTATTTTATCAAAGGGGTGCTGATTGGATCGGTTAAGGGATGACCTAAGATTTCAGAACTTAAGGGGAGGTTTAATTCATATGATAAATAGAAAATGGCTGACACTTATGCTGTCTGCAGGGCTTGTGGCATCGATAGCCGGCTGTGGTTCATCCGGCAATACGAACAAGGATGGCGCAGCCGGAAGTGCAGCGGAGCAAACGGCTGGCACGCAAACGGAAAGCGGCTCCAAACCGGAACTGAAGACGCTCAATTTATGGTCGAAGGATGATTATAACACGTATACACTGGCCAAAGTGGTGGAGGAGAAAACCGGATATAAGGTCAAATACGAGATGCTGCCTGCTGATAAGGCCATGGATAAGCTGAATCTGCTGATTTCCTCCGCAGAGCCTTACGATGTCATTACCATCAATGGAGAGAAAGCGGTCTATACCGATTATGCCAAGATGGGTGCACTTGTGGATCTGACCCCGCTGATTGACAAGTATGGAGAGAATATCAAAGCCTCTATCTCTCCCGAATCCTTCGAGGCGATGAAGGTGGACGGCAAAATCTACGCTATTCCGAACCGGGCGTCCGAGTTTGCGGGCAGCAGTCTGATGATCCGCACGGATTGGCTGGATAAGCTTGGCCTTAAGATGCCCACAACACTGGATGAATTCACTGCAGTCCTGAAGGCTTTTAAGGAAAAGGATCCGGGGGGGAATGGGGATAAAGGCGCACCGCTCTCCATAGACGGCGCAATGGCCACGATGGTTAATGTAACCGGCGCTTTCGGCATCGCCACCAGCTGGAATGTAGTGGATGGGAAGCTGGTTGCGGCACCGGCACATCCGGGGTTCAGAGAATATCTGAGTTATATGGCTGATCTGTATAAGCAGGGGCTGCTGGATAAAGAGTTTGCAGTGAATAAAGACGCTACACTGAAAGAAAAGTTCACTAGCGGACGGGTCGGTGTGATCCCGCTTGCCTGGTATGATATCCCCGGCATTGCAGACGCCCTGACCAAGAACTTCCCGGATGCCAAATATGCTTATGTTCCAGCGTTGAAGGGTAAGGATGGGCAGGCGGGTATAGGAATGAGTGGCGGTTTTGACCGGCTGACCTTTATTCCCAAGTCCTCAAAGCATCCGGAGGATGCCATCAAGTGGATCAATGCCAAGCTGGACAAAGAGACCTTCAAGCTGATCGCCATTGGCGAGGAAGGGAAGCATTTCACTTACAAAGACGGTGTCTACAGCCCGATTCTGCCCCTGTTTACCGATGAGCGCGGACTGGCAAGCAACTATTTGACCGGAATTGATGAGAAGCTGTATCCCGTATACTGGCAGGCCCGTGTGCAGAAAGACCCGCGTTTGTTCGCAGGCTTCACCTTCCTGAACAAGGATATTCCGGCTGAATTCCGAATCTCTGATCCGCTGGCCATGGCGCCGTCCTTGCCGGAGTACTCCAAGAACAACGCATCGCTGAATCAGATGATCAATGATTTTGCTGTAAAAGTGATTGTTGGCGAGGAATCGGTGGATGCAGTGGCCGCATTCGTAGAGAAATACAATGCCGCCGGTGGTGAAGCCAGCGCCAGGGAAGTCAATGAATGGTATGCGTCAGTGAAGAAATAGTCGGGAGGGAAGCGCATGAACAGCTACAGAATGCGGAGTAACGAAATTCCGCTTCAGGATTCCTGGGATGTCATTGTAGTGGGCGGAGGTCCGTCCGGGTGTACTGCGGCAGCCGCGGCAGCTCGGGAAGGAGCAAAAACGCTGCTGATTGAAGCCACAAGCAGCCTTGGCGGAATGGGAACTTCGGGACTGGTGCCGGCGTGGTGTCCATTCTCTGATCTGGAGACGATGATCTACAGAGGGCTGGCGATGAAGGTATTTGAAACTCTGAAGGCGAAGATGCCGCATGTAAGCAAGGATGCTATGGACTGGGTGCCTATTGAGCCTGAGAAGCTGAAGGTGGTCTATGATGAGCTGGTCCAAGGAGCGGGGGCAAAGGTTCAGTTCATGACACAGCTGGGTGCGGTAGATACGGATGAGGACGGTAATGTGACTGCACTGATTACAGCCAGTAAAAGCGGGCTTCAAGCCCTGAAGGCCAAGGTGTATGTTGACTGTACGGGTGATGCGGATGTTGCCGCTTGGGCGGGTGCGGAATATCTGAAAGGAGATGCGGATACTGGTGAGCTGATGCCGGCCACACACTGCTTCACGCTGGGCAATGTGGATGAGTATGCGTACCTTCATGGCCCGATGCTCCATAACAACAACAAAACCAGCCCGATTTATGATATTCTTGGCTCCGGCCGTTATCCCCTGATCCCGGATGCGCATATCTGCAACAATATTATTGCTCCCCGAACGGTTGGCTTCAATGCAGGTCATTTGTGGGAAGTGGATAATACGGATGTTCTATCCATATCCGAGGCTCTGATGCAGGGACGCAAGCTGGCCGCAGCTTACAGGGATGCTCTTGCTGAATACCAGCCAGCCTCCTTCGGGAACTCGTTCGTAGCCAATACGGGATCATTGATGGGCGTGCGGGAGACACGGAGAATTACAGGAGATTATGTGCTCAGTGTGGATGATTACGTCAGCCGCCGAAGCTTCGCCGATGAAATTTGCCGTAACAGCTATTTCATTGATATCCATGGAACGGAGAAGGAGGAGAAGCAGGCTGGAGGCAAGCAGGAAGTGATTAAGCGATATGGTCCGGGAGAATCTCATGGGATTCCCTACCGTTGCCTGACCCCCCGTTCGCTCAAAAATGTGCTGGTTGCCGGGCGCTCCATTTCCTGTGTACGTGAAGTGCAGGGAAGCGTCAGAGTTATGCCTGTCTGTCTGGCAATGGGTGAGGCTGCAGGGATTGCCTCTGCCATGGCTGCTGTACAGCCCCTGCCTAACGTCCATGCGGTAGACACGATTTCCCTCCGCAGACGGCTGCGGGAGGAAGGCGCATATCTGCCGCTTACGGAAGCCGAGGCAGCGGCGTCAGCCGCCGCAACGGCCAAGGGTGGGGAAGGCAGCGGCGGGAACCTTTACCATTAAGCTTACATTCACTTGATGGACCGCTTGAGCGTCCGGTTCATAAGGATGGCGTTGATCTCACCGCCGGCCAGGATAATGATGGAGCTGATGTACAGCCAGATCAGCAGCACCATGACCCCGCCGAGACTGCCATAGGTCTCAGTGAAACTGCTGAACTGATTGACATAGACGGAGAACAGGGTAGAGGTTATGATCCAGCCGAGGGTAGCAAACATCGCGCCGGGCATAACCTCTTTCAGTCTTAGCCTGCGGCTGGGGGCAATCCAGTACAGCAGAGTGAAGACGATGAACATGATGGACAGCGGAACAGCATATTGCAGCAAGTCCCAAATTTTTTGGAAGCCATAAGGCAGATCGACCAGCAGGAAGACCTGTGTTTTCAGCCAGGAGCCAAATACCAGCAGCAAAATGCTGAGCAGCACCACTAATCCGATGAAGAGAGTGGCCAAAAAGGCAATACCGCGTATTTTCCAGAAAACCCTGCTCTCCTCAATATCGTAGGCACGGTTGAGGCCTTTGATGATCGCATTGATTCCTTTGGAGGCGGCCCATAAGGTTGCCAGCATCCCGAAGGACAGCAAAGCCTGACTGCGGCCCTCCGCAACATCCTTCAGAATTTCCTCGATAATTGAGATCGCCTCGGCAGGCATGATCTGCTCCAGATCACGGATTTTATCCTCCACCGAAATATGGGCATAACCAATCAGTGTCATAATGAAGATCAGAAAAGGGAATAAAGACAGGATTAAGTAGTAGGTAAGCTGTGCGCTGATCCCTTGAACATCATCAAGTTTAATCTTGTGATACAGCTGTTTGGAAAAGGAAATGGCGCGTCTGGTGGCAGTCTTCTTCATAAGTCCCTCCTCTGCTTATCCTATAATATGCTTATCGCATATATTTAACTCAACTTCCCAGGTTGGAATCAGTGGATGGAGCGGCAGAAAGCATTTAGAGGAATAGGAAACTGCTATAGATTAGCTTATGTCAAGCGGGTAGCTAAATCAATGGTACGGGCAAGCTAGATGTGTCGGATGCCAGATTCGGGATCTATCGCAGGGGGTAGCCAACCCAATTTTCTTCCCGGTAATGAAGGATATCATAGTATTTGAGGGAAGAGTGGGGTTAAATACAGGCAGGTGCAGAGGATGTTCATGTCTAGACCTTGTGCCCAAAGGAGAATGCAGATGGATTTATCAGAACAGGATTTCAAAAGGATCCGAAATTGGGTGTACCGCAATGCCCGGCCGGTTGACCTGGCGCGATGGAAGTTTCACTTCGAGAAGGGACCAGCAGAGGCTGTGCTGTCTGCCTTATCGGCCTATCAGAATGAGGATGGCGGGTTGGCTTATGCCCTCGAGGCAGATTCGTGGAATCCATGTTCGGCTCCGATTCAGACTGCTAACGCAGTAGAGAAGCTGCTGGAGATACATTGGGAGGATGGATCTCATCCAGTGATTCAAGGGATTCTGAAGTATCTTGACAGTGGAGCTGAGGTGGAGGGGAATGCGTGGAAGAATGTTGTTGAATCAAATAACATTTATCCGCATGCGCCATGGTGGCACACAAGCTCGAATAGCACGGCCCACAGTATGTACAATCCTACAGCCATTCTGGCCGGATTTATTCTGAAGTATGCGGATAGAAGCAGCAGACTCTATCAACGAGGGATGGAGATTGCCAGAGAATTGAGTGTATTTTTCCTCACAGACCCTGGGATTGAGATGCATCCGCTTAAATGTATCGTTACTCTCATCGAGTGTATCTCGGACGCGGGGTTGCAGGAACAATTGCCCTATGCCCGGCTTCAGGCAGCTGCTGTGGAGCAAATTACAGCATTAATTAAGCGGGAAGCCGGGGAGTGGAGCGGCTACAGCTGCAGACCCTCGGTATTCATCCAATCACCGGAGAGCCCGGGGTATGCAGGCAATGCCGCTCTTCTTCATAAGGAGCTGGACTATCTTCTTCAGACAAGAAATGAGGAAGGCGTCTGGAACTTGACCTGGAGTTGGGACGCCTATGAGCGGGAGTTCGCCATCAGCGAAAACTGGTGGAAAACGCATATCGTGATTGAGAATGTGCTGCTGCTGCGCGCGTTTGGCCGTTATTCGCCGTCTTTTAGGAATTCCTGCTCATAAATGGCCCGCACCTTCGCAAGGACAGTGGCGCTGTGTTCAGTGAACTTCAGCTCGGTGATCTGATCCTTCATCAGAAAAACACCGGGCTGCTTGCTGTGCTGACCTAAGGCTGCATTGTACAGTAGTCCGGCACCATGGCGCGGGTGAGGGAAGAAGAGCTTAATGATCGGCTTCAGCCAGAAGGGCAATCCTGATTTTTTGCCGCTTCTGATGGTATTATTACCTCCGGGATCGGCGCTTCGGATCAGGATGCCTTCCGCAGCCAGCTGAGGGGCAAGCTCACGGGTCCAGAGCGAGAGAGCCAGCTTGGAGGCCGCATACGGACCGAAAAGCTTTTTAAATTCAGTGGGATGCTCCAGCAAATCCGGGTTAAATCGCTTCATGGTCATAAATGCATTGGACGAAGTGTTGACTACGGTTTTTAATTGCCCTTTCTGGAGAAGCGCTTTGAGCTCCATGGTAATCAAATACGGCGCTACGGTCTGGAGATCGAAGTGCATTTCACGTCCTTGCCTGGAGTTGCTTAGTTCAGGGAAGCTGCCGCCCGCATTGTTGAACAGCAGATCGATCCTCTGCTCCTTACTTTTAATCTCATTTAAGGCACGTCTCAGCGCGGTGAAGTCACTAAGGTCGGCTTTGTAGATCCGCAGCTTCCCGCTTTTGACGGACTCGGCGATGAATGGATCTTCCATTGGATAGCCCGAACGGATCAAGGCAATAATCTGCCAGCCTTCTGCCAGCATTTTGCGGGTCAATTCAAGTCCTATGCCGTTGTTTGCACCTGTAATCAGTGCTGTTCCTCGATACTGTTGTCCTGTAGTCATTTGTCATTTCTCCTTTGGAGTGAGTCTGCAGGCTGCTGAAATGAGCTGAAGGCCTGCGGTTAATGCGCTCAGTGTATAACTTGGAGCCGACTCCAAGTCAAGCGGAGGATTTTTAAGCAAACTTAAGATTGACTTGGAGCTGACTCCAGGTTATACAATGAATAGAAGACACAGTTCAAAATAACCGCGGAAGGTGATCCTATGAGCGAAGCTGGTGTGAACACTGGCGTTGATGTGCTGCACGGTTATTCCATTAAACAAACCTCGGAGCTTACGGGGATTACAGAGGATACGATACGGTATTATGAGAAGATTGGATTGCTGCCCCGGGCGCAGCGTAAGGGAAACAGCCACCGTATCTACAGCGGCCACGATATTGAGACCATGAAGCTGATCACCTGCCTCAAAAAAACAGGGATGTCATTGGATGAGATGCGCCCTTACCTGGACCTGTCACTGGATTCCAATTTGTCTGAATTTCCGGAACTGCATGAGAGGATATTGAACCATAAGCAGAAAATACTGGATCAGATCGCGTCCTTGCAACAAATTGTAGATCTGATCGACAGCAAAATAGACCAGAACTTTCTTGGGCCGCAGGAATGTGAACTGACCGGAGATCAGAAGAAACTGCCTGTGCGCCGGACAATACGATAATAGACTGTAGGCTCCAGCCCATAGGTTGGGGCTTTTTTCATTGCCGGATCCGGACAGTCTGCTTAGAATGAAAGGAATTCGAAAGACTATGGATTTGGGAGGAGTTACAGATGACACAAATGATTTGCTCTCCGTCAAAATATATTCAGGGGAAAGGCGAGCTTTCGCAGCTTGGACGTTATTGCGCACAGCTCGGAGTGAAAGGAGCCTATGCGATCGTAGATCCCTATATCCTCTCTGTATATGGGCAAGAGGTTGCTGATAGCTTTGAACGTGCGGCTCTCCCTGTGGTTCAGCATGAATTCCGGGGGGAGTGTTCGATGGAGCAAGTAGAACAACTTATTGGCGGACTTGATGCGGGCATTGGTGTGATTGTCGGTATCGGTGGCGGGAAAACTCTGGATACGGCAAAAGCGGTCAGCCACTTCGCGGAGTTGCCTGTGGTCCTCGTGCCAACGGTGGCTTCCACCGATGCACCCTGCAGCGCCCTGTCCGTGCTATACAAGGAGGATGGCCAATTGGACCGTTACCTGCACTTGCAGCGCAGTCCGGATATGGTGGTTGCCGATGTGGATATCATCGCCAAGGCGCCGGCCAGACTGCTCGCTGCCGGAATGGGCGATGCCTTGTCAACCTATTATGAGGCTAGAGCCTGCCGCCGCTCGGGTGCGGTTACTGAGGCCGGAGGAACCGGCTCCATTGCCGCCCTCGCTCTGGCGGGTGCTTGCCGTGACACTCTGCTCGCCTATGGAGCCGAGGCGCTGCAGGATTGCCGGGAAGGTATCGGCTCAGAGGCGGTTGGGCACATTGTCGAAGCCAACATTTATCTCAGCGGCATCGGTTTTGAGAGTGGCGGATTAGCTGCAGCCCACGCCATCCATAATGGGCTTACGGTGCTGGAGGAATGCCGGCATGTGCTGCATGGTGAGAAGGTCGCATTCACGACACTTGTGCAGCTGATACTTGAGCAGGCACCGGAAGAGGAGATCGTGGAGGTCCTTTCATTTTGCCGGATGGCTGGCCTGCCATTGACCTTAAGCCAACTGGGGTTGTCCGGTACTCTGGAGGAGCGACTTATGACTGCTGCTGAAGCGAGCTGTGCGGAAGACAATCCGATGGGGAATATGCCTTTTACTGTGACTCCACAGCAGGTGCTTGATGCTATTCTTGCCGCAGATCGGCGGGGACAGCAGGTCTTGGCTGGGGATTGTTAATAATTGCGAAGCCGTCCTGTACATATTTATCCTTCGGGTTCCAAACAATGAGAACTACGGTTATAGAACTCGAAGGAGGATTCCTTATGAATAAGGGCTATCGTTTGGTTAAACGCACCTTGATGTGTCTTTTTGGGTTAGTAGTTATACTAACCACATTGTGCATTGCTGCACCACCCGCTCAAGGGAAGGACCTTGCACAAGACTCTGGCCGGATGCAGAAACATCCTGGCGTTCTGCTGGCGGAGCCCGTTCCGCCAAGTGGCGGCAGAAGCACACGTGTACAGCCAGCAGAGAACATTTCAGGTCGCAGCCGTGTAGCCATGATCATTGATGATTTTGGCAACGGGATGCGGGGGACGGATGAGATGTTCGCGCTGCCTGTGAAATTCACGGTGGCGGTCATGCCATTCCTCCCGACTTCGGAGAAGGATGCAAGGCGTGCGCATGAGCAGGGCCTGGATGTGCTGGTGCATTTGCCCATGGAGCCGAATAAAGGCAGACCGGAATGGCTGGGGCCAGGAGCCGTCCTGACACGGATGAGCGATACAGAGGTGCGCCAGCGGGTGGAGGCTGCACTGGATAATATTCCGTTTGCCATCGGGATCAACAATCACATGGGTTCCAAAGTGACCGGAGATGAGCGGGTCATGGGCATTATTCTGAGCGTATGCAAGGAGCGTGGCTTGTTCTTTGTCGACAGTCACACCAACTACCGCTCGATTGCCGGAAGGATGGCTAGGGAGATGGGACTTCCTCCGGTGGAGAATCACATTTTTCTGGATGATGTCCATACCTCAGGCCATGTGGCGAAGCAAATGCGGCTTGTGCAGGAAAGGGCGCAGAGTCAAAAATATTGTGTGACGATCGGACATGTCGGCATTCAGGGTAAAGAGACCGCCGCAGGTATCCGCAGCGGTATTGCCGAGTTGAAAGACAGTGTTGAATTTGTAGGCATTTCGGATCTGGTCAAGGTCCAGTGGAAATGGAATTCCAGTCTCACACTTCCATAAGGTAGGCAGCGATGCCGCCCGCGATGGCTTCGGCAATTTCCTCCTGGCCCTTCGGGCTGCAGAGCCTGTCCCGGTCGGCTGCACTGCTAATGAATCCCGCCTCAACGATAACCGTTGTGGCGGTTATTTTGTTGAGCAGATAAAAGGGTTTGCCGGCTCTGGGAGATTCCGATACATCATAGAGCTGGTTCAGCTGATCCTGAATAGACCTGGCCAGCAGGAAGCTGCGGCCCTCCTGGCGGTATAGCACCAATGGCCCATGCTTCGCCGGAGAAGGCGCCCAGTTGATATGAATGCTGACCACAAGGTTCGCAGGCAGGGTCTCAGCCAGCTCCTTGCGCTGAGCCAGATCACGCAAATGCCGGGAGGAGCTGCGAAGCCAGCGGTTCTCATCACTGGGAGCGTAATCCCCGGTCCGGTTCAGAATGGCGTCAAAACCGTCACTGCGCAGCAGCAGGAACAGGCGGCGGGATATCGCCAGCGTAATATCTTTTTCCAGAATGCTGCCATGCGAGGTGCCGCCGTCTACACCCCCATGTCCGGCGTCAATCAGAATGATCCGCTGATCGTGGCCGAGTATTTGTTGGCGTTCCGGCTTCCCGTCTGCTACTGGAGATACAGGAAGCGGTTGTGCTCCCGCAGCCGTTCCTGACAATAACGAGAGCAGAAGTCCTGCAATTACCAGTAGCATCCATAAACACCGTGTTTGTCTCAGGCAGACGATTGCTCTCGGCAGTGTTTTCAAGTGATACGAGCTTCTCAAGTGAATAACCTCCTTGTCTGGGCGGGTCAATGGGATGGACTCTTTGTTAGATTGTGCCATAGCTGTCCAAGCTATACGGATCCAAGTGCAAAGGTTTAGCATGTGGGATTATGGAGCAGACTAGAAAGATGTAATGGACTTCTGAATCAGGGAAACAGGAGGTGATCCGTATGGCTTCCGGGGGAGATGATCTGGTGAAGTACATCACGGAGAAGGTAGTCGTCTATATGGAAGACCCGAAGGCCAGCAGGGAACGGAGAAAGGCTGAAAAGCAGCCCTGGTCGGAAAAATGGTTCGGCATGCTTCCGCTAGGCTGGTCCATATGGCGCAGCAATTGGTCGCGAAACAGTAAGAAATAGAGCAGTACTGACTCGCTTCGCTGTAACGTATCAAGCCCAGAAGGTTCACCATAGACATACACGTTTCAGCCTTATACAGCACATCTTAAGTAAAGAACCTTCCCATGCCTATACTTCAGGCATCGGGAAGGTTCTTTGTGTGTACATATAGACTTGTTAGCACTACCTCATTTAGGGACAGAACCGGCTGATACTACTTCAGAAGTGAAGCCTAGTGCGGCACTGCCGGATGAGGGAAGCTTGTGCAGGGTACCGCTATGCTGTAGCGCCCCAAAGGGGAGATACCGTCTGCCTTCCGGTCCGGAAGCGGCGTACAGGATGCTGGAGCCGGCGCTATCCGTGCTGCTGCCGGAGTCAGCTATCCGCCAGCTCTGGTAACCGGTAATCATAAAGGGAGCCCCCAATGCATCATTTCGGCCTCGGGATTGGAAGGCTAAACTGCCGCCTGAGGCAAGCGTCAGGGCGAGTTTGTCGGTGCTGAGATTGGCCAGTGGCGGTGCCGACAGCCAGATCAAATCGGCATAGGGATCATCCTGCCCCTCCGTCAGGTAGACGGGAAGGGGAGAAAGAGCTGTATCCAGGCTGGATAGGGTGCCGCTTCCGCCAGCTTTGCCATGCAGAACATCATCCGCTTGGCTGGGACTCCAAGGCAGAACCTGTAATATAGATGCATTAATATAGAATGTCTTGCTGCCTATCGTTAATTTCCATACGGGCAGCATTGGAGCATAGAGCGCGTCAAGTTCAAGCTTTCCGGAAAAATAGGAGGGGATAAGTTCCTGCTGCACCAGAAACTGGCGCAGATCCTGCATGCTGTAGGGGAGGCCGTAGCTGCCGGCTCCATACTCACTAAGCACATAACCGCCTTGTTCTGCAGCGGTGATAATCAAATAGCCAATCCGTTGCTCTCCGTTCATCACATTAACCAGCCAGCTATGGGTTCCAGGACCAAGGGGGAAATACTCAGTGCTGGCATGTTTCCAGCCCGTGAAGGGCGGACTGGCCGCCAGCTTGCTAATCGTTAGACTGGCGAAATCCTGCAAGGATTCCGGTGAGGCAACGGGTGTCATCTCAAGTAAAGGCAAATAGGCTTTGGAGACCGCTTGTGTGACGGTCACCCGGGTCCCTGTGGCTGACAGCTCTGCAGGAAATGCAGAGCTTGCTGAGAACAGGATCAGACCCAGACACAGGCAGAGAAGGAGGCGTGCACGGTATCCAAGAGCGTCTTTCTGCCTAGATTTTATCTTCATTGGCGTTCACCTTTCCTAAAATATAAGGATTAATATGTTTCACGCTATAAATCATCCTTCTATTTCTCGCTGAAACGAATACTATCCATAAAAGGATGGTATTCGTTTCCACTTGCCGGAAGTACTGATTGTATTGTAGTGGACAAGCTCTGAAAAGGCTGTTGCTTGCTGTCCGCGGCGGTGCGGGAATTCCGCTGTTTTTTTGCCTGCTTTTAGCGAGCCGGGTCGCATCTTATGTGCTCCGCAGATGGAACAAGCCGTAGGTGACGGCAGAAACTGCAATCTGCGGCTCATACTGCCAGGCTGTCTCCTTGCGGCGGCGGTTGTACTGCTCCAGAATCACCAGCCGTTTCTCCTCATCCTGCTCCTTAAGCAGCTCCTCATAATAGATGTCTACAATGCTCAGCTCCAGCCGCAGCCGTTCACGCGCTTCCTCGGCCCAGGTGTAGTCCAGCAGAGCCAGCTTAGAAGTAAGATAGCCCTCCAGCTTGTCGGCTCCGGCAGTAAGGCTCAGTCCATAGGGCTCTATGTGAATGTTTTCGGGCAAGCGCGGCGTCAATTCACGTGACCCCAGCTTTGCTTCGAAGTCCGGGACAATCAGCCCGGAGGTGAGCGAGACGCCGATGAAATGCAGCTCCTCCCGCTTCAGGTCACAGCTCATTTCCACTTTGTAACAGACAGCGAGCCAAGGCTCATAGGCTGCCGAGAACAAGGTCATCCGCTGTCTGCTTCCCGGATCCTCGAAGAGCTGCAGACATTTGCCTTCCTCCCGGGCGGCTGACCAGATCTGCCCCAGCCGCTTGCTGCCGTAGGTGACGTCCTCGCGTCTGATCATGCCGGGACCGATCCGGGGGAGCGGCGGAACGAACCCGAAGAAGCGGGCAAGGATGCTGTCCTGCGAATCAGCAGAGACCCCCGGCGGTGCCGCTCCGGCTAGGGGCCCGCCTGTAGTATAGCTGCCGGCGTCCGCCCCGGCTTCCATCCCGGCCGCGCCAGCTCCGGCCGGCAGTCCAGCCGCGGCTGTGCGGTCCCCCGCTCCGCTCGGCTGTCTGGAGGGCGGGGCCGCCTGAGCGGCTGCCGCCAAATGATCGTATTTCTCCGGTTCGAAGACGAAGGTGAACGACAGCGTTTCCGGCGGGGCGCCCGTCCGCTCGACGAACCCCCAATAGTAAGGCCGGTCTGTGAGCATCCGGTCCGCGCGCGGCGAGAGCTTCACCGTCACATGCAGTGGCGACACTTCGATAACCGAGCACTCTGTGGCCTCCAGATAATCCATGACTTGCTTGCGTACTTCTTGTGGCGTGAGTGTCATGCCCCAGCCTCGCTTTCGTCCCGTACCCCGTGTGTCAGCTCGCTCAGCGATTCGCCGATATGGTCCAGTCCGCTGCGCAGCTCCTCGTCGCTGCGTGCTTCGAGCATGATCTTGTACAGGCTTTTCTCCAAAGATTCCTTCTTCTCAAAACGTTCCAGAATAACATCCAGTCCGCCGATGACCATCTCAAACATATTGATCTTTTCATGCAGCAGATGGAGGATATGCTCCTCAATGGTGCCTTCCGTCGAAAGATTGTAGATCACCACATCATTCTCCTGTCCCAGCCGATGTACACGGCCAATCCGCTGCTCCACCCGCATCGGATTCCAGGGCAGATCGAAATTGATCATATGGTGGCAGAATTGCAGGTTGATGCCTTCGCCGCCGGCTTCGGTGGCAATCATCACCTGGGCGCGGCCGCGGAAGAGATCCATCATCCAGTCTTTTTTCCCCCGGTTCATACCGCCGGAATAGGTTACGCACTGGAGACCGTGATCGCGGAAGTACTGGAGCAGATACTCCTGAGTAGCCCGATATTCGGTAAAAACAATCACCTTTTCGTTCATCCCCCGGATCAGCTCCATGGTTTTCTCGGCTTTGGTGTTCGTCTTGACGGTCCGCAGGGTCTGGAGCAGCTCCATCATCCGCTCGCGTTTTGGCGAGTCGGCCGGGAGCTTTTTGATCAGGTTGACCAGGGTGATAAATACGGCATCCCGGCTGCTGCACACCTCGCGCTGAAGCGTAACCAGGGAGAGCATGCTGCTGAGACTGCCGCCCGCTTCCTGATACTGGTCTTTGACAAAGGCAGTAACCCCGTCATATAATACTTTCTCCTCCGGTGAGAGCGTGAGCGGAATATTGCGCACTTTGCGCTTCGTGAAGTTGACCGGACCTTCGCCGCGGCGGTTGCGGATCATGACCTTGGATAACTCGCCCCGCAGCTGAACCTCATTCTTCGGCTGGCGCTTGTCGACCACGAAATTAGTGGCGAAGTCCCCCTGATTGCCGAGCTGTCCCGGCTTCAGCAGCGTGATCAGATTGAACAACTCACCCAGATCATTCTGAACCGGCGTGGCGGTGAGCAGGAGACAATATTTTTTGCGCAGCTGCTGGACGAAGAGATAATTAGTTGATTTCTTGTTCTTGAGTTTATGGGCTTCGTCAATAATCAGCATGTCGTATTCATGATTCAGCAATATTTCCTTATGCGGATCCCGCTTGGCGGTATCCATAGAGGCGACTACAATAGAGTTATCCCAGGAGTAGGCTTTCTTCTGGGCTACTGCAGAGATGCCGAATTTGGTGTTCAGCTCGCGTACCCATTGAAGCACTAGTGATGCAGGAACGAGAATGAGGACCCTAGTCACAAGCCCCCGTACCAGATATTCCTTGAGCACGAGCCCGGCTTCAATCGTCTTGCCAAGCCCTACCTCATCGGCGAGGATGGCGCGCCCGGACATTTGGAATAGTACCTTGTGAGCGGTATCGAGCTGGTGGGGGAGCGGGGAGAGCCCGGACAGATGCTTCATACACTGCAGCTCATCAAAGCTGGTTACAAGCCCGGATTTCTCTCCTTCAATGGCGAGCCGGGATAGTCTCCAATTGCCCCAAGGTCCGCCCTTCTCCAGACTTGACTCTAATTCATCCAGCCATTTTCGCTCGAATGACAGAGGTACAGGCAGCACACTTTCGTTGGTCGGGTTCTCTTCCGGTAATGGATTACGGAATAATTGCGTCATGTTGCAGCCTCCTCCGGCGCTTGGTTCATATCGGAATGTGTAGCAGTAGTATGCTCTTAAAAGAAAGGTTTCATAACCTGCTATTTTCGGTCCGATGTTGTAAAATAGCGAGCAAGAGGGAGTAAATGTGCCATCTTTTGCCGAAATTTCGCTGAGAGGCTCCTATTTTCGAAAAAGACCTTCCACACAATATGTGGTATAGTTGAAAAGCTGACTGACACAATATATTGTTACAAATGCTTGAAATTTTGATTACACCGGGCGATTTTCGGTTATTTTTTATTGACAAGAGGATCTTTCTGCGTCCAAGCCGGGTGCAGTCACAATCCGCCGAGTTCCGGTTGGAATATGAGGATTATACCGCTCCGTAAGGCTTGCCGATCCTTATATTTCTCGCTGAAACGGATTCCGTCCCTTTAAAAGGACAGCGAAGCCGTTTCCATTTGGAGAGTTTTACATATCACAATATCCGGGAGGTTTTTCTATTGAGTACAGTGGAACGCAAACAGCGTCTTGAAGGTCTGAGCGAAAAAATATTTTTGGACCGTTATGCCTGGAAGGATGCAGACAACAACAATGCCAAGGTAGGCGATGTTGTGCTTGTGCTGACAAAAGACGATCCGAAGTTCCCTACCAAGGAAGTCGGAGAAATTGTTGAACGGAACGGCCGTACGGTAACCGTAAAAACGCGCAGTGGAGAGCTCGTACAATCAGATGTGGAGAAGCTTACACTTAACATAGAGAAGACCCCGGAAGAAATGTGGGACCGGCTCGCATCCGCTATGGCTTCAGTAGAGAAAACCCCTGAGCTTCAGGAAGAATGGACAGGCAAATTCCGGTCTATTCTGGATGACTGGAAGCTTGTTCCGGGCGGACGCATTGCAGCAGGTGCCGGGGCAAGTGAAGAACTGACCCTGTTCAACTGTTATGTCGTCCCTTCGCCAAAAGACAGCCGTGGGGGCATTATGCAGACGCTGTCCGAAATGACTGAGATCATGGCACGCGGCGGCGGTGTAGGCATCAACCTGTCCTCGCTTCGCCCGCGCCGCGCTATCGTAAGAGGCGTCAATGGCTCATCCAGCGGCTCCGTATCCTGGGGCGGATTGTTCAGCTACACCACTGGACTAATTGAACAAGGCGGAAGCCGCCGCGGTGCGCTGATGCTGATGATCAATGACTGGCACCCTGATGTGGTTGATTTCATTACCGTGAAGCAGACGATGGGTCAGGTGACGAACGCCAACCTGTCGGTATGCGTGAGCAATGCTTTTATGAAAGCAGTGAAGGAAGATCTGGACTGGGAGCTGGTATTCCCGGATACGACAGATCCGGATTACGATACCATCTGGGACGGCGATCTGGATAAATGGAAGGCCGACGGCCGGGCCGTGATTCCTTACCGCACAGTCAAGGCGCGTGAGGTATGGCACACCATTATTGAATCGGCATGGAAATCGGCGGAGCCGGGTGTTGTATTCATGGAGTACTACAACCAGATGTCCAACAGCTGGTATTTCAACCCGATCATCTGCACCAATCCATGCGGCGAGCAGGGTCTGCCGGGCTGGGGCGTATGCAATCTTTCCGCCATTAACCTCTCCAAGTTCTATGACGCGGAGAATCATGATGTAGATTGGGCCGATCTGGCGACAACCACCCGTTATTCTGTCCGTTTTCTGGACAATGTTATCGACAAGACTCCTTATCACTTCCCGGAAAATGAAGCGAACCAGAAGCTGGAACGCCGTGTAGGTCTGGGCACCATGGGTCTGGCCGAGCTGATGATCAAGCTGAACATCCGTTATGGCAGCCCGGAATCCCTGGAGTTCCTGGACAAGCTCTACGGTTTCATGGCACGCGAAGCTTACCTGGCCTCGTCCGGAATTGCCGGCGAGAAGGGTTCGTTCCAGGCCTTTGACACTGAGAAATATCTGCTCAGCGGATTCATGAAAAACATCACCGAAACCTATCCTGAAGTCGGTGAATCCATCCGCAAGCACGGCATGCGCAATGTTACCGTGATCACCCAGGCACCTACTGGCAGCACGGGTACCATGGTAGGTACATCGACCGGCATTGAGCCGTATTTCGCCTTCAAATATTTCCGTCAGAGCCGTCTCGGCTACGACGAGCAGTTCGTGCCGATTGCCCAGGAATGGCTGGAAGCCCATCCGGGTGAAGAGCTTCCTGACTACTTCGTAACCTCGATGGATCTGTCAGCGAAGGATCATATCCGCGCACAGGCGGCGATCCAGCGCTGGGTGGACAGTTCGATCTCCAAGACGGCGAACTGCCCGTCCGACTTCACCGTTGAGGAAACGGCAGAATTGTACGAAATGGCCTTCGATTTAGGTTGCAAAGGCGTAACGATTTACCGTGATGGCAGCCGTGACGTACAGATTCTGGAAACGTCGAAGAAGGAAGACAAGAAGGAAACTCCGGCAGCGGAAGCCGCAGCTCCAGCCGCTGAACCTGCTGCACCGGCTGTAACAGCCAGCGCAGTTGTAGCGGCAGCTCCAGCACCGCAAGCCAGCACCGCAGGCAGCGGAGACAAACAATACAAAAAACGCCCGCAGGTCCTGCGCGGCGCTACCTATAAGATCAACACGCCATTCGGTATGGCGTATATCACCATTAACGACCTGGATGGCATTCCGGCCGAAATCTTCCTGAATGTCGGCAAGGCCGGCTCCGACGTCTTCGCCATGGCTGAAGCGCTGGGCCGTGTCTGCTCGCTGTTCCTCCGCTACGGCGACCATGGTGAGAAGGTTGAGCTGCTGATTAAGCATCTCAAAGGCATCGGCGGCTCCGGCGCCATCGGCTTCGGCGCGAACCGTGTCGAGTCCATCGCCGACGCAGTAGCCAAAGCTCTGGAAACCCATGTGCAGAACAACGCCCATGAAGACGATGTGCCTGCTCCAATCGCGGCTACTCTGGAGCTTGATTTCAATGAAGCTTTGAATGCAGAATTGAACTCAAGCTTGCCAGCGGCGGCCTCCACGGATGACGGTCACGGCGGCCACGGTGCACATAGCCACGCCACCGCCTCCCGTGACCTCTGCCCATCCTGCGGCAGCGCCTCGCTGATTAACATCGAAGGATGTAAGACCTGCAGCAATTGCGGATATAGCCGGTGCGGGTAAGGATAACTGAAGGACAGCATAATGGAAATGTGTGAGGGATCACAAAAGCTGCGATAAGTGGCTCATGGATGTTGAATATATGTTCTTTCATGGTGAATAAAAATACACGTTTAAATGACTTTTGCAATTAAATGATATTTATTTGTGAAAACCTGTTTTGTATTTAAACAGCATGCTGCTATATTAGCTGCATGCTGTTTTTTTGTGAGGAGACAAAAATAAAGTCACTTTAAAATATAAGCCCTTAACTGAGTGTATTTTTACACAGATATAACCATAATGACAATCCAAGCACAAGCAGCAGTAAACACCGACTTTTTCAAGGTGCTGAATGAACGTTATTCCGTACGCCAGTATGATCCAAGCTTCAAAATTCCGCAAGAAGAGCTGCAAGAAATATTGGAGCTGGCTCAGGTTGTGGACTCTTCTGCAGTAATCGTAATTCTGGGTGATATGGAAATGTACAAGAAATCAGAACAAATAAACCAGCTGGCTGTAGACGCAGGCTACATGAGTGCTGAACTCGCAAAGCAATTTACTGATGCTACCGTCGAGCTGTACAGTTCGACATGGAAAGAAAGACAGCATGAGGTTGCCGTATTTGATGCAGGTCTTGTAGCTATGCAAATTATGCTTATTGCAAAAGCAAAAGGCTATGGAACAGTGCCAATGACCGGCTACGATCGCGAGAAGCTCAAAGAGTTCCTGAATATTCCGGCGAACCTTGCACCAACTATTATTATGCCGATTGGTAAAGCAGCAGTAGAAGGTCATCCTTCTGCCCGTCTTCCGATTAGTGATATTACGTTCTGGAACCATTTGTAATTCAGATTATTACCTTTCAGCAGCCTCGATTGTGAGGCTGCTTTTTCGATTGAGAGCGGGGCTGTGGAAATAAGTGTTGACATGCCGTAAACCGAATACTTCATTCCCGATCTTTGGGTGGGTTAATGTGCGCAGAACATGTATCACCTCTTAAATATTGCTGCTATGGGTTCACTAAATGAACAAATCCATGTGTCTGCTTTTCCTGCAATCAGCATAAATATGGGTAGACTTTTTGCTGAAGGGCCGCTAAAGATAGCTACTCAGTTCTATGCAACCGCAACGAAGTCGTTTATTTTACTAGTCAAATTATGCAATTCGACTAAATGGTAGACAGAAGAAAGAGAATCTTTTTCGAAAAAAATGTCTTCATAATAACTAGTACTGAAAGGCAGTAACCTTCGATAGCGCAAGGCTGGCCTCAACGATCCAGCCCTATTTTTGCTGGAGGCACAGGATCAAGCGTTATGCAGCTACTAGAAAACTAAATAAGATTAGGTCGTCTGAGGGGGCACTAGACAAACGGATCAGTGGAGGGATCTTCATGCTGATCCTATTTTTTTGTAAATTATCATATAATAGTGTATTTCTGTACACAATAAAACAACGATTTGGTCAATAAAAAACTGTGTTTTTGATCTTATTTTGAACGTTCAATGGTGATAATCTAAGCTTGTAAACATTATGAAAGGGCTTCAATTTATAAATTGCACTAAGTTAGGCGAGGTTATACATCCGGTTTGAGTAAAGGAAGGCGGGGGAGTTATGGGGAAAGATTACACACAATTAGCGAAACAAATTGAAGAAAAAGTTGGGGGTGCCAACAACGTTGAAAGCTTGGTGCATTGTATGACCCGGCTACGTTTCAAATTACACGATAGCACTAAATTTGATAAATCTGGTTTAGAGCAAACTGATGGCGTTATCAAAGTACTGATTGCCAGCAATCAGCATCAGGTTGTCATTGGCCCTCATGTTGGGGAAGTGATGAAATCATTCGAACAAGTGACAGGCAGAGTCTTCAAAGACGATGAAGAGCAGGGGGAAAGTGAAAGTGCGGACCGGGTAGCAGCATCACCCCCTCCTGAGGAGAAAAAGAAAAATGTATTTACTAGAGCCGTAAATCTCTACATTGATGTAGTTTCAAGTATATTCATGCCAATAATGGGTGCGCTGGCCGGCGCTGCACTGCTGAAAGCATTTGTAATTATGGCTACTACCTTCGGATGGTTGTCGACGGAAAGTACGACATACACCATTTTGTATGCTATTGGGGATGCGTTCTTCTACTTCCTGCCGTTCTACCTTGCCACCTCGGCAGCGGAGAAATTTAAAGCCAATAAATATGTAGCCGGTATCATTGCAGGAACAATGCTTTACCCGTCCATCATGGCCCTTCAAGGTGGAGATGTAGAATTTTTCGGGATTCCAGTTGTAATGATTAACTATTCATCGTCTGTTCTCCCAATCTTAGTAGCTGTTTACGGACAGAGTAAATTAGAAGCGCTATTAAAGAAATTTGTACCCAAGTCTGTCCAATTTTTCCTTAATCCATTCTTTACTTTAGTCATTGTTGTACCTCTTTCTTTGATTGTAATTGGACCTATTACGAGCGAGATCAGTAACGTAATTGCTAAAGGTTTAGTGGGATTAATCGATATATCTCCAGCCCTTACAGCTTTTGTTTTCGGATGCTTATGGCAAGTAATGATTATGTTTGGGTTGCATTGGGGGCTTCTGCCAATCGTCATGAACAACATTTCGATCTACGGTGGTGACGTGCTTTTACCACTTGTTACCGGGGCAACCTTCTCGATGGCAGGGGCAGTACTAGCAGTATGGATCAAAACGAAAATACCTTCCATTAAACAACTGGCTGGTCCGGCGTTTGTTACAGCACTGATAGGTGGCGTTACAGAACCGGCGATATATGGTATTGCGCTGAAATACAAGAGACCATTCGTTATCTCTTGTCTGGCTACTGGCATAAGCGGCATCGCCATGGCATTTGGAAAGGTGATGTGGCCTTCCATTATGAGCATTAATATTCTGACATTACCAGCCCTTTATGCTATCGGAGGAGTACCTGTACTATTAAATGCCGTAATTGCTTTCGGCCTAGGCCTGGTATTAACTTATCTGTTTGGATTTAAGGATTCGATGGTAAAAGAATAGTCATGATTCAAAGGAGGGACATGCATGTTAGATGATTCCCGGAATGCTTTATTGCAAATGTGTAAAGAACAAGAAGACAAATATAAGTTTGAAGAGATCACACAACAGGATATTTGTCAGCTGGGTGAGTATTTGAAGGGAATAAGCCTTCAATTAGACAGGCCAGTAGCTATTGAAGCGGCTTTGGGTAATTTTGTTGTATTCCGGTTTTATCCTGAAGGAAGAGGAATCCATGAGGAAACCTGGATTGCCGGCAAGAGAAATACGGTAATGGCCTTCGGATTAAGCAGTAAGCATATGATGCTCAAAATGCTGGGCAAGGGACTAACACAATCTCATACCTTTGCTGCTCTGGATCCGGGGAAATTTGCGCTAAGCGGTGGCGGGTTTCCTTTGAAATTAAAGAATGGACTGCTGGTAGGTTCTATATGTGCATCCGGACTTAGGGATGATGATGATCACAACGTTTTAATACAAGCATTGGATAAGTTCTTTCAATCTAAATAGTACGAAAGTTAAGTACAAATCTATATGAAAGAACATCTGTATTTTACAGCTGTTCTTTCATATATTAACAAAGGAGGTAGAGCTTTGACATCATTCCAACAAGTAAAGACAGCTGTTATTGGCTGCGGAAAGATAAGCGGAATCTATTTGGAGAATATGATCAATAAGTTCGAGATTCTGGATGTAGTTGCTTGTGGTGAAATTGATGCGGCAAGGGCTCAAGCAAGAGCACAAGAATTTGGTATCAAGGGAGTTTCTGTGGATGAGCTGTTGAAGGATCCCGAAATTGAATTAGTTGTGAACCTGACGCCTGCGGCAGCTCACTATACAGTTATCAAGCAGTCTTTAGAAGCAGGGAAAAATGTTTACACTGAGAAGATTGTGACACCTTATTTGAATGAGGCTCTTGAATTACAACAGCTTGCCCAAAAACAAAATTTGAGACTTGGATGTGCGCCGGACACCTTTCTCGGAGCTGCTATTCAAACTGCCCGTAAGGTAGTTGACCGCGGCGGAATCGGGAAAGTGGTTTCTACTCATGCAGCCGTAAATCGTGATATGGGATTCCTGTATGCACCAGGGACATTCCAGACGAAAGTAGGCGGCGGAATTGGCTTTGATGTAGGAATCTACTATATTACAGCACTGCTTAGCATTCTCGGTCCTATTGAAAAGATAAGCGGATTCGCAGACCATACAGATCCTCAATATACGGTTGGAAATCCGGCATCACCTTACTTTGGCCAAACCTTTTCGGTTGAAAATGAGAATGTTATGGTAGCAAGCATGAAGTATAAAAATGGCGTTTATGGAACGATGAATTTCAATGCGAATAGCATTTGGCCGCAGGTACCGATGTTAACGATTTATGGTACAGAAGGCATTCTGCAATTGGCTGATCCAGATCGTTTCGGCGGTAAAGTCCTGTTACAGAAAAAAGGAATGTCAGAATCGATTGAAGTACCGAATAGCTTCGGGTACGGTGAAAATTCAAGAGGGCTTGGCGTTGCAGAAATGGCATGGGCAATGAGAAAAGGCAGACCACACCGCGCAAGTATTGAGATGGCCAGTCATGCTGTTGAAATCTTGAATGGTGTCGTGAAATCTGCAGAAACAGGCGTCGTACAGACGATGGAAACAGAGTTTGAGGTTCTGCCTGCATTGCCGGAAGGCTACATTGATAATTATTTTGGAAAGAGTCAAGAGGGCGCTCTAATCTTGTAATCATTACTTAATTAAATGATGAACGGATGGATTATATATGAAAGTTTTAAGTCTTGCGCATGCGGGTATGAAAGTGAAAGATATGGATAAATCGTTAGCATTTTATTGTGACGGTTTAGGCTTTAAACGTAAATTTACGCTCTACAGGGATGAATCGGATAAGTTGCCCTGGATCGAATATCTTGAGTTTGGGGATCAACAGTTTGTTGAATTGTTCTATAGCTACGAAGAAAGAAAAGAGCATCCTAATCTTAAGGAATATTACTCTCTGTATCATATTGCATTGGTCGTTGACGATATTCATGAGGCAGCCGCACAATTTAAAGAAAAAGGTATTCATATGAAAACCGATCTGGTACTGGGACCTGATCATACCTGGCAGTTATGGATTGTTGATCCTGACGGTAATGAAATTGAGATTATGCAATATACCGAGAAGTCGTTCCAGCTGGTTGGGAAATAAAGCTTACAATAAGGGAGAATTTGCATGCTTTTTGGACGTAAGAAGAAAGAAACATTCGATGAAGTCGTTGTTGCTGCGCCGGTTAAGGGGAAGGTTATTCCATTGGAGCAAGTAGATGACGAAGCTTTCTCCAGTAGGTCTATGGGAGAAGGCATAGCAATTCTACCCGAAGAAGGTAAAGTATTCGCACCATTTGACGGAACTGTAGCCTATATAATGGAAAAGAGTAAACATGCCATCGTATTGGAACATAAGAGTGGTGCCCAAGTGTTGATTCATGTCGGTATGAACACCGTTTCCTTAAAAGGGAAGGGATTTATCCTTCATGTAGCCACTGGTGACAAAATTAAACAAGGCCAGCTCTTAATTCAGTTTGATATTCAGCTTATCGAACAAGAGGGTTATCCCATCGTGACACCTGTCGTAGTACCTGTTGGGCAAGATTTAGTAAAACAAGTAGCCATTGTTGCAGAGAACGATCAACTGGCAGGCTTGAAGAATGAAGTGTTTGTTATAAAGCTGAATTCCTAGAATAAAAACGGACCGCATAAGGAATGTTCCTTGTGCGGTCCGTTTTCCGGTTTAACTAACTGCTCCGGTACTCTTTAGGTGAGCAGCCACAGATGGAGTTGAACTTCTTGTAGAAGAAGCTAACATTTTCATAGCCCACATAATTGGCGACCTCAATGACAGTCATCTTACTGTTTATGAGCAATGTTTTGGCAAAGCGTATTTTTTGCTGATGCAGCAAGGTAATGAAGGACATCCCTGTATATTTTTTCAACTGTGAGGACAGGTAATTAGCGTTAATATTAAAGTGAACAGCAGTAGAGTTCAACGTGCAGGTTTGGTAATGGTCTTCGATATATCGAAGAATGGGAATAATAGGACTTTTCTTGAACTGTTTGCTATCCTTGGTCGTGTCACTCTCATAAACATGGATAAGCTCCATCATAATTAAGGAAAACATGGAGTCCAGCATGTCCGCAGAATGTGCAGAAGGGTCAAACCATTCACAGAAAAACTCATTCATAAATAGCGGCAGTCTCCTGCTATTTTCTGATCGGATAAGAATAAAGCTATCATGGTCGTTACCTTCGGTAATGGAGTTGATAAAGAAGCTTGAAAGCGGACTGTCTGATGCAAGCCTGTTAAAAAAGCTGCTGTTAAAATACTCCTTGGTGATAATAATATTAATGAGAATATCAGATTCGCCAAGCGGCTCAATAGTATGCACGGTGTCTGAATCAACAAGCAGAACCTGTCCCTTTTGCAGGGAGTAGGTATTATTATTGATGATTTGGGTGCAGGAGCCATCGTACATATAATTAATTTCGATCCAGTCATGAATATGCAGCGGGTAGGATTGAAAGCGCGAATGCTTTTTGACTAAAATGTTAGGAGAGCTTGTGAAAAGATCCGAAAATTGTTTGAATAGTAATTTGCCGACCCGTTTTCTCTCCTTAAACATATAAATGAACTCAGGCGGATTTGGAGAAGGAATTCCTTGACGATATAATTCTTCATGCTTTGTAATGACACGCAACTTCTTGTCCAACTGCTTCGGGTTCATGTCTGCTAGTCTCCTTTCAGCAGATTTAACGTTCTTCATTATAACATGGACCAGCGAGAGAAATGTCACAGTTATGGAGCGGATCCAATAAAAAAGTACGACTGTTGTCCAGCCGTACCGTTCAAATGTTACTTCATGAATGTAAAAGCGGCTGTCAACACATCTTCGGAGTTACTTCCGATGTATACCTCAAAACGGCCTTCTTCTGCTTCATATCTCATGTCCTTGGTATAGAACTTTAGCATGTCCTCCGTGATTTTAAAATATACCTTTCTTTGTTCACCTGCTTGCAAATGTATTTTTTGAAACCCGCGCAATTCCTTCACAGGTCTAACTACACTGCCGACGAGGTCACGAATGTAGAGCTGGATAACCTCATAACCGCTTCGTTCACTCCCGTTATGAACCTCGACCTCTGCCTCCAGATGCTGTCCTGACTGCAGAACAGAGCTGCTCAGCAGCAGATTAGCGTATTCCGTTTTATGATAGGATAGGCCATATCCAAAAGGATATAAGGGCTCATTCGGAATATCTAAATACCGTGAAGTGAACCGCATGCTATGGGTAGAGGTCCTTGACGGCCGCCCAGTGTTGAAACTGTTATAATATACGGGAATCTGTCCTACAGCATAGGGAAAACTCATCGTTAATCTGCCCGATGGATTGGCATCACCCAATAACAAGTCTGCAATTGCATGTCCACCTTCTGTGCCGGGATACCAGCATTCCAGGATGGCATCGACCTTATCCTTGATGTCTGTAAGAACTAAAGGGCGGCCATTAAATAGTAAGAGTACGGATGACTTCACATAAGGAAGCACTTCATCCATGAAGTCAGTCTGATTGGAAGGCAGACTCAGATCGCTTCGGCTTCCTGCTTCTCCGCTTTGCAGTGTATGCTCACCCATGGCGAAAATAACAGTGTCCGCCCATTTAGCAAGCTCAATCGCTTGCTGAAGCTCCTGGTTCTTGGCTTTCTGTGTTGTCAATGTAGATTCATCCAGCTTAAAGAATCCAAAATCCCCTAAACCTTCATGGCTGTCCAGCAGGTTGCAGCCTTGCGTCATTTGGAACCGCTCAGGAGGAAGAACCTCCTCAAATGCAGCTTTTAACGTAACCACCTGACTTTTATCGCCATATACGGCCCAAAGTCCACTCAAATCCTGACTGTCCGCATACGGTCCAATGAGTGCAATTTTCTTGTTTTTTGATAACGGTAAAGCTGACTTATTATTTTGCAGTAAAACTAAAGAATGGATGGCTGCATTGCGGGCAAGCGCCTTTCGCTCAGGAGTATGGCTTAACTCTTGTTCCCTTGTAATACTTGCACCCCGGTATGGATCTTCAAACAAGCCCAGTTTATTCTTCAGCTTCAATACCCGAAGCACGGCATCGTCGAGCTTCTTCATGCTTAATCGGCCTTCTTCAAGTAAAGGCTTAAGCTGATTGGAGTAGCACGCGGTTTTCATGTCGATATCGACACTTGCTTCCATAGAAAGCCTTGCTGCTTCCTTGTCGTCCTCTGCTACACCATGGGCAATCAGCTCTGAAATGGCTGCATAATCCGTAATCAGTACACCACTAAAGCCCCATTCCTTGCGCAGCACATCATCCATTAACCACTGATTTCCCGTAGCAGGAATTCCATCTACCGTATTAAAGGCTGTCATAACGAGCTCACAACCTGCATCAATTGCGGCTTTGTAAGGGGGTAAATAGTCTTCACGCAGTCTTCGTTCTGACATGTCGACTGTATTGTAATCACGCCCGCCTTCAGGAGCGCCATACGCTGCATAGTGCTTCACACAAGAAGCAAGGCTTGCGCCCGGTGTAAAATCACCTTGGAAGCCTTCTACCATTGCTTTAGCAAAGACGCTGTTCAAGTAAGTATCTTCACCTGTAGATTCCATACAACGTCCCCATCTCGGATCGCGAACCACATCCACCATTGGTGCAAAGGTAACATGTGCTCCTGCCGCACACGACTCCTCCGCAGTCATCGTATTACAGTTCTTCACCATCTCCGGGTTCCAACTGCTTCCCATCGCCAACGGAATAGGAAATACCGTTTTGTATCCATATACTATATCTGCCATAAATAACAATGGGATTTTATGTCTGCTCTTTTCAAGATAGTTGCTTTGAATTTGTATGACCTTTTCTGCGCCTAGCACATTTAAGACCGAACCTGTATACTGCACCATGTTCCCGTCGATTCCAAGCTTCTGCATAGGCCCGACTGCCATTGCACCAGTGTTGAAAAATTCACCGGAAAGCTGAACGAGCTGCCCGATCTTTTCCTCAATAGAAAGTGTCTCTAGTAAGTGTAATATTTGTTTTTCTTCCATACTACTTACCTCGTATCTTTAGTTTTTTTATAGAATGTTTATGGCATAAATCGAAGTTTAATTGGACATAGTTAGATTTTAACTTCAATGTTTGCGTTATCATAATAACCAAATCGTATCAATTGATTGACCGTTTCACAGTTTTATTTTTCGGCAATTTACGTTATTCTAGTTGAAAATATTCAAGGAGAATGAAATATGAATTTTAAAAACCCTGTTATCTCAGGTTTTTATCCTGATCCTAGTATTTGCAGAGTAGGAGCGGACTATTATCTGGTGAATAGCTCCTTTCATTATTTTCCAGGGGTTCCTATTTTCCATAGCCGGGATTTGGTGAACTGGCAACAGATTGGACATTGCCTAACGCGTCCTCAGCAGCTATCCATTCCAAAGGTAGGGAGCTCCATGGGTATCTTTGCCCCGACCATCCGATACTATAAAGAATATTTTTATATGATTACAACCGTTATTACAGGCAGGACGGATGCTGAAATCAGAAATTTTTATGTTCGTGCAAGCGATCCGGCAGGACCCTGGTCTGATCCTGTGTATCTGGATTGGCCGGGCATCGACCCATCCCTGTTCTTTGATGAAGATGGCTCTGTGTACATAACGGGAACCAATGCGTTATCCAGCCAGGAAGCAGGCATTTATCAGGCGGAATTGGATATAGAGACAGGGAAGCTGCTATCGCAACGTCAATTGATCTGGACTGGGACAGGAGGGAAAGCTCCGGAAGGCCCGCATTTGTACCGGATTAACGGAAATTATTATCTGTTGATTGCTGAAGGTGGTACGGAGTACGGACATATGGTTACCATTGCGCGGAGCAGTTCTCCTTATGGCCCTTTTGAAAGTGCACCTAACAATCCGATCTTAAGCCAACGCAGTACAGGTCATCCCATTCAGGCTACAGGGCATGCCGATTTCGTCCAGGCACATGATGGAAGCTGGTGGGCAGTCATGTTGGGAATTCGTCCATTTTCCAGAAGACATCATTTGGGCAGGGAGACTTACTTGTCCAAGGTTGAATGGTCGGAAGATGGCTGGCCGATGATGGGTGACCATGGACACATACACCCTGAAATGGAAGGGCCGTCATTTTATACAGGAACATTACCGAATGTGGATGAACTAGATCATTTTAATTCAACCGAATTTAATGATGTTTGGAATTTTGCGCGTAATCCGCAATCTGAGGATTGGTCGCTTCAGACCCGTTCAGGTTGGCTAACTTTAAATGGTTCAGCAGTTACCTTAGATGATGTTGATTCCCCTGCATTTGTAGCCCGCCGTCAGCAGCATTTTAATTGTAGTGCTTCTACATGGCTGGAATTCGAGCCTGGTCATAATGATGAAGCAGGACTCACTGTGTATATGGATGAATTGCACCATTATGAAATAGCCCTAATCAATGTGGATGGACAGCGTTCGGTTATTTTACGTAAAAGAGTAGGCTCTGTCTGGATGATCGCAGAACGGCATCCCTACGATGAGAACCACATTATTCTAGAAATCATTGCCAATGCTAAGGAATACGCATTTTATTACCGCAACCCTGAGCATGCTGACTTTATCCTGCTTGGGCACGCAGAGTGCAGCTTGTTAGCTACAGAAGTGGCTGGAGGATTTACAGGTGTGTACGTTGGCCTTTATGCTACAGGCAACGGGAATAAAGCTAGCAGGCCTGCCTACTTTGATTGGTTTCATTATCAGACGCCTGCGTTTCAATGAGGTTAACTAACTAATCTGGCTCTCTTATTAATGCTTTTACAAATGGACCTCATTCCTGTCTGGCGCAGGTTTAGTGGTCCATTTATTTAACGTTGAAGAAGGCCAACGGAAAAGCCTACCGATTAAAGTTATCTCTGCAAGAACTCTGGAAACAGCCACATATTCTGGCCGATGTCTGGAATGGATAGGATGGGCTAGACGCTCCCAACTGAAGCCGATGATGGAATTGTCCAAAACAGCTCTTTCACAAGTGAAACGGTGTCTGGAAGAGAGGTTGAGATAGTAGTGTCTTTTTTTCGGACGAAGTTCTACAATTGTGTTGGATCTAGATCGATAAGTCCATGTATAGTAAGGGAAGTCGAAGGTTTTCATTTTGATTACTTGGAGGAGAACGATGTTTCTTCGTAGATTACGTTTATTTCTCGCAGCCTATTTGCAGCTTCAAAGAATTCGTAACCGCGTCCTTCTGGCGTTGATCCTGATTTCGATTCCTCCATTGTTTATCTTAGGTTTTTTCTCATTTAATACAGCGAAGGAAGCGATTGTGAAGACGAATACCCAGACCAATCTGGACAACCTGACGACCTCCAGTGAGATTACTGATTTGATTTTCCGGAATATTGTAAATCTGAATCAGGCTATGGTTATGGATGAAGGCATTCGGAATGATCTGAGCTTAAGCCACGAAACTGCGTACAGAAATGAGCTGGAGCGCAGCAGAGGGCTGCAAAGCCGGATGCAGAAGATCATGTACAGTAACTTTATTGATTCCAGGTATGTCGACTCAGTCTGCTTGTACAATATGAACTTTGATTCCTATTGTCTTGGGCGCTCGGACGATGCAGGTAAGTATGAGGGTACGGATAAGGCGGGCGTGATTCCCCGGGAAAAGTGGTTTCGAACAGCGGAAGCGGCAAAGGGGCGGGTCGTCTTTATGGCACATAATGTCATCGAGGATTCGGACAGCTCTTTTTCTACAGTGAAATTATTCAGGGATTCGAGCAGTATTGAAGGCAAACCGATAGGCATCCTGGTCATCAATATATCCCGTTCCATATTTGACCGGGTGTTTGTAGGAGCCAGATCATTTGGGGGGATATATATTGTTCTTGATTCATCTGCAGCTCCGGTAAATATTATATATCCTCCAACGCCGGGTGTTGAGCGTGAATTGAAGCCCGGGAATGTGGAAGAAACCATTTCTCAGCTGCAAGCACAAGGGTATCTGGTAAGCTCTTATACGAATTACACCACGGATTGGACATTTCTGCATGCAATACAGAGCAGTATGCTCCTGCAGGAATCCCGCCAGATCGGTAAGGTAACGACTATAATTGGCATCCTTATTGCGGTAAGCGCAATCATTTTGGCAATCATAATCTCTGAAGGGATTACCCGCCCGTTGCTGAAGCTGAAAAAAATGATGGTGGATTGGACAAAAGGGTCACGTGTCATAGATCAAACCTTTGGGACGGACGAGGTTGGCGTAATCGGTAACACCTTTAAGCGGCTTGCTGTAGAAAATGAAGAGCTTAATCACCGCTTGATCACTACTACGCTGAAGGAGCGTGAAGCGGAATTACGGGCACTTCAGGCCCAGATCAATCCGCATTTTCTCTATAACACACTGGATTCGATTTACTGGATGGCTAAAATACAGAATCACGAAAATATCGCCAAGATGGCACTCGCACTGTCCTACAGCTTTAAATTAAGCCTGAATAAAGGCAAGGAGCGAATTCTGGTCAGTAAAGAGCTTCAGCATGTTGAGCATTATCTGACCATCCAGAATATCCGGTATAACCACCGGTTCATGTTTCACTCGAATATTGAAGAATCCATTATGAATATCGAAATCCAAAAGTTAATGCTGCAGCCCCTTATCGAGAATGCGATTACACATGGCTTGGAGCCGAAAGTCGGTCCGGGAACCCTTAGTTTGACAGGAAAATGGGATGGTGATTTCATTGTGTTTACCGTAAAGGATGACGGGATAGGTATAGAGGATATGAGCCGGACAGAGCAAGGCTATGGACTGCGGAATGTGCATGAACGACTTAAGCTTTATTATGGACTGTCCAGCGGGTTCAATATTTCGAGTACGAAGGATGAGGGGACAGCTGTTGAGCTGAGATTTAATCCATTCGTGAAGGAGAGGAATCAGGATGCTTAGAGCTTTGTTATTTGATGATGAATATATTGTGCTTGAAGGACTGGGCGCGGTTATTAATTGGAGTCAGTATGGGATTGAAATTGCCGGTACAGCACAGGACGGTACTACAGCTCTGCAGCTGATTAACTCGGAGAAGCCGGACATTATCCTAACTGATATACGTATGCCGGGGATGGACGGGCTGCAGCTCATTCAAGCTGTAATGGACAGAACACCTGAGGTGTATTGCATTGTTTTTAGCGGTTACAACGAATACGAGTATGTAAAACGGGCAATCCAAATGGGTGTATCTGATTATCTGGAAAAACCGCTGGAAGTGGAGAAGATTGAGGAGGCTCTTCAAAAAGCAATTACCCGGATTAATCAGCGTACAGAGACTAAAGCGATTAGACGTGATCACGAACAAAGTAAGCACGTATTACTGGAAAAGATGACGATTGAGCTGCTTACAGGCAAAATGCACAATCTTCCCAAATGGTTAGAGTACCTTGGAGCTCAAACGGACCTTTGGGCAGGCACAACGGTACTTGCTTGTTCTCAGCAGCTAAGATTAACCAGCCGGCCTGATTGTTACCCGCTTATGGTCCGTGACGGTGAGCAATGTCTGCTCATACTTCTTCACCGTACACCTCCGGTGCATGATCTTTGGGAAGAAATAGAGAATGAAGCAGAAAGTCAGGATATTACGGTTGGCTGCAGCTGTACCAAGGAGGATTGGGCCCAAATGACCGACGGGTATGAGGAAGCACTTAGGGCGCTGCGGTGTGCCAGGTTTTTAGGACAATCCGGAGTGGTCAGATATTTGGATTTGGGGGAGTTAATCACCGATCTAGAGCCTCTGGCCGAAAAGGAAGAGGCCATTATACTGAGTCTGCGTACAGGGAATTATGCCGGGGTTATGGAGCATCTGCATCCATTTATGGAGTGGATTCGTTCAGAGCTCATTGCCCCGGAAATCGTTGAACGTGAAATGCTGAAGCTGCTGTACTTAGCGCTGGAAACAGCAAAAGAGAGCCATTTTTTAAATACAGAGGATCAGTATATGCCTCATCTTGCTATAAGAAAAATACATGGAAGGAAACATATGCTAGTCTGGTTCCGCGAACAATTCGAACAGATTGTAGAGTCAGCCTTACAGGTGCGTGAGGATACCAAACTGATGACAATAGGAAAGGCAAAGCTCTATATTGAAGCCCATATATCCCAGAACATTTCCCTGCAGGAGGTGGCCGGATATGTGGGAATGAATCCTTCCTATCTGAGTGTTTTGTTTAAAGAGGTAACAGGTGTGACCTATATCCGTTACGTAACACGCTTCCGTATGGAGCTGGCCAAGAAATGGCTGGCAAGCGGGCTGAAGGTAAATGAGGTCAGTGAGAAGGTGGGATATCATACGTACAGGCATTTTTCGGAAGTGTTTAAGAAATATACTGGAATCTCTCCTGGACAATTCAAGGAAAAATGCGATTGCTCATCGCACAAACCTAAAAAAAACGGACATGAACCTATGAAAAGTGAGGATTATTATTAAAACCTGCTGCCCTTATACTTTGATTAGGAACAGCAATGCAGTTCCATATCCTATGCAAGGGGGACAAAGAAGATGAAAATGAAGCGAAAGACTTTTATCACGAGTAGCGTGCTTATTATCAGCGGATTATTGTCTGCGTGCGGAAGTAACAACTCAGCGTCTGACACCGGCAATTCTGCAAGCGCTTCCGCAGACAAGGAACAGGCAAATGTCAAAATTACAGCTATGGTAGGCAGTGATACAGATAACCAAAATACAGCAAAGGCATTGATTGCGGCATTCGAGCAGAAATTTCCGCACATCACAGTTGAAATTGAAATTAGTCCCGGTGGAACCGAAGGCGATAACCTGACTAAAACAAAGCTGGCTACAGGTGATATGACCGATGTGTTTTTTTATAACTCCGGATCACTTTTGCAAGCGCTTAATCCTGAACAGAATTTATTGGATCTGACAAATGAACCCTTCCAGGCCAATGTAGAGGACTCCTTCAAAAGTTCAGTTTCTTTTAACGGAAAGGTCTATGGAGCGCCTTATCAAGCATCCGGGGCAGGGGGATGGTTCTACAATAAACAGGTTTATGCAGATTTAGGCTTGACCGTTCCCAAAACATGGGATGAGCTGATGAAGAATGTGAGAACCATTGAGGAAAAAGGAAATGGTATCGCTCCGATCATCGGCACCTTCAAGGATACCTGGACTTCACAGCTCATTTTCCTGTCGGATTATTACAATGTGCAGGCGGAAGCACCGGAATTCGCTGCTGATTACACTGTCAATAAAGCCAAGTATGAGACAACACCTTCTGCATTAAGAAGCTTTGAAAAGCTTCAGGATATTGTCGGGTATATGAATAAGGATTATCTGGCAACCAATCTGGATTCCGGTCTCAAAATGCTGGTTGAGGGTAAGGGGGCGCATTATCCAATGCTGAGTCTCATTATTCCGACGATTCTGCAGAACACCCCGGACAAGATCAATGACATCGGATTTTTTGCCCAGCCTGGAGATCGTGCAGATGCCAACGGTTTGACCGTATGGATGCCGAATTCGGTCTATATTTACAAAAATTCAAAGCACCTTGAAGAAGCCAAGCAATTCGTAAACTTTATAGCATCTGTGGAGGGGATGGAGGCTGTTGCTGGCGCTTCTAAACCCCAGGGACCCTATGTGATTAAAGGTGCCAAAATGCCAGAAGATACACCACAGGCAGTAAAGGATATGCTTCCTTACTTCGAGGAAGGGAAGACATCGCCAGCCCTTGAATTTTTATCCCCTGTAAAAGGTCCAAATCTCGAGAGCTTTACGATTCAGGTTGCTTCCGGACAAATTAGCGCACTTGATGCTGCAGCAGCCTACGATAAAGATGTTGAAAAGCAGGCTCAGCAGCTTGGGCTTACAGGCTGGTAAAGCCTCGACTATTACATCTGGGAGACCGTCACGGTAATCGATACCGGGGCGGCTCCTATATCAGGGGGAATATTCATGAATAAAGTATTTAAACGCACGTATTCTTATGCCTTCCTTTTACCTGCTGCCCTCATTTATCTCATTATTTTTATCGCTCCAACGATTATGTCCTTTTTCTTCAGCTTAACAAGGTGGACTCTCTTTGACTGGAAGTTTATCGGCCTCGATAACTTCATCAACTTTCTTAGTGAGCCAGCACTTAGAATCGGTTTTAAAAATACCTTTATTTACGCAGTCATAACCTGTTTATTAAAAGTGGTTTTAGGGCTGCTCCTGGGTGTATTTCTGACTTCGAAAATAAGATTCAAAGGATATTTGCGGTCTGTAGTGTTTTTCCCCACGTTGGTGAGTACGATTGCTGTCGGTATAGCTTTTAGCATGATGATGCATCCAACCTTAGGAATGTTAAACAAAGGACTGGAGTTAATCGGCTTGCAAGGGATTGATTGGCTCGGAAATCCGAGTATAGCACTGCTTTCAGTTGCTTTAACAGATGTCTGGAAGGGTGTAGGCTTTGCTACAGTAATATATATTGCAGGCATTCTATCGATTCCTGAACAATATTATGAAGCTTTGCAGATTGATGGAGGAAATGCGTACCACAAATTCAAGAATATTATTCTCCCTCTAAGCCGTTCGGCTACCAATACCGTGATCATATTTGCTTTTATCGGGGGCTTAAGATCCTTTGATTTAATTTGGGCGATGACCAAAGGCGGACCTGGCTTTGCTACGGATGTGATTGCATCCATTATTTATAAGCAATACCAGGCAGGGTTTTATGGGCTTGCCACAGCAGGTAATGTTATATTATTTTTCTTCGTAACGCTGTTAGCGTTCCCGCTCAATTATTTGTTAACGAAACGTGAGGTGGAACTATGAGCTTAAAACCGAAAAGTTGGCTTATTGAAATACTTGCTGTACTGCTGTCCGCCATTATTTTTTGGATTCCGTTTTATTTTGTCATTGTGAACGCACTGAAAAATCCGGAAAGTGCCTCTGAGCTAAGCATCGCGTTTCCTTCAACGATTCATTTCTGGGAAAACCTTAAAGCAGTAATAACCAAAAATGACTTTATGATTGTCAGAGCTTTTTACAACAGTGCCGTTCTGACCGTTCTGTCGATCATTCTTATGGTTATGATTTGTGCAATGGCCGGTTTTATTATGCATCGAAGAAGAGATGCTTTGACTCCCTGGATCAATTTCCTGGTCCTCGCCGGACTGATTATTCCGCCTGCAATTGTTCCGACCATCTGGGTGCTCAATGGCATGGGGCTATTCAAAACTATGCTTGGCATTGTTCTGGTAGAGGTTGCTTTGGGTTTTCCGTTCGGAGTGATCTTATACCGGAATTTCATGGGCGGCATTCCAAGAGAGATTGATGAAGCTGCCATCATTGACGGTTGCGGAGGCTTTGGACTCTTCTTTAGAATTATTTTACCCTTATTAAAACCGGTCACGGCGACAACAATCATTACCTCTTCGGTCACGATATTTAATGATTTTGTAAATCCGCTCTACTTCTTTCCAGGATCTAAAAACGTCACCGTTCAATTAACCTTGTACAATTTCATGAGTCAATACACAACACAATATAATCTGCTCTTCATGAATATATTAGTGATTACGATTCCACTCCTGATTCTTTTTGTTTTCTTCAATCAGAAGATTGTATCAGGAATGACTGCTGGTTCGGTCAAAGGATAATGTTCATTATTCCTTTCTAAATTGCCGACGGTAATCTCTCGGAGTTGATTCGTATAAATCATGGAATTTTCTATAAAAGTAAGTTAGATTTCTGTATCCGATCTCTTCTGAGATACTCTCGACAGTCTGATCAGTCGTCCGGAGTAGCCTGGCTGCATGTTTGAATTTTTGCTCATGAATGAGCGCAGAAAAGGTTTTCCCGGTTACCTTTTTGATGATCCGTCCTAAATGCTCCGGAGAATAGTTGAACTGATTAGCGGTATCCTCCAATGTCATATTCAGATAGTTAGCATCAATATAAGCAAGCAGGTTTACTATCGATATGTTTGGAGACTTCACAACTTTTCTAAGATACATTTCATAGTTTTCAGTTTCTAAAAGTCTGCTGAAGAGGATAGTCAAATAAGCTTTAATAATTTCGGAATTGGACCGTCTTCGATTATCGATTGCTTCGCATAGAATATTCTGAATGGTCTGCCTGATCTGCCAATGCTCTGCCGTGCGAAACAGTAAAAATTTATTATCTCTTGTCTCGTTGGTAAGAATGGAGGCAATCGTTTTGCCCATGACATTGTCACCGAGGATTTTATAAATAAATGCGCTGTCAAAAAATTCATTTTTAGCTAAAAAATTTATTAGTATGTCCTCTTTACCCACCTGGTCGATCGAATGCTCCACATTCTTATTGAGAATAATGAGATCTCCTGCTGTTAATTTAAATCGCTGTCCTTGAATTTCCTGGTAGAAGGTCCCGCTATAAACATAGTTCATCTCAAACAGGTTGTGGGTGTGGTTAATCATTCTAACAAACCTGGTGTGTCTGGATATAACAAAGGCCTCACCCACAACATTCAATTTCAAAATACCATTCTCTAAAGTATAGTTATATGCTGGCGGGTTGGTCAGTATGGATAACTGGTTGTCAGCGCTTACAGGAGTGCTGTGTCCAGTGTATAAGCTCTCGGCTTTTTCAGAAGTGAGGATTTGTTCCAGAATCATCTCATCGGTGAGCTCAGCATACTGCAGAGATTTCTCAAGCTCCGTCAATTCGTATAAAAAGGTATCAAGTTGATTGTAGTCCATACTTATCCTCCCGATCTAATTGATGATTAACATATCATAATTGGTTAGTATATACAACAGTTACGGACATTGGTGAAAGTGCTTTCATCGATTAATATAGCGATAAGGGTACCCAAGCATCAATCTTTATTCCATTAATTGTTTATATGCGGAGGGAAACAAATGGGCAAAAGTTATGAGCAGTACTATGAAAATACTTCTAAGATTCCATTTAGAAGAAAAGAACTGGCCGGATATCTGTTTGCAGGCATCGGTGATTCAGCATTGTCGGGCATTGTAAATACATTTTTTATGATTTTTGCAACCGCTGTCTTGAAAATTTCACCAATCACCATCGGAACTATCCTCCTTATTACCAAGTTTATCGATGCGTTCTGTGATCCAGTTGTTGGATATCTCATAGATAATACACGTACTAGATATGGTAAGCTCCGGCCTTATATCTTGTTCGGCGGACTTTTTTGGGCGGCCTTGACCTTCCTGTTGTTTATAAATCCGGGATTCACGTCTGAGGCAATGAAGATCGCTTTTGTTGCAACCGTCTACACCCTTTGGGGTATCGGCTTTTCGTTGCTGGATGTTCCCTATTGGAGTATGTCAGCTACAATGACGACAGATCCACAGAAACGGAATTCCTTAGTCAGTTTAACGAAATCCGCAACGACAATGGGGACTATTATTGTTTCTCTAGTCGGCGGAGTCCTAGTATCCTATTTTGCCCCAATGCCGTTTAGCGGCGGGGGATACTCCTACCTGGGCTTGTTAATCTCATTGATCGCGGCAATCAGCTTTATCGTGTTGTTCATTGTATCGAAAGAGCGGGTCAAGCCTACTTCCTCCAAAACAAGCCTTAAGAGTATGATCCATATTCTGAAAATAAATAAACCGCTGCAATCCTATATCATCAGTCAATTTTTCCAAGTGCTGACGATGGTCATTACCATGATTACCAGTTATTATGCCATCTACAATCTGGGCAGTATTGCATTGCTTTCGTTTATTATGATTCCGACGATGATGGGGTTTTTGTTAACACCTGTAGTCATTCCGAAGCTGCTTAAGAGAATCGAAACGCCAAGATTATTCCTGTACAACGGGATCGCTTCACTGATTGTAGGGGCTGTGTATTTCACTGTAGGATATGGCAGCCTGATACTCGTGTTTCTGATTTCTATTCTTTCCGGATTCTTTATGTCTATAAGCATGACACTGTCAACGATTTATGTAGTAGACTCCATTGACTATGCTGAATGGAAGACAGGATACCGCGCAGAGGGAATTATGTTCGCTGTTCAGTCTTTGACAGCCAAAATAATGTCGGCATTTGGTTCCTTTATAACCGGTCTCTTGCTGGCTTATATCGGACTGGATACAGAGGCGACAACCCAGTCCTCATCGACACTGCAGGGGCTGTTCTTTATATATGCCTTCGGTGTAGGCATCAGCTCGGTTCTTGGCTCCATTCCGCTCTTGATGAACAAATATAAAGGACAGGAGCGAAAACGGATACAGTCGGAGCTAGAGGCGAGCAGAGCAGCAAGTCAATGATAAGTTTCCATAATTAATATCAACTCGTTAAAAAAGGAGAATTAGTTATGAAAGTAACCGATTTGAAGATTAACGGAATCCATAATCCGGTTGGGTATTCATTCGAAAGCCTGAAGTGCTCCTGGAAAGTCAGGGATTCATATGCTGGCAGCTCAAAGAGAATCAAGATAGAGGTAAGCACCAGCCCGAGCCTGAGCCCTGTTCTGTATGTTAAAGAAGGGGAAGCTTTAGATTCAACAGGAGAAACCTTGGACCTACAGTGTCAGCCAATGACCAAGTATTACTACAGAGTAGAGGTTGAAACCGATAGGGATGAGCTGGCAATCAGTGAAACAGGTTTTTTTGAAACCGGGAAATTGGGCGATGACTGGACAGCTGACTGGATCGGTACACAAGAAGAAGACAGGTTCCATCCGCTTTTTCGGAAAGGGTTTGGTCTGGCAGCCGAATCGCCGGTAACAAGGGCACGACTGTATATAACAGGGCTTGGATTGTATGAAGCTTATATTAACGGTCGAAAGGTAGGAAACGAGCTTCTGGCCCCGCTGTATAGTGATTACAACACGGAAATTCAGGTTCAAACCTATGATGTAACGGATTACTTCTCGGAGAATAACACTCTTGAGATTATGCTTGGCAACGGATGGTACAAAGGCCGCTTTGGTTTAGGGAATCTGAAGGAGAACTTTGGAAGTGAGTTTGCTTGTATAGCTGAGCTGCATATCACGCACCACAGTGGTGAAGCACAAATAATTAAAACAGATGAAAGCTGGCGTTACGTTGGCTCCGATATACAATTAAGCGATATTTACGATGGCGAAATCTTAAACCGTATGCTCTGGTCCGAAGAGGATAATCCCGAAAAACCGGTACGTATCCTTGGCCTTGACAAAAAAAAGCTGGTGAGCCGTTATAGTATACCGGTCATAGTAAAAGAGGAGCGGTATCCGCAAAGCATAATCCAAACACCGGCCGGAGAAACAGTGCTGGACATGGGTCAGAACTTTTCAGGCCTCATTTCATTCCATAATAAATTCCCTAAAGGAACAAAACTGATTTTTGATTTTGGTGAAATTTTACAGAATGGCAGCTTTTACAACGATAACTACCGCAGTGCCAAATCACAGTATGTTTATATCTCTGACGGTACTTCTGAATATGTGAGTCCCCGGTTCACTTTTTTTGGATTCCGCTACGTAAGGGTAACCGGTTGGATCGGAGAATTGGCGATAACCGATATTTCAGGTAAAGTCGTATATTCTGATCTCGAGCAGAGCGGATTTATCCAAACATCAAATGAGAATATTAACCGCCTCTTTGAAAATGCGCTGTGGGGACAGAAATCAAACTTTATTGACTTTCCGACAGACTGCCCGCAGCGAGATGAGAGACTGGCTTGGACCGGTGATGCGCAGGTCTTTGCCAGAACAGCATCCTATAATATGGACACACGGGCTTTCTATCATAAATTTATGCATGATTTAAGAACGGAGCAGCAAAAACACAACGGTATTATCTCGATATATATTCCAGTACTGGGAGAGCCGTTGGGCTGCAGTGTGTGGGGGGATATCGGAACATTTTTACCGATGGTGCTATACAAGCAATACGGGGATAAAGAGATGCTGGCGGAATACTTTCCAATGATGAAAGATTGGGTGGATTATATTACCCGCGAAGACTTAAAACGAGGACGGCAGTATCTGTACAATTTCGGGTCGCAAATAACCGACTGGCTGGCCCAGGACGGCAGATCTCCGCAGAGCTTTAAGGGTGGCACAGATGATTATTTTATCAGCTCCTGTTACTACTATGAATCGACCCATCTGGTGGCCGAGGCTGCAGTGTTGTTAGGAAAAGAGCAGCTTGCTGAAGAGTATAACGAAATGGCGGACAAGATCAGGGCAGCCATTCTAGCGGAATATTTTACTTCATCAGGTCGTTTAAGCATTGATACTCAGACCGGCTATCTGGTCGCCTTGAATTTCGGGATTTATCTTGATAAAACGAAGCTTATGGAAGGGCTGCGGGAAAGATTCTACAAAGATTGCCATAAACTTACGGGTGGATTTGTCGGTGCGCCGATCATGTGCAGAGTACTGGCTGAGAACGGAATGGAGGAAGAAGCACTTGATTTTCTGCTCCAGGAAGAATATCCGAGCTGGCTGTATTGTGTGAATTTGGGGGCAACTACCATTTGGGAGCGTTGGAATTCGGTATTACCTGACGGGACAATTAGCGGGACGATGATGAATTCGCTTAATCATTACGCATATGGTTCGGTGATTGAGTATTTATACCGGAATCTGGGCGGGATCGAGCCGCTGGAGCCCGGATTTAAAAAGGTCCGCTTTGCACCTCAAATCAACCGGAAATTCAAATCGTTTCATGCCATTTATGATTCGGTCAGCGGAACGTATGCATCCGAATGGAAGATTAATGATAACGGGACCGTGCAGATCCGCCTTGAGGTTCCGTTCGCGTGTACGGCAGAAGTAGTATTGCCACAGTATGATGGAGAAATATTTACTTTGGCGCCGGGAATTCATGAATTAACCTATCGTCCTTTAACGGATTACCGGAAGCTATTCTCTATGAACAGCCGTTTGGAAGAAATGGTTAAGAATGATAAAGCGCTAGAAGTGTTACAGCGCCAACTACCGGGAATATTCCATTTCCTCTCGCTTGATGATATCGACGGAAAGACGCATTCTTTAAGTACGCTTGGAAAGATGGATTTCTTCGGGATCACACAGGAGGATATTCAATTGGCTGCCGCGGAAATACTGGAAATCCAGGACTAGGAGAAATGGACGATGAAATACTATACGTCAGAGCAAATATCGCCGCGCGTGAGAAGGATAACGAGTCTGTCGCAAGAATTCATGTATCTTATTGAGGGGGAGCATGAAGCCGTGCTCGTAGATACCTGTCTTGGTGTGGGCAATCTGAGGGCATATGTTGAGAGTCTAACGGGCAAGCCGATTACGGTTATCCTGACACACGGGCATGTTGATCATGCTATGGGAGCTCCGGAATTCAACAAGGTCTATATGAGCTCATTAGATAACGTTATTTATACTGAACACCAGGAATTGAAGGTAAGGCAGGAATATATGGAAATGACCCTGGGGCCGGCGATGCCTGACCTGGAGGAGCTTGAATTTGTTCCTCCTCAGCCACCTGACTTTCTTGAACTGAAGGAAGGGGATCGGTTTGACCTTGGGGGCATTCATCTTGGAATCTATTCAGCTGCGGGTCATACCCCGGGGACAATGGCAATTCTAATTGAAGAAGAGCGAACATTAATACTAGGTGACGCCTGCAACCATTCTACTTTTCTGTTTGATGAGCAATCATATACTGTAGAAAAGTACAAGAAATCACTGGAGAAGCTTGCCCGGAATGTTCAAGGTAAATTTGACCGGGTGTATTTATGTCATCTTGCAAGTGAAGCTTCCAGCGAAATGCTGGGGGGGGTTATCAAGCTGTGCGGTGATATCATGAACAGGCAAACGGACGATGTACCGTTTACATTCATGGATTATACATGCTGTATTGCTAAGACAGTAGACCAGCGATTTATGAGAGTTGACGGTGGTATTGGCAATATTATTTATAGTGTTAACAAAATATTTGAGCACCAGATCGGACGCTGAAGCAGTCGGTGTTAGTAACACAAGAAACCCGGGGGAGCTCCTCCCGGGTTTCTTGTGCGCTTGCAGCGCATCGTGCTATCGGGTGAAAGTCCCGAGTACACCGTGAGATGGCGAAGTATATAGCTGACTCATAGTGCTCTGTCCGTGAGGAAGGGTGCTGAGGATGAGAAGGCGAAACCCGGAACAGACGGCAAAACCAAGTCGGCCGGCAGAGCGGGACAACCTTGCAAGAGAAAGGGACGTCTAATACCATCCCTAGCTCTGCAAGTTGAGAGGACTGGACTTATTATAGTCCGTTTATATTCCACAGGGCCCCGCCTTTTCTGTACAGTCGAGAATACCCATGGCTGTAGCGGTGTTGATGTCATAAAAGGATATGCAAAGCCACCGTTCCTCCACTGGAAGAAGCTTTGTGAGCGGGATGGGAATCGTGCTGACGACAGAAGGGGTCTCCATATCCTGTGAGGGCATGGTGAACATAGTAGTAGATTTGATAAATGAGCAATATTCAAAGGAAATCATTTCTAGTCATAGTATTCACAGCAACTCAAATGTAATATAATACTAGCCTACATAGAGTGAACTTAAGAATCTAACTTGCTGGAATGGAGAAATCCTTGGTCCTCAAGGGTTACTCCATTCAGCCGTCTATCATACTTAAGTTCAGTTTATATAGCTCATAGTTTTTTGTGTGCTCAGGGAGGTTTAATGTCGTACATAACCAAATAGCTATCTCCAATAAAAATTTGCTCTCTTTGGAACGGCCGCCCAGCAGGGGCTAACCTTCTGCAATCCGTTGTTTGCGATTGAACGGGAGCTGAAGGAAGGGACGCCGGAAGAACGAGAGGCTGTCCGAATAGAGCGTAGCCGCCCTTCTGTCGGGTTTATAGATCCTACCTCATCCTAATTGCCGCCCTCATCTTGATGTCAAGGTGTGGGCGCCAGCGGGAGGTTTTTTTCTATGGTTGAGCCTCCCGGACCATATTAATACCAAGGATTTAATTCCACTAGCTCTTCAAAGGGGAGTCGCTTATGTCCCTGGGCATTCATTCTATTCAGACAAATCAAGACATAACAATATACGGCTAAATTACTCCGGTGCTGCTGAGCCTGATTTGGTGCATGGAATACAAATATTAGGATCTTTATTCAGTGAGGTTTGCAGTTAATGGTATCTAAATGAGGTAATGAAAGGGAGGCGGCATAGTGAATGCGTTTATATTAGTCATCCCGCTCTTTCTCATAAGGTTTGGTCTATTGGGAAGGATGAACAGGTCCGCTTTAAGTCGTGCTGCTTTATTTGCTCCAACAGAAGGAGGCGAAAGAGTTGCCAGCTTGTTGTACCAGATAATGAATATTTTCATTATTTTGTATCCGCTTTTTTTGAAGGTACAAACAAAGCCGCCAAAGTTTTCGATGGGCTTGTTTATCTACATCTTAGGCATTATTGTTCTTATATTTTCTACGATTGCCTTTGCAAAGCCTAACCGGAGCGGGTTAAATGCAAACGGCATATATAAGGTTTCTCGTAACCCAATGTATATAGGGTATTTCTTATATTTTTTGGGCTGTGCCGTCTTAATGAATTCAATTCTGCTATTTATCACTCTACTTATTTTTCAAATTTCAGCACACTGGATTATACTTTCGGAAGAAAAATGGTGTATCAAAAATTTCGGGAGCGAATATGTAAGCTACATGAATAGAGTAAGACGCTATTTTTAATTCGGCTTCTCTATATAATTTAAAACCACCGCGCGGTGGTAACGAGAGAAAAAGACCGATGCGTAGATGGTCCATTAAGGGTGTTGTTTAACTTTTTGCAACTTCCTTTTTCAACTTTGGTGAGCCAACATATTGAATATATGTGGTTTTTCATTAGGTTGAGAAAATAAGTTGCATTCGTTTTTTTTTTGAATAAACATAGGACTCAATACAATAAATAAGTCAGTGATATTGTTTAATCTAGTAAAAAGTAGGTTATGCAATTTCATTATAGCGAAGAAACAATAAATATTTTAACGAAAAGCTGTTATGGGATTTTACAAACGGACTTCTTATTATTCGGCCGAACCTATCATGAAATTATGAAGCGTAACCGGAAAATGATTATAATTAGTCGGGTTATTACTCGGAAAGTGAAGGATAAAAAACATCAAAGAAAGCGTTGACATCTTGAATAGAGTATTCATATAATAGATTTGAAATCGATTTCATTTGTAGCCTTATTCGCTTCAGCTGGTTTATAAGGTTTTGAGAGTGGAAGGAATGAACAGGGGGGAATCTGTTTTTTTATATCAAAATGAAATCGATTTCAAGAAAATGGAGTCGAATGGAGTCATGCTACATTGGATGACTTAGGTACTCAAACTTTTTATACGGTTGAGAGAGGGAGGAATGAAAAATAATTCTGTTTTCTTTTATCTAAATGAAATCGATTTCAAATAAAGAGAGTCGAAAGGAGTATGTATGCAGTCCATAAGCAAATCGGTTAAGCGCAAGCGGGGGCATAACAAATATTTCGCGGCGGTCATGGCACTGGTCTTGCTGTTCCCGGTAGTATTCGGGGGAATAGCACGAGATACCGCTTACGCGCAGGAGACACCCCCGCAGACACCGCCACAGACGCAGACAGACAGCAAGTGGTATCAGAACTTTGAGCAGGCCGGGGAGGGGAAGACCTATGGGATTTCTGCCGTCGGTACCTCATCAACGGCGTCGGTTACAGACCGGACACCGGGAGGCGGAAGCCGGGGAAGTGTGCGCCTGACCCAGACGAACGACAATAATCCCAGCGGCGGAGCCTGGAACACTGATATTTACGGATTCACGGTAACGCCACAGAAGGAGACAGTTACAGAAGGCACCTATTATGATGCTTCTGACTATAGCTATCTAAATTTTTACGTTCTGGACACCGATGTTCATAACCCGAATGTTGTCATCCGGGATGCAGACGGGAAAGAATGGAATGCCAATACAGACCAAACCCTGTCGGTGAAGGATCAGTGGACTAGGCTTTCGATTCCGCTGGATAAGACAAAACTCGATTTTTCGCGGATTGTCTCCATTTCGCTAGGCGAGTATTGGGGCTGGGGCAACATCTATTATTTTGACGAGATGTACTTTTCTAAATCTGCTGCCGCTCTGCCGCCGACTTATCCGGATGATGGCAATGAGCCGGTTGCACCTGTCATGTACCAGAGCTTCGAGCAATCCGGCAGCGATGGCAGCTATGGTTTGGCAGGTCAGGGAACCGCGACGGTCGCCCAGCGTGTCACTACGGATGCTGCTTATTCCTCAAGCTCCGGCAGTCTTAAAATGGTGCAGAATACCTATACGGACGGGGAAGGGAAGGAGCGGAACGAAGCCTGGAACACCGGCGTTTATGGAGCCGGAATTAAACCGGAAAGCTCGACTGTATCCGGTGCAACTTATATAGATGCTTCCCCTTTCAGTTATCTGTTGTTCTACGTTAAGGATACGACAGCCGCCGCCGGATCCAGTATACATGTTGTATTCAAGGATACTGATGGCGGGATCTGGGACACGGAAACAAGCGCAGCAGTCAAGACGCAGTCGAAGCAATGGGTAAAAGTGACTGTGAAGTTGGACAAATCAAAAATTAATTTGTCCAGACTACAGCAAATTGAGCTTGGGACGTACTGGGGTTACGGTAATGTGTACTACTACGATGATCTTTATCTGGCCCAGAACGAAACAGATGCTTCGCCTGCTGTTAAGCCAGAGCGCACGGCCTTGTTCAATGATTTCGAGAGCCAAACCGGCTACTCTGCAGGCAGCGCTGCTACCGCCGAGACTTCAGCAGATATAGCCAACGCAGCGGGCATGGCCGGTGTCAAGGTCACGACTGTCAAAAATGACTGGCCTTATGCGGCGGGGAGTTACTTGAGCGTACAGCCCAAAGCAGGCGGGACGTTCGATGCGTCAGCTTATTCATATCTTGCTTTCTATCTGAAGGACACCCAGGGCAGCAATGGTGTGGAATTCCGTATCAAGGATGCCAACGGGGGCGTCTGGGACACGTGGGGAACCGCCAAATCTACCAAGAATAAATATGTCAATATGCAGCTTTCGCTGAAAGAAGCCTCGAAGATTGACATGACAAAAATCGTATCCGTCGATATCGGCTTTTACAATGCCGGAGTGTATTATCTCGATGATATGTATTTTGCCATGGCCGAAGACGATGTACTGGCCGGCTTCATCAGCGGAAACCAGAATATCGGAGCGGTCTGGTATCATAATTTCGAGACGAAAGGGCAGGACGGACAATACGGGATTACGGCAGGTACAGGGGTGAGTACCACACTCAGTATGGATAAGTCAGCCAATCCATACAACTCTGCGAGCATTCGGGCAGTGCTGTCCCAGGATTCGACCAACCCTGCCACGAATGGCATAAACGTCAAGCCGCAGGCGCTCGAAGAGTCTCCGGACAAGAACCAGCCTTACGACTATAAGGCGGAGTTCGACGCCACAAATTTCAGCCATCTGGTCTTTTATGTATGGGATGAGCAGGGCGGTCAGACGCTGTCCGTACAGTTGAAGGATGCTGGCGGTAAAACGGTAGACTGGCAGACCGGAAAGACGACAGCAGCCGGCTGGAACCGGATCGCTATGCCTTTGGACAAGAGTCTGAACTTCCAATTTGCACGCCTAAGCACGGTGACGGTGACGCCTGCAAAAGCGGGGACCTATTATCTGGATGAGTTTTATTTCGCTAAAAAAGAAAGTGCAGGCTTCCCGAATGCCGGCTTTACGCAATTGGTGCTGAAGGATGTGGACGGCGAAGCGATGCCTTATTCAGGCAGTCTACCGTTGGGTTCTTTCGAGAAGCAGAAGGACAGAACGTACCTTTCCTTAAACGGAGACTGGAAAAAAGAAAGAACCACACTGGATTCCAATCTGTCAGCAGCACCACGGGACAGTGCCAGAACTGCTGGCCTTGAAGATGAGGCGGGCGGCAGACAGGAGACTGGCTACAACGATTCCGGCTGGGCCGGTAAGACACTCCCTCTCCCGGAGGATGAGAGCACAGCTTACGAATCGCTGACCGGACCGGAGAACAAGAGTGACAAGTCGGGTTATCAGGGCGGGGTATGGTACCGCAAGCATTTTGAGGTGAATAGCTCTCTTGCGGGGCAGCCTGCACAGCTTACTTTCCTCGGCGTCAACTATTTCGCGGATGTATGGATCAATGGCAAATATGCGGGCGGGCATCAGGGCGGCTACACGCCGTTCGCACTGGACGCATCCAATCTACTCAATTATGGCGGCGACAATGTGATCGCTGTGCGTGTTGACAATCCGAAATGGGATAAGTTCAATAACGGGGAAATCGTGCCGTACGCGACGTCCGACTGGTTCAACTACACAGGAATCCTGCGGGACGCCTACGTTGAATTTATGCCGGACACCTATGTGGTGCGCAGTGATGTGCGTACGCTGGGTACGGATGGAGATCTGTCAGTCCGAACCTTTCTGAATCATACGGGTAAAACAGCTGAACAGGTTCAGCTGTCCTATACCATCTATGAAGCGAAGATCGGAGAGAATAACCAGCTCAGCGAATATGCGCAGGATCTGACGGGTACGGAAGCGGCAGCGGCCCAAGGAAGCGCATTAACGGTTCCAGCCAGCGGGCAGGCGGTACAAACACTCAAGGTAAAAGTACCTAAACCGAAGCTGTGGAGTCCGTCTGAACCGAATCTGTATATTTTAAAGGTAGAGCAGAAGACCGGCGGAGCAGTAACCGACACCTTCTATACCCAGTTCGGTATCCGTACACTGGAAGCGGATGGTGTACAGCTTAAGCTGAACGGAGAGTTGGCCCCGTTCCTCACCGGGGTAGGTTATACGGAGGACAGCAGCGACAAAGGACCTTCACTGAATGATGCAACCCGGTACAGCGACCTGCTGAAGATCAAGGAGGAGCTGAAGGCTAATTTCGTCCGGACCGGGCATTTTCCGCACAGCCTGCCGACCTATCAATTTGCCGACCGGATCGGTCTGGCCATCTGGCAGGAAATTCCGGCTTATTGGTTTAGCGGAGAAGCCTTCGACCTGCAGCGTCAGCGGGGTCAGGCCAAGCAAATGATGGAGGAAATGATTTTCAGTAATTACAACCGAGCTTCCGTCTGGTTTGACGGGGTCAGCAATGAGTCAGGCGGGCAGCTGGAGCGTGTCAACTTTATCCAGGAGCTGCGGGATGCTGCACATGCCATCGATGGAACAAGACTGGTCGGCCAGTCCGCCGTGGCGAATCCGTACAAAGGGGTGAGCGACCATTCGCATTCCCCGGCCGATATCATCGGAATGACCATGTATTTCGGCGCTTTTTACGGTGCGAATCCTGACTTGGAGACACAGGAGGAAATTGAAGCCATCCATGCACTGCATCCGGGTAAGCCGATTATTGCTACAGAGTACGGCTACTGGTCAGGGGATGAAACCGCCTCGGACACAAGGCAGACAACGCTGTTCACAGGTACGTTCAATGCATTTGCACGGACAGCTACACGGGCGGAGGATGGAACGCCGAACCCGGGTGGACTGTTGAGCGGTGCAGCCTGGTGGACTGCATACAACTGGTATACCAATATTACAGGCCTGCAAACGATGGGCTTGTATCATATGGACCGGACAACGCCGAAGCAAGTGAAGGATATTCTGGCCGAGCGGTATAACCGGTATAACCGGATTTCAGCCGGAACACAGCCGAACCCGACCGGTATCTCGGCTTGGTTCCAGAGCTTTGAGTCAGGCCGGGGGTATTTATCCTCCTCCCCTCAGCTGCAGCTGGAATCAGCAGCAGACAGTGCGGCCGGCAACGGTACGAAGAGCCTCAAGATCACAGCAGGCGCCGGCGCCGACGGGACTTATGCCGCATTTGTTCCGCAGGGCGGCGCGATCAACAGTGATCTGACAGGTTACAATTACCTGAACTTCTACGCTAAGGACAGCGTGGGGGACAGACCTCTTTCCGTTACGCTCGTGGATGCCGAAGGGCATTCCTGGACAACGGAGACGGATGGGAAGACGGTGAAAAACGCATGGACACGGCTGAGTGTTCCGCTTCTGAAGTCGCAGGGCGTTCCACTGTCCAGCCGTCAGCTGAATACGCTGGCGATTACCCAGATCAGGATCGGTATGAACGCTTCTGAGCAGCTATGGGTCGACAACTTCTTCGCGGCAACCTACAAGACCGGTGTGGAACCCGCTTCGTATCCTGTCGGTTCCAGCGGCTGGTTCCAATCCTTTGAGGAGCCAGATGTGCAGGTCGGCCAGGGTGTGAATGCCATCGCGACGGTGGACCGGACATTCGGGGTCAATCCTGGAGGAACAGGAAGTGTGAAGCTGGAAGTCACTGGAGACGCCGGCTCACCGGGTGCGGATAAGCAATCTGTCATCATTAAGCCACAGGGCGGCGCAGCTTCCATAGATGCTTCCGGCTTCAATTATCTGGCCTTCTATGTAAAGGATATGCAGGGATCGAACACCGTCCACGTTACCTTTGTGGATACGGACGGCACGGTCTCCGTGAACAACTGGACCGATGTCAGTTCCGTCAAGGGGCAGTGGACAAAAGTGTATCTTCCGCTGATGAAGACCTCTGCGGATATCAGCGCTCTGAAGGAAATCCGATTGTCGGAGTGGAATCCCGGCACCTATTATTTTGACGATCTGTACTTCGCTGAGTATCCGTCGGATGAAATTCCCGCCACATATACGGAAAAGATTCCAGAGAAGAACCGTCCGGAAGGTCAAATCAAGGTAGCAACGGTCGGAGATAGTATCACAGCGGGAGCCGGGCTGAAATATGCCGGGGTAACGAGTTATCCGGCGCAGCTCCAGTCGCTGCTCGGCAGCAACTTTGCCGTCAAGAACTTCGGCGTCAGCGGCCGCACGCTACAAAAGGACGGCGACGATCCGTACTGGAATGAAGCCGCATTTGCGGCCAGCAAGACCTATGCTCCTGACGTCGTGGTTATCCAGCTGGGTACCAATGATACGAAAGCCTGGAACTGGAAAGAGGGACAGAACCACTTCCTGAGTGATTATACAGAGCTGATACAATTGTATCAGGCGCTGCCAAGTCATCCGAAGGTCTTTGTCAATCTGCCGCCGGCAATATTCAACGACGATCCGAACCAGGCTTATGGCATTGTCAACTCTGTCCTGCAAAACGGGGTCATTCCTCTGATCCGGAAGGCGGCCGAAGCGACAGGCGCAACCCTGATCGACGTGAATGCGGCCACAACCGGAAGCAGCAGCGACTTCCCGGATAAGATTCATCCGAATCCGAAAGGCGCCTGGACTTTAGCTGATACAGTGGCCAAAGCGATCCGGGGCACACTTTTCAACATCGGGGATACGGAGGTCACCACTTGGAAAGACGGCAAGGCCGGTGCGTATTCGATTATGTATGATGATGGTATCTACGAATCTGATTTACGGTTTGCCGGATTGCATGAAAAATACAAGCTGAAAGGAACGCTCGCGCTGATCAGCGGCTGGATCGACAATGCCTATAATGACACTGGCGCTTCCACGGGCACATGGGAGCAGTGGAAAGCGCTTTTGGATAAAGGGATTTTCGATGTAGCCAGCCATACGGTTACTCACCGCAATCTGACCACGCTCAGCGCGTCAGAGATGTCCTCCGAGTTAAAGGATTCTGTCGCCCGGATCAAGGAGAAGACTGGTTATAAGCCGGAATCGCTGGCGCTCCCGTACAATACGGGAAATGCAGCGGTTGCGGCAGAAGCAGCCAAGTATTTCGTTGCTGCACGCCAGGGAGGTAACAATGCCGGCAACGCCAGCAGCACAGAGCAATATTACAATCTGAGCAGTACAATGGTTGAAAGTACGACAACAGCTGTCCAACTGGATGATTGGACCGACTTTGGTATCGCCAAGGGCAACTGGCTGATTCTGACCGGCCATGGCAATGATGGTGAAGGCTGGTCCTCACCACCGCTCAGCCTGTATGACAACCATTACGGATATGTAGCCCAGCGGAAAGATGCTCTTTGGAACGGTACCTTTGCCGAGGTGGGCAAATATTTGCGTGAAAGACAGAACGCTACAGCAAAGGTTACGAAAGCCGCTTCCGGTGCAATCGAGGTTAAGCTGGAGGGTACACTGGACCCGGCAGTTTACAATGAGCCGCTAACCCTGAGAACGAAGGTTCCGGCAGAGTGGAACGAGGTTACTCTCACACGGGGAGCCACTTCTTATAACCTGAAGCCGGTCCGGGAAGGTGAAGGTACATTCGTCTATTACGAAGCCGTACCTGGAACGCAAATGCTGGTTATCAGTAAGAAGGGAACGGACACTCCTACTCCGACTCCGACTCCGGCTCCCACTCCTGATGCCGGAACACCAACAGCGACCCCTTCCGTTACCGTAGGCGCAACAGACAGTACGAAGTCTGTTCTTGCTCCCGGCACAGCGGAGCTTACGAAGGCGCTCGCCGCCGCTCAGGCAGATGCCAATGGAGTGCGGACGCTTACGTTTAAGGCTGGATCAGCTGCGGGTAAAACAACATTCGAATTGCAGCTGCCTGCCTCATATCTGGCTTCGATGAAGCAGGTGCGGATCCAATACATTACTCCTGCAGGAAGTCTGCTACTTCCGGGCGATATGTTTGCGGGCATGGCTAAAGATGCGAAGCAGATCGCTGTGTCTGTTAAGCTCGCGGATCTGTCCGGTGCGGATGGAAACGTCAAGCAGGCTGCGGGCAGCCGTCCGGTTGTCGAGCTGGGCGCAGCTGTAGACGGCAACCCTGTCAGTTGGCAGAACAATCTAGCGACGGTTACGTTCCGTACGCCTTACCAGCTTTCCTCCTCCGAAGCGCTCAACCCGTCTCAGCTGACGTTCTGGCAGATCGGGGCAAACGGCAAGGGACAGCCGGTAGTCAGCGGACGATATGACAGCACAGGCAGTGAGATGCAATTCACCACACATCACTTCAGCCGCTATGCCGTTGTCTCTGTAGCCAAGAGTTTCGGCGATCTGGGCCGCTACGGCTGGGCGCAGGCAGCGGTGGAAGCTCTTGCCTCTAAGGGAGCTATCCAGGGAGTTTCAGAGCAATCGTATTCGCCTGCTCAAACGATTACCCGCGCAGATGCGGTGGTCATGATTATGCGGCTGTTTGATCTGCAGGCGCAAGCCTCCCATTCCTTTACGGATATAGCGCAGGCTGATTATTACTATGAAGATGTGAATGCTGCCCGGACATTAGGCATCGTTCGCGGTACGGGCAGTGATGAGTTCCGGCCGAAGCAGCCGGTAACCCGTCAGGAAATGATGATGATGCTGGACAACGCCATGCTTGCGGCAGGCAAGGAGCACTCCGTGGGCAGCGGGGAGGCATTGCCGGAATTCAGGGATGCTTCTAAAGTATCCGCTTATGCCAGGGAAAGTGTAGCCCGTGCGGTTTCGGCTGGTTTGTTCCAGGGCTATAACGGTTACTTGCAGCCCGTTTCGCCGATCACAAGGGCGGAAGCTGCTGTCACGCTTTACCGGTTGTATGGAATCATGTATTAGTTGAATTGGCGGACCGTTTCTGTGAATATTTTGCGGTGACAGGCCACCTTCAAGTTTAAAAGCATACAAGTTAATAAGAGCAGCGCTCCTCCAGTTATTGGGGGAGCGCTGCTCCATTTTTGGGTCCATGGCTTCTCGCTTCAATAGATTATGGGCTAGTGAAAGCCAACCGGCGTCGAGCGTTATTTATCCGAGATCCTGAAGCAGAAAACGCCGGAAGCCCCGGTTATTTTTCAGTGGTCCAAATACACTTTCCGGCTCTGTCATTCAACGTACAGCTCCTTTAGGGGGCAGCCGTTGGAAATGCAGCATTTTCCCGGCTGGACACGTCCAGTACTCCATTTCCCGCTTAAACAGCGGAGAGGACGGTACGAATGTGGAAAGTGGCAGCGGTCGCCTTGTCCCCGGATTTTCACCGCTAAGGAGAATAGATAAAATCTGGGACAACAACGATTGGAACAACGGTCCGTTCACGGAGCATCTACCCAAGTAGCTTACTTATCTCCACGTATAAAAAACGGCTGAAGAAAGGGAGCGAAAGGTTATTGAAATCGATTTCATTGATGTTATAATGGGTTTATCAAACCTTGAAAGTATGTGAACTGATGAAGGATAGCAAAATTATCGATGTTGCCCGGATTGCCAATGTCTCACCTGCGACGGTATCCCGCGTATTAAACGGCAGTCCTCTGGTAACCAAGGAAACGCAAAATAAGGTATTGAAGGCCATTCAGGAATTGAATTACACACCGAACGCCATGGGCAAGCAACTCCGATCCCGAAAGACCATGACGCTCGGCGTCGTCGTACTCGATATCGGGATATCTTATCATGCCGAGATTATTAAAGGGATAGAACAAAAGGCAAACGCAATGAATTACAAAATCCTCATCTGCAACTCACAGAATGAGAAGATGAAGGAACTGGAGTATTTGTCGCTGCTTCAGAACCGGACTGTGGACGGCATTATCCTGGTATCGCCAATGCTGAGCGACGGGGAGATCGCATCCTTCGCAGGTGAAGGCTATGCCATTGGGGTGATCGGACGGCGCCTTGGACACCTTAACATTCCTTGCTCCACTACGGATAACTGGAAAATCGGCCATGATGTTGTCACTCACCTGGTGGCAAACGGGCACCGGCGGATTGCTTATCTGAACGGCTATGAGGACGCGCTGGACAGCATCGACCGGCTGGAAGGGTTCAAGGCGGGGCTGGCTGAAGCGGGATTACCTTTTCTGCCGACACTGGTTGACAAGGGAGATTTCTCCGAAGATGGCGGATACGCGGCTTTCCGCCGTTTATGGAAAGAGAGCAGCGATTTTACCGCGGTATTTGCCGCCAATGACGAGATGGCACTTGGAGTATACAAAGCTTGCTCTGAATATGGCATTGCAATTCCGGACCGCATGGCGGTGGTGGGTGTCGACAATATCCGGATTACCAACTATGTATCGCCTAAGATTAGCTCCGTTGAACAGCCGCTGTATGAGTTGGGGGGGCTACTCGCGGACAAGGTTATTGATCAGATCAACGGTGATCTCGAGCCGGGTCAAAAGGATTTTGTGATCAATTCCAGGTTGATTGTCAAAGGTTCTTCGCAAAAAGGAGCTGATTCGATATGAATGCCTACTCACGCGGCTAAGAACAAAACTATCTTTTGAGGGGGGATCATACATGAAAATGCCGCACAGAAAAGTAGATCGCTACTTCGGGAAGTTTTTTTCAGTAATGGTAGTTACGATATTTCTGACTATTTCCATACTGTCCATCATTCTGTATATGAATTTTGAGAAAATCGCGCTCGGCCAGTCCTACGATCAGACGATGGACAATCTGGCGCAGACGACGCAGGAAGCCTCCGTGATGGCTGTGACCGCCGCCACGTTCGCCAAGCAGATTCATAGCGACCAGAATATCGCCAATCTGCTTAATTTTCCCGACCTCAGCGCTCAGGACATCGATAGTTCCATCCGCCAGTTAACCAATTACCGTGAAACCTCGCCGTTTATCGATTCCATCTATGTTTATAATGCCGAGTCACGCACCTTCTATATCACTTCGGATATGAGCGTGCCCTCGGTGTTCAGCGAGGCGGAATTTTACGACCAGGAACTGAGCAGCATGCTCCAGCATGTGAATGATTACAAAACACTGATGCCGATTCCCCGTAAGCTGAAGATCGACGGGCTTGTTGGAAACATCGCGGAGCGGGAAAGGGATACGTATACTTTTTTGCTGTATGACACGCTCAGCAAGAAGCCGCGGAAGAATGCGGTTGTCGTCAACATCAAGGAGACGCAGCTGCAAAAGCATATCGACGGTTCGCTGACGAATGATCCGACGAATACCTTTCTGATCGACGAGAACGGCACGCTTGTCACGAACAGCTGGAAGACACCGATGCTGACCAACCTTAAGGGGACGCCGTATATTGACCGGATCTTGCGCGAACCGGACGATTCCGGGTATTTTGCCGCTGAGGTGGATCATGTCAAAAGTCTAGTCACTTACAGCAGTCCGGACTATTTGGGCTGGAGATATATCCGCATTGTGCCTTATTCAGTGATCAGCCGGAATATCGATAGTATGCGGATCAAAACGCTGATCGTTGCGGGGGCTATCCTGTTCGCCGGACTCGCAATCTCCTCACTGCTGTCCCGGCGGATCTTCAGCGGGCTGAACCATAAGCTCTCCCGGCTGGGAAAGCTGGAAACAGAACAGCGGGAGAGCGTCCAGGCGATGCGCTCGGAATATCTCCGCAGCCTGTTGAACGGGTATACACAGATGAACGCCGGGCATGCAGCCGCGCGGTTTGAACGGTACGGCATTCCGCTGGATCCTGCGCAGCCGGTCCGTGTCCTGCTGATTTTGGTGGACGATCACCTGCTGTTCGTGAACCGGTACAAAGCGGAGGACCGCAAGCTGCTGCTCTACGGAGTGCTCAACATTGCCCAGGAGCTCTTCGCCGCCGCTGGCATTCCAGCCGCTGCGGCGGATATCGGGGATGAACAGGCGGCGGTGCTGCTTCAGATGTCCGGCGAAGCCGAAGTTGACCGGGAGCGGTGCAGAGATTATGCCACTTGGATTCAAACTGCGGTCAGCGAATATTTAAAGCTGTCGGTTACAGTATCCTCTAGCCTGAGCGGTCCGGGGATCGAAGCGGTGCATGCCCTGTATCAGCAAGCAGTGGAAGCCTCATACAGCTGGGTATTCAGCGGAGCCGGCAGCCATATCGAAGCCGAAGAGGTGGAACAGAACAAGACCAAACGTTATGAATATCCGCTGCAGAAAGAGAAGCAGATGATTGATGAGCTGATGCTGGGGCGGATAGCTGATGTAAGGCAGCTGTTCCGTGAGATCATTATAGATACGGCTGATTATACCTATATATCCTACCAGTTTGCTGTTTCACACCTGACCTTTGCGCTGCAGAACGCACTGCGGATTATCCGGCAGCATTCTCCATTGAACGAGGACTGGGAGTTCATTAACCTGCACCTGTATATGCCTCACTCCCGGGCAGAGACGATGGGGCAGTTCATTGACCGTTGTATGTCCCTGTTTGATCAGCTGGAGAATCAGATGAATGAACGGAAGAAGAGCCGGCAGGATGAATTGCCGTGCCGGATCAAAAAAATTCTCGATGAACGTTATGCCGATCCGAATCTGTCTCTGGACATGCTGGCAGACGAGCTCGGCATGTCCGCCACCTATCTCGGGCGCGTGTTCAAACAGCATACGCTGCAGACGATACTCGGTTATATCCAGGAGGTGCGGATGAGCAGAGTGCGTGAGCTGCTCCTGCATACGGATGCCCCTGTCGGAGAAATCGCAGAACGCGCCGGTTTCTCGAACAGCCCGTATTTTTTTAAAGCGTTCAAGAAGTACAACGGTGTAACGCCTGCGGAATACCGCAGAACGGGCCGGGACCGAACGGATGAGGACGGTGTAGGGTCAGGCATTGCAGCTGAATAGAAGGGAAGGCGTTCCTTGGCGGAAATCGCATAGGAACGCCTTTTTTTACGGATTGAGGTAGCAATTAAGCAGTCAGTTCGGGATAAATTAGTCTGCTTTTTAAGCGGAAAGTGAGTCATATCGCATATGGTAAGTTGCCCGGAAATAGTCTCTCTCCTAGTATAGAGTTTGTAGCCGGGAGTACCGGCGGAACATACATAACAGAAGGAGAAGGAGGCCGATTCGATGTCCGGAAAGGGCGGGATCATCCGGGAGCTGCGTCAGAGCAAGACGCTTCTGCTAATGATTGCACCAACCATTGTGTTTTTCATTGTGTTTAGTTACATCCCGATGATAGGCGTGTATTACGCCTTTACGAATTTTGATTTTGACGGAGGGCTGTTTGGAAGCCAGTTTGTCGGGCTGGAGAATTTTAAGTTCTTATTTAATACTGGAGTGCTGTGGAATCTGACCAAGAATACCGTGCTGTATAATCTGGCGTTCATTTTACTGGGTAATATCATGCAGATTATTTGTGCCGTATTCCTTGCTCAACTGTCCGGCAAGCTGTTTAAGAAGACAGCCCAGTCGCTGATGTTTCTTCCCTATTTTCTGTCCTGGGTGCTGGTAGGCGCATTCGTCTATAACCTGTTCTCAGATCTTGGGGTAGTCAACAGCGTACTTAAGCAGATTGGACTTCATTCTTATGATTTCTACCTGCATACGGCACCGTGGAAGTTCATTATTGTGTTCTTTAGTGTCTGGAAAGGCCTTGGCTATGGCACTGTCATTTATTTGGCGGCCATTATGGCGATCAGCGATGAATATTACGAAGCAGCGAAAATCGACGGGGCGACTATCTTTCAGCAAATCCGCAATATTACGCTGCCGTTGTTGAAGCCTACATTCATTCTGCTGATTCTGTTCAGTCTAGGCGGCATTATGAAGGGGCAATTCGATCTGTTCTATCAGATTATCGGCAACAACGGTATGCTCTACGATGCCACAGATATTATCGACACATTTGTGTTCCGTTCCCTGACAGTCAATTTTGACATCGGTATGGGTACGGCAGCCGGACTGTATCAATCATTCTTCGGCTTTGCTTTAATCATGATTGTCAATTACATCATCCGTAAGACGAACAAGGACTACTCTTTGTTTTAGAAAGGAGGTATACGCATGAGTACCCAAGTCAAACAACTAGCCAAAGCGGATGCCTCCAAAGGCAGCCGGATCAAGCAGGACAAAGAAACCATCGTTTTTAATATCATCGGCTACACGCTGTTGACACTCGTTTCCCTGATCTGTCTCATCCCCTTCTGGCTAATCGTCGTCGGTTCTTTTACCGATGAGATGGAGATTATCTCAAAAGGCTTTCAATTGTTCCCGGACACGGTCTCTTTCGAGGCGTATAAGTCCTTATTCAGTACGCCGGAGCAAATATACCGGGCTTATGGTGTAACGATCGGTGTGACCGTCGCCGGTTCGCTGCTGGGCATTTTCCTGACCTCGATGGCAGGGTATGTCCTTTCCCGCAAGGATTTCGCGATGCGCAACAGTATTTCGTTCTTTATTTACTTCACAACGCTGTTCAGCGGCGGCCTGATTCCCTGGTATATTCTCATGACCAAAAATCTGGGGCTCAAAGACAGCTATTGGGCGCTAATTCTGCCTCCACTGCTGAGTGCCTGGAACATTATCCTGATGCGCAGCTTCATGAAGTCGATCCCTGAATCTATAGTAGAGTCCGCCAAAATTGATGGCGCCGGTGATTTCAAAATCTACCAGAGGCTGATTCTGCCGCTGTCGACGCCGGGACTCGCCACAATCGGGCTGTTTCTAGCACTAGGCTACTGGAACGATTGGTTCAATGCCAATATGTTCATTACAACGGATAGTAAATATCCGCTGCAATTCCTGCTCTATAAAATCCTGTCCAGCGCAGCGGTGCTGCAGACGAATAACGGGGCCTACCTGGCCGCTAATGTCGTGCCGCCGACAGAAACACTCAAAATGGCCGTTGCTGTAGTGGCGACAGGGCCAATTATCCTGCTGTATCCTTTCGTTCAGCGCTACTTCGTGAAAGGGCTTACGGTTGGAGCGGTCAAAGGTTAGAACCGGCTTGCCGGCTAACATAGTATTTTTTGTAAGTAATAAAGGGCAAGGTCAGACAGGCTCGAAGCATTTAGCACATTCATTGAGGAGGAATCAAGTTGGGAAAAATCAAAAAAAGATGGACGCTGCTCGTATCGCTCTCCATGCTGGCATCACTGCTGGCAGGCTGTGGCGGATCGAATAACAATGCGGCGGGAAAGAACAATCCGGATCCGTCTGGAAGCAATGCCAGTCCGTCGGCAAGTGAGGCTACAGCAAAAAAGGTAAAACTGACCTGGTATCTGGTCGGCGATACGCATAAGGATATGGACGAGGTGATGGCCAAATGGAACAAGATGCTGGAAAAGGATCTGAACACTACGGTCGATCTCAAGTTTACTACCTGGAACGACTGGCAGACTAAATATAATCTGCTGCTAACCTCCGGTGAGAAGATTGACATGATCTTCGCATCAAGCTGGGCAGATTTCTACAAGTTGTCCAAGCAGGGAGCGTTCCTGGATCTGACGAAGCTGCTTCCTGAATATGCGCCGGTAACCTGGGGCAATGTGCCGAAGGATGACTGGGGCTCCGTCACGGTCGGCGGCGGTATCTATGCAGTGCCGAACACGAATCCGGAATACACGCCATCCGGCTACGTCTACCGGGAGGACTGGCGCAAGGAATTGGGCCTGCCGGAGTTCTCCGACCTGAATTCGATTGAGGCTTACATGGATGCCGTGAAGACGAAGAAGCATGTTACCCCGATCAATGGCTTGGTCTATGATAACGTGAACGTCTTGTTCAAATCCTGGAATGATTTCCAGATGATTGGTGGAACCGAGCTGATCGGAGCCACTTCTTACGATACTCCGCGTGATATTCAAATCGTACCGTTTACCGACAAGTATGAAGCTTGGGTCAAGAAGATGAAGGAGTGGGCAGACAAGGGCTACTGGAACAAAAACTCGCTGTCCTCGAAGCAGGAAGCCGGCGATTTCATCAAGACCGGACAAGGAGCAATCTACTGGCGTAACCCGTCCAGTGCCGGGGGCTTTATTAATGAGGTGAAGGCCAAAAAACTGAATATGGATATCGGCTACTTCCCATTCACTCGGTTCCACAATTATGTAATGCCGACACTGCCAAGCTCGAACGCGATGGCTATTCCGAAGAGCTCGGAGAATCCGGAACGCTCGCTGATGGTGCTCGACAAGCTTCGCAACGACCCTGTTTACTTTGATCTGATGACCTACGGGATCGAAGGCAAGCACTGGGCCAAGGGCAAAGACCCCAAAACGATTGTCATTCCGGCACCGGGTGTCGATCTTAATGTGACGCCTCGTTTCGATATCGCAAGCTGGGGCTGGCGCTATGCGCCCAACATGCTGAAAGAAGAAGGAGGCTGGGACGGTCTCGATAAGCTGAAGGAAGAATTCAAGCCAATCAGCAAGCCGGATATTTTCGGACCTATTTATATGGATTATGATCCGGTCAAAACCGAGCTTGCAGCAGTTAACCAGGTGTTTGAGCAATACGGCAAACCGCTGATGCTCGGACTGATACCTGATGTGGACGCTGCACTCAAGACCTACCGCGACAAGCTGAAAAAAGCCGGAATCGAAAAACTCCTGGCTTATGTGAAGGAACAATCGAATCAGTACTTTGACGAAAAAGGAATTAAATAATACTTGGAATGATGAGGAACAGCGGCGGAGGCAATTTCGCCGCTGTTCCGTTCATAATCAGAGAAGAAAGGGTCAAGTCATCCAAACTGTTAGCACTATAAGGGCATTTTGAGAAGTTCATATTATTCAGGGAGAGTGAACTGTTATGGCAATCAAAAAAATGCTGACTCTGGCAGTTGTTCTGGCTATTTCCGTGCCCATGGGGGCGGTGTCCTCACCTCAGCAGGCGCAGGCTGCAGGTGAAAACGTACAGGTATGGTTGTCCAATCCCAATACAAATACTTGGTTGGCAAGACAATCGGATGTCAGCTTCTCTGCATCCAGCGCAGGTGCCGACTATACGATTGGTGTCAATGAGGGAAGAACGTATCAGACGATGGACGGTTTCGGAGCTTCACTCACAGATTCATCCAGCTGGCTGCTGCAAAATAAACTGTCTGCAGCCAAAAGAACCGAGGTCATGAACCAGCTGTTCAGCGCTGGCGGCATCAACATCAGCGCCCTCCGCCAGCCGATCGGCGCTACTGACTTCAACTGGGAAATGTGGACTTATGATGATACGTACGGGAATAGTGATGATATGAACCTGAGCGCTTTCTCCCTCTGGAGGGATGAAGCCTATATCCGCCCTATGCTTAATCAGGCCTATAACGTTAATCCGGGCCGCATCAAGCTGTTCGCCGCCCCATGGAGTCCTCCCGCCTGGATGAAGGAATCAAAAAGCCTCTACGGTGATGCGAGCGGCACCTTGCGTAAGGAATGCTATGATGCCTATGCCAATTATCTGGTGAAATATCTACAGCAGTATGCCGCACTTGGAACGCCTATCTATGCCCTCTCCCTGCAGAATGAACCGAAAAATGCCCCACACTATCCCGGACTTCTAATGTCTGCCGGTGAACAAAGCAATCTGATCAAAGTGCTGGGACCGAAGCTGGCACAGAACGGACTTAACACTCAAATTATGGCTTATGACCATAACTATGACGATATTAGCTATGCCAAGTCAGTGCTGGAATCTGACGCATCTGTCTATACGCAGGGCAGTGCTTTTCATTATTATTCAGACCTCAGCCATTCCAACCTGACCACGCTGCATAACATGTTTCCAACCAAACGGATCTGGTTCACGGAAGGCGGCAGCGGAACATGGATTGGCGGCGGGACGAACGCAGGAATGTTCCAGGATCTGATGATGCATACGATCCGCTTCCCCAGAAACTGGGCAAAGTCCTATATCATGTGGAATGTCGCGCTGGATCAGAATGGCGGCCCTGCGCTCGCCGGAGTTGATACGGCCAACCGCGGCCTGCTGACCATCCGCTCTGACACTACGGACTCAGTTACCTACAATCCGCAATTTTACGGTCTGGGGCACAGCAGTAAATTTGTCGACCTGAATGCGTCCCGTATTGATTCGAATACGTTTGAGAACAGCATGGAGGACGTAGCCTATAAAAATCCGGACGGCTCCATTGCGCTTGTGTTGTCCAACCGGCTCTCCAGCACTAAAACCGTCAAGATTCAGTGGAATTCCCAGTCATTCACGTACACGGTTCCTGCCGGTGGTGCGATCACATTCAAATGGTGGTCCAACTCGGCCCCGGTGACCGGCGGCACCTATAAGATTTTGAGCAAAGCAAGCGAAATGGCCCTGGATGTGACTGATGGTTCTACGGAGAATGGCGCGCTTGTCCAGCAATGGGAATATGCAGGCGGAAATAACCAGCGGTGGACGATCAGCGATGCAGGAAGCGGGTATGTCAACATCGTTAACACAGCCAGCGGTAAAGGCCTGGATGTGATAGATGGCTCCACCGCGGATCGTGCGGGCGTTCAGCAGTGGGCGCTTACGGGTACAGGTGGATATAATCAGCAGTGGAAGCTTGAAGCAGTTGGCGGCGGCTATTATAAGGTTGTGAACAGACAAAGCGGCAAAGTGCTGGATATTCCAAGCTCTTCAACCATGAACGGTACCAAAATCCAGCAGTGGTCCTATTTCGGAGCGGACAATCAGCTATTCTTCTTTGTGGCACCGTAAGGTTTGATTTGTACGCCAAAAAGCCCGCACAAACGCGGGCTTTTTGGCGTGTGGTGCGCCCTGCACGGGCGATAACCTGGCGGTGGAAGTTCGTTACAGGCTTGACAGTTAGCGCCGCAAGTCGATTTCAAAAGTCTTAATCTCATAAGGTTCAAGGACAAAGCAGATGTCAGCATCGTTATGCATTTCGCCATCTGATTGTTCCATCAGGTTCGTTTCTCTCCATCCATGAATCTGCAGACCGCTCGTCAGCTCCAGCGTGTTGGAGCTTCCGGAGTAATCGTGAATACGCACGATGATGCAGTCTGAATCCTCTGCTTTTTTGACTGCCGAGATCATAGCAGTATCTCCCGACAAGGCGAACATGGAGCGGCTTGGCTGTTCTGCATGCCCCTTCGTATAGCGAATTGGGGCATTCAGGAACCAGGCTTGCTTGACGGTCTGTCCGGCCAGCCAATCCCCCTGATGCGGTAGAAGGGCATAGGTGAAGCGGTGCAGCCCCTGATCCGCATGCGGATCAGGATGTGTAGCGCTTTTGATCAGCGACAGCCGCAGGACATTGTTTTTAATATCATAACCGTACTTGGAGTCATTCAACAGGCTGACACCGTACCCTTTGTCGGACAGATCAGCCCATTGATGCCCGACCGATTCGAAGCGCGCCCAATCCCAGCTCGTATTCCAATGAGTCGGCCGTTTCACGTTGCCAAACTGAATGTCATAGGTTGCCTCTGTAGACCGGATGCCAACCGGAAAAGCTGCCTTCAGCAATTGCTGCTTCTCGTGCCAATCGACTTCGGTCACATAATCAATACGCCGGTTCGCGGCATAGACAATCAGGTTCTGCGTAATTGTGGAATTCCGGTACTGCCAATGGAACCGGATGACGGCCCGAAGCGAACCGGTCTCCATTACTTCGATTGCCGAACAATCTCGAATCTCAGTCATTTTTTCCTGATAGAAGATATCAATATCCCAAGCTTCATGTGCCAGAGGCTTGTCCTCAAACACCTGCAACAGATTACCGTTAGCTCCTTTAGCCAGTACTTCCCGCCGTGCTGCTTTATCGTAAATGCGGGTTAACTGCCCGGCTTCGTTCCACGCTAATTGATAAAAAGGGGTTTCGATTCCACGTTCTGTATGAATGAATGGTGCCAGCCCGGAATGGACGGATTCAGCATCGTCATGGAAATGTATCGTTGTATACCCGAGCGAAGGTATATCTTTCACCTCAATATACCAAATGCCAGTATCCAGCTGTGCATTCAAGCGCAGCCCTGCATCGTTTAACCAGTAGCCCTGCTCCATGCCCGTAGAAGCGGGAATAGTCACAAGCTCTGTAATACACCATGGTGAGGAATTCCATACTGAGAAGCTGCCTGCTGTTATCCCTGTAGCGATCGCAGCCCGGGCTTGTGTGTCGATCTGACTGCCGATCTGCCACGCTTCTTCGTATTCGACTCGGCTGTCTTCGTACACCTCCTGGATGGAAGAGCCGGGAATGATGTCATGGAACTGATTGCGCAGAATGATTTTCCAGCCTGAAGCCAGCGGTTTGGCTTGGTACAGATTCCAGTCTTCCTGCAAAATGCTTTGCAGAGCATTCAGCCACTCGGCTTCACGATAGGCCAGTTCGAGCTTACGGTTCATCTGTTTGTTATAAGCTTGGCTGGTATACGTTCCGCGGTGATACTCCAGATACAATTCGCCGTCCCAGGTATGAATGTATGAATTGGTATCCGCCACCGTCTGCTGCAGCTTGTCAAAATAGGCATCCGCACGTCCGGTAGTTACCTTTGGGAGCCCGGGCAACTGATCCAGCCGCCGCCGCATCTCGAGCATTTCGCGGTTCACGCCGCCACCGCCGTCACCATAGCCATAGGACAGCAGCAGTTCCTGATTCATCTCCTTGTCGCGGTAGGCATCCCATATTCCTTTGACCGTCTTGGGGATGATTTTCCCGTTATAGGTGTAGAACCATGACCCTGGCTCCGACCACGGTTCAGGTGTTGTGATGAAATGGGTCAATACCTCCGAGCCGTCAATGCCGCGCCAATGGAACGTATCGAAAGGCATCCGGTTATACTGGTTCCAGCTGATTTTCGTGGTCATGAAGGTATGAATGCCCGATTTTTTCAAAATTTGCGGCAGGGACCAGCTGTAGCCGAACACGTCCGGCAACCATAAGTATCTGCATTCGGAACCGAACTCCTCCTTAAGGAAACGTGTACCGATCAGCAATTGCCGAACTAGCGATTCGCCCGAGGTAAGATTGCAGTCGGCTTCAAGCCACATGCCGCCACCAGCTTCCCAGCGTCCTTCCGCAATTCGCTCCTTGATGGATTCGTATAACTCCGGGTAATCTTCTTTCACATATTCATATAGCTGGGGCTGTGTCTGCAAAAAAACATACTCCGGGAACATCTCCATCAGCCGCATCACCGTAGAGAAGGACCTCGCACATTTCTCGCGTGTATGCTTAAGACGCCACAGCCAGGCAACGTCAATATGGGTATGGCCAATACAGGTGATGGTCACATCGGAAAGTTTGTCCATAGCTTCCAGGCAGGCGGTAAGATGGTCTCTGGCTTCGTAGACAGAGATGAAAAATGCCTCTGATCCGGGGTCTGCCCAGTCGATCATACGGAAGGATTGCTGGAGCACTTGCAGCAGCTTGGTCCGCTCCGGCGCATTTGGGTCCAGGATTTTTACGGTTTCGAGAATGGCCGTCCCGGTGAACACAAGATCGTCTATTTTCTCATCCAGCCAACATAACTCCGCCTGTTTGAGGGTATGGGTCTGATTGCGCGGTTGTCCGCCTCCTTCAAGACCCGACCATAAACGGAAGACCAGCTCAGCAGAGTGGCCTGCCGCCGAAGCCGGAAGAAACACTTCCTTATGATTGGAATCGACGCCTTGAAAGGGTTTGCCTTCCCAATAGAAAAGGGATTCAAATCCGGAGTTGTTTCCACCCCCGGTATCGCCAAAATCAAACAACCCGACGATGCGCTTATTTTCCCATGATAAAGGGATTTCAGCATGCGTATGCAGCCACAAATAGAGATCCCGGCCACTCCAGGTCTCGTTAATATGCATGGTCTGCCAATGGGCTTCGGCACCTGGTACTGTAGGATTAATATCTTCCCGGCGGTCTTCACAAGCAAGAAATACGCTCAGCGTCTTCCGGTCCCGGTAACGGAGTGTGGATAATTCATGAATACGTGCCTGTAGCTTGTTTTCGGTAAGGAACATTGTGTGGACCTCCAATTCATATAATCGGAGGGTGAATGGTTTATAGGGAAAGATCCAAATGGGGTAAAAGTGAAAAACTTAGGGGAATGCGCTCATTATAGCGGGTTCTTTTCCTTTTGACAATTGAAAGTTGAGGGGAAGGCACTGCATGTTCTATTTATTGCCTAAATTTAACGAACGGTGATACACTGAGTTGAAAATTGGCTCCGAAGGAGGCGGTCAGGCGCGAATGTCCAAGATACGGATTTTTTATCAAAATCATCTGAAGAAAAAAATGTTTAACAAGATCCTCCTGTTCTACTCCATGGTCATGGTTCTCTTGTTTATTAGTGTCTCTATTCTGGCTTATCGCTATTACGAGCAGCGGCTCGTACGGGAGCAGATGGATGCGAGTCTTCAGGAACTGGACATCATCAGCATCAGTCTGAATCAGCAGAACGAACGGATGTATGGTGCGGTGCAGCAGATTTATACGGATGCGATGATTGGAGACGATCTGAAGTATTTTTTGACTCATGAATATGAGAACTTCCTCAAGTGGCGTCTGAATCAATATGCAAACAGCTACAGGACAGAACGTAACAGCTTTGATTATCATTTGCGACAGCTGCTGAAGGAGGAGGCATCCATCTCGAACATTGTCCTGTACAGCTCGGATCAGGACTTTTTTTACGTTCTGAACCGGGAAACACAGCATTTTTACGATCAGCCGCCGTTATCCGCTGAGCACCAGTACTGGTACGAACGGTTCCAGAATCAGCCTTGGCAGTATACGGGCAACGAGCCGCTATTCAAGGGAAAAGCCATGGGGGAATCAACACCTTACAGTTACGTGAATGTGCTCAAAGATCCTGTGACGCTGAAAGAATACGGTGCCATTCTGTTCGAACTCAACACCAACCGTATTAAAGGGCTGCTGCAGGAAAAGTTGAAAAATACGAGCAGCCGGATCATGCTGATCACATCGCAGGGGCAAGTGATTTTTGATTCGCAGGGGCGATACGATAATACTGTCTATCCCTACTGGAAGCAGATGACGAAGCCTGGAGATTGGGTGAATCTGGAGGAACGTTCAAAAGTACAATTGCTGAATATCGGGAATACAGGAATGGCCGCTGCTGCTATTATTCCGGAGTCTCAAATTGTACAGAGCCTTCAGACCTTACGGTTTAGTCTTACAGGGATCGTGATCTTATGCATCATGATCAGCATCTCCGTGACATTCACCGTTATCCGCCGCTACTCCAAAAAAATCCACAGAATTATCGTCTACATGCGGCGCTGGCAGGAGGGTGATTTGAGCAAGCGGATCAAAATGGAAGGGGAGGACGAACTGCAGCAGATCTCGCAAAGCTTTAACCATATGTGTGACCGGCTGGAGTCCTATATCCAGACTGTCTACATCTCTGAGATCAAGCAGAAAAATGCACAGCTCGTGGCTCTGCAGGCGCAGATTAATCCGCATTTCCTGTATAATACGCTCGAGAGTATACGCATGAAGGCCATCAGTTCTGGGGCCAGGGATGTCGGTCAAATGATATATATTCTCGCCACAATGTTCAGGCATTTGGTCAAAAAACAGACCCATGTCACGTTGGCAGAAGAAATCGAACTGTGCGGGATGTATTTGGCCTTAATCCAATACCGGTACGAGAATAAGCTGCAGGTGGAAACGAATATCGAGATGGCAGTCGCCGGCACCATCGTAGTGAAATTGCTGATTCAGCCGATTATCGAAAATTACATCGTTCACGGCTTTCGGGCGGATGATGACGATAACCGGATTTCCATAACGGCTGCAGAACAGGGGAGACATATCATTATTCGTGTGCAGGATAACGGCAAGGGCATTGCGCCTGAGAAAATGATCGAGCTGCGCAAGGCGCTGCGAAATGAGGGGGGAGCACCCTTGCTATCCAGTGATTCTCTGGGTCTAAAAAATGTACATGAACGTATTCGTTTGAATTATGGCAGCGAGTATGGAATAAGTGTGATCAGCGAGCAGGGTAACGGTTGTGAAGTCATCATCGAAATTCCATTCACAAGGGAGGACTAACCGAATGAGGAACGTATTGCTGGTGGATGATGAGCCACTCATTGTCCAAGGGATGCAGTCCATCATCGATTGGAATGCGAATCAAATGCAAATTGCAGGTACAGCACGAAATGGCGTGGAAGCGCTAGCAACGCTGGACGGCTTATCCGTAGATTTAATTATCACGGACATCATGATGCCCCGGATGACAGGACTTGAGCTGATCCGGGAAGTCAAAGTACGCAGTCCCCTCACTAAGTTCATCATTCTGAGCGGTTACGAGGAATTCAATTACGTGCGGGAAGGCATCACGCTGGGTGTCGAGAACTATTTGCTCAAGCCGGTCAATATCGGCGAATTAGAAGCGACGATTAAGCATATGCAGCATGATTGGGAGCGGGAGGAAGTCAGACAAATCCATATAGATCAGAGCTGGCGGATTCTGAGAACCAATATATTGCAGCGGTGGGCGAACGAAACCATTGATGCCCAAGAGTTCCGGGAGCGTGCGCAGCTGCTGGAAATCCCTTTAACCAAGTCACGTTACAGTGCTGCTGCGCTGCGGATTGTAACCGGTCACGATATGGAGGAACCACAGTTGTACAGACCCATTATCGCTGAGCAATGTGAAATCATAGGCGGGGAATATGTACCGGACGGCTGTGAGATCATCTGTTTTCCTGATCAGGAAGGAGATATCATTGTGCTGTTCGCTTCAACCGGCAGGGAAGAAGAAGAATGGGAATATCATGCGCTGTGCGGGATGAAGCAGTGGATCGTCTCTAATACAGGAGCCTGTGTATGGGGGGTGAAGGGACAGTCCGAGCAATCCTATCTGGGATTTCCGCAAAGCTGCAGACAAGTGAAGCTGTGGTTTCAGAATCATTTGTTAGGCGATTCAGAGACTGTCTTAGTGACAGTGGACAACGGAAGTGAAGCTGATCTTGCGTATGAAAAAAGAGAGCCCGCTATGGATCAATTCCATAAGTTGCTCCGGGACGGGCAGCGTCTTGAGGTTGACGGGTTCATCGACGACTTCTTTGATGCTCAGGCAGAGGCCGGGCACTCCGCAAGAATGCCGTTTTTCAACTCCGCTATTCAGCTTATGCTGGCGGCCAAGACTCTGGAAAAGACACCGGATTACGGAGAGGTATTCGGTCCCTTATCCAGAATTCATACTCGCAGCGGGCTGAAGCAGCTGGTGACAAATGTGGTCCATCAAACCCTCGATACTTACCATGCGGCAGAAAGAGACTATAGCCCCCATGTAATGGCTGTACTGGATTTTGTAAAAAACACCTACAAAGAGGAGCTTTCGCTGAAGACGCTCAGCCAGAAGTTGGACCTTCATCCCAACTATCTGGGGCAGTTGTTTCAACAGGAGGCGGGCACCAGCTTTTCCGATTATGTCAATCAGTACCGGATTGAACGTGCCACCCATCTGCTGCTGTACTCGGACAAAAAGACGGCGGAGGTGGCAACGGAGGTTGGCTATTGGGATACTTCCTACTTTTACAGACAGTTCAAGAAATATGCCGGCGTTTCCCCGACGGAGCTGCGTTCAATGTATATGAAAAAGTAGGCTGCGGCCTGCTTTCTACCAAAACACACCTTGCAAAGGTGTGTTTTTTAGTGAAATGAAGGCGCTATCTTTAATTAATCCATCATTTTATTGTATTTTTCAACTTTCTCGGCGGCTGCCCGGCTTTCATAATAAAGACAGGGGTGAACGGGAAGATCCAAAACACCGAATGAGCTGAAGTTAACCATTGTTGATTATAGGGGATGAACAGTGGATGAACTCAGCTGCAAGTGAATCAAAGGAGGGACAGCCGTGCAAGGCATCTTGAAGAAACTGATAAAGAATAGGGCGTTTCTTCTGCTGGTATTACCGGGAGCAGCGTGGTTTATTATTTTTGCATATTTGCCGATGTTTGGGACGATTATTGCCTTTAAGGATTTCCGGATTCATCCGGGGGGATTTTTTGAAAGCGTTTTAAAAAGTGAGTGGGTCGGGTTCAAAAATTTCGAGTTTCTGTTCTCGACAGATGATGCTTATATCATAACGCGCAATACGATTCTGTATAACGTCGGTTTGATCATGCTTGGACTGGTGCTCGCGGTTACGCTTGCCATCATTATGAATGAGCTGTTAAACAAACGGCTGGCGAAATTTTACCAAACTGCGATGTTTATGCCGTATTTCCTCTCATGGGTTATTATTAGCTATTTTGTATTCTCGTTCCTCAATGTAGAAAAGGGCGTGTTCAACCAGCTCCTTGTCTTCTTTGGCGAAGACCCGGTCAGCTGGTATAGTGAGACGAAATTCTGGCCGTATTTTCTTATCTTTCTGGGTCTCTGGAAAAATGCCGGATACGGGAGCGTCGTCTATCTTGCAGCAATCGCCGGCATCGACCGCTCTTATTATGAGGCGGCAATGATCGACGGTGCCACCAAATGGAATCAGATCCGGTTTATTACACTGCCGATGCTGAAGCCGCTTATGATCATTTTGACAGTTCTGGCACTCGGCGGCATCTTCCGCTCGGATTTCGGGTTATTCTACCAGGTTCCGCGGGATTCCGGCGCATTGTATCCGGTCACTAACGTTATTGACACATTCGTGTATCGGGGATTGACGATCATGGGCGATACAGGTATGAGTACGGCTACGGGTCTATATCAATCCGTTGTCGGTCTGATTCTCGTTCTGCTCGCGAATTATGCGGTACGCAAAATTGAAAAGGATTATGCCGTATTCTAAAAAATCGGCAAGGGGGTGCTGCAATGAATGACTTAAGCAAATCAATGGAGAGAACAGTGCTCTCTGCTCCCGGGAAAAAGAAAGCCAGGGACATCAATGCGATTAGTCCATTATGGAATTTTATATTTAATGTGGGTGTGGGCTTATTCGCCCTATCCTGTATCTTCCCGTTTATTTTTATCATTGTCATTTCGTTTACGGACGAGAAGACATTGGCTCTCAACGGCTTCAGCATTCTGCCCGAGGTGCTCAGTCTGGACGCCTACCGGTTTCTGATGCGGTCCGGTGAGCAAATGGTTCAATCCTTGGGTGTGACCCTGGCTGTAACGGTCATTGGAACCGTTCTGACGCTGTATCTCGTTTCTACATATGCGTACGCAATCTCACGCAAGAACTTTGACCAGCGCCGGTTCTTCAGCTTTCTCGCTTTCTTCACCATGCTGTTCTCCGGAGGGCTGGTCCCGGGATATATCGTTGTTACGCAAGTACTCCATTTGCGGGATACCCTTTGGGCGCTGATCTTCCCGTCTATTCTGAACGCCTTCTATATTATCGTCATGCGCACCTTTTTTACGACAACGGTACCGGATGCGATCATTGAATCGGCCAAGATCGACGGAGCAACCGAATTCGGCATTTACACACGTATCGTGCTGCCAATCTCGCTGCCGGGTATTGCGACTATCGGGCTTTTCAGTACACTTGGTTTCTGGAATGACTGGTTCAATGCGCTTCTGTATATTGATAATCCTAATTTAATACCACTGCAGACACTTTTAATCCGGATTCAGAACAATATGGATTTCATCGTACAGAACAGCAGCCAGGTAGTATCTTACGATATTGCTGCGACCTTGCCGACAGAGACCGTACGTATGGCTATGGTTGTGCTGGCTACACTGCCAATCGCACTGGCGTATCCTTTTTTCCAAAAGTATTTTATCCAAGGGCTTACGATTGGTTCGGTTAAAGAATAAGTTGGATAAGTTGTATCTGCCCGATCCAGGGCAGTAACAATAGATATTTATATTGATTAGGGGGAGACATATGAAGTCCAAGAAAATGGTATTGCTGATGGTTGTGTTTCTGTTTGCACTCGCTTCCACATTGGCTGGTTGTGGCAACAACAACACGAAGGAGAACGGTAATGGGAATAAGCCGTCCGGGTCCCAATCAGCCAACTCAACTGAATCCGGCGATCAGACCGGGGATAAGCTGGAACCGGTGAAGCTCAAGGTATACCTGATCGGTGGTCCACAGCGTGACCTGCCAACGGTTCAAGAGGAAATGAATAAATATTTGACGGACAAAATCAATGCAACCGTTGACATCACAATGATTGACTGGGGCGACTATTCGAAACGGTTGCCGGTAATCACTGCTTCCGGGGAGAATTATGATATCGCCTTTACCTCCTCCTGGGCTTTTGACTATCTGCCGAATGCGACTCGGGGTGCATTTTTGCCAATCAATGATTTGCTGGAAAAATACGGTCAGGATATCATAAAAGAGCTCGACCCGCGTTTCCTGACTGGATCGCAGGTGAATGGTAAAAATTATGCTGTGCCGGTCAACAAGGAGTTGGCCTCGCAGTGGGTATGGCGATTCAACAAACAGTATGTTGATAAGTATAAGATGGATATTACCAAAATCCGTACCCTAGAGGATCTCGAACCATATTTGAAACAAATCAAGGAAGGCGAGCCGGCAGACATTACACCACTGGCCGTACCGAAAGGCTTCAAGCCTTATATGCCTTTTGACTTCCTCCTGGGCGATGAATTCCCGGTTGGGATAAACATGAACTCAACGGATGGGAAGTACGTCAATATCCTTGAATCCGACGAACTGAAAAGCTCGCTCAAAACCATTCGGAAATACTATCAAGCCGGTTATCTGCGCAAAGATGTCGCAACTCTGGAAGGTATTGATAACATCAAGACAGGCAAATGGTTCGCGGACCGCGAGCAAACGCAGCCTTATGCAGAATTGGGCTGGTCGAGAAGTGCGGGCTATGACATCGTGACCTCGCCTATGCAGGATCCGGTTATCTTCACAGGCTCCGCTACCGGTTCTATGCACGCAATCTCGGCGAATTCCAAAAATCCGGAGCGTGCGATGATGTTCTTGAACCTGCTCAATTCGGACAAATATTTGCGCAATCTGATCAACTACGGTATCGAAGGCACACATTACAAGAAGATCTCTGAAGACGTCATTGAAGATCTGCCGGCCATGAAAGACGGTTATCAGATGCCGGGATTCGCACTAGGCAATCTGTTCCTGACCTACAGCCACAAGGAAGATCCTGCAGATAAATGGCAAGCGTTCAAGGAGTTCAACAATTCCGCGAAGGTGGCACCAAGCTTTGGCTTCAACTTCAACCCTGATCCAGTGAAGACAGAAGTAGCGTCTATCTCGGCGATCGTAAAAGAATTTTATCCACCTATCATGACAGGTGCAGTCGACCCGGATGAACATCTGCCGAAGGCAATCGCCAAGATGAAGGATGCCGGTCTGGATAAAGTCATTGCCGAAGCACAGAAGCAATATGACGAGTGGAAAGCAGCCCATAAATAGGCTGACATTCACATCAATTGATCCATTGGAGGAGGATGGCATGAAAAAGATAGGTGCAGGTTTTATCTTCTTAGTTGTGATATGTGCTGCATTATCCACTTCTGCGTTAGCCAAACAGCCTTATTCATCCTATTGGTTTCCAGAGCAATTGCTTCAGTGGAGTCCGGCATCAGACCCGGACGCCGCTTTCAACCGCAGTACTATCCCGCTGCAGGACCGTTTTGTGGGAGCAGGGGTCAACTCTCATGCGACTAAAGCGCCGAAAGTCATGGCTTTATCAGCAATGAATCCGGGAACAAGCGGAGTCCCCTCCCAGGGCTCGGACAAATTCGGGGCAAACACGTTTACCTATTGGCAATATGTTGACCAACTGGTCTATTGGGGCGGCTCGGCCGGGGAAGGGATCATCGTGCCTCCAAGTGCCGATACGATCGACGCTGCTCATAAGAATGGCGTGCCGATCCTCGGAACGGTGTTCTTCCCGCCAGCCGTGTATGGCGGTAAATATGAATGGGTGAAGGAAATGCTGGAGCAGAAGAGTGACGGCTCCTTTCCTGCCGCTGACAAGCTGATCCAGGTTGCGGAGTACTACGGATTTGACGGCTGGTTCATTAACCAGGAGACAGAGGGTGGAACGCCGGCTGACGCACAGCAAATGAAGGCTTTCCTGAGTTATCTGGAATCGCACCAAACTGCATCTCTGCACACCGTATGGTACGATTCGATGACCAAAGAAGGCAGTATCAGCTGGCAGAATGCCCTAAATGATAAGAATGCGATGTTCTTGCAGGACAATGGAAAGCAGATATCAGACAGTATGTTCCTGAACTTCTGGTGGAAGGATCTTGGAAGCTCGGCGGAAAAGGCCAAAAGCTTGGGCAGAAGCCCATTTGCCCTGTATGCAGGCATTGACGTTGAAGCCAAAGGTTACGATACGAAGGTGAACTGGAATCTGTTGTTCCCGGAAGGGAAGCCTGCAGTCACATCTCTGGGGATTTACCGCCCGGACTGGGCATTTAACAGTGCGGAGAGTATGGAGGATTTCTTCATCCGCGAGAACAAGTTCTGGGTGGGTCCTAACGGAAATCCGGGCAATACCGCGAGCAACCAGACCTGGAAAGGAATCGCGAACGATGTGGTGGAAGCATCCCCTGTAAATAAGCTGCCCTTCATCACCAGCTTCAACACTGGAAGTGGACAGAAGTATTACGTTCACGGGAAGCAGGTACGGGATAAAGGATGGAATAACCGGAGCCTGCAGGATATCCTGCCGACATGGCGCTGGATCGCAGACAGCAAAGGAACACCGCTCACACCGGTGCTGGATTGGTCCGATGCGTATTACGGCGGAAGCTCGTTGAAGGTATCAGGTGTTCTGAGTCATGACAATGCGACACATCTGAAGCTCTATAAAACAGATCTGAAGATCGAAGCAAGTACGAAGCTGTCGGTTACGTACAAAACACAGAACAAGCCGAGTCTGAAGGTTGGCCTTGCTTTCGCAGACCAACCCGACCAATTTGTCTTTCTTAACGTGAAGGATAAAACATCACCAGGCTGGACTACAGAAACACTGAATTTGACCCCCTATAAAGGGAAACGGATCGTGGCGTTGTCACTGTATTTTGATACCAGGGATACGATAAGTGATTATGCCATACACATTGGCCAGCTCGCCATCCAAAATGCCAATGACTCGATTCAGCCGCTCCCGGCGGTTAGTGAGCTGAAAGCCACTTCTTCTGATTTCCGCAATGGAATCTATGGAGATGCCAGATTGCAGTGGAATCCGCTTGATCAGCAGGTGAAGCAGTATGAAATCTACCGGGTATTGCCCGATGGCAATGAGGTGCTAATGGGGGCAACGCCGAATCATGTGTTTTACGTCCCTGAGATGAGAAGAATAGACAAGGAAGCGGTAACAGTATTGAAGGTCGTTGCGGTCAATGGAAGATACGGGCAAGGTCAGGCCTCCAGCGTGAAGATCAGCTGGCCGGCTTATCCGAAGCCGACTGCAGACTTCAAGGCCGGTCGGACGCTGGTGGCTCCAGGTGAGAGTGTAAACTTCACCGACCTGTCGACTGAAGTGACAGAAGGCTGGTCATGGACCTTCGACGGCGGAAGCCCGGCTGTCAGCACCACGAAGAATCCGGTGGTAATGTTCAATCAGGAAGGTGTATACAGCGTGACACTGACTGCAACTAACAGCTCGGGCCAAGACACAATGTCAAAAAAGGCACTAATCACAGTAAGCAAGGAAGCCGGATCAGTGAAGAATCTGGCACTTGGTAAATCTGTAACAGCCGATCAGGCCTGCGGGGATAAGGAAGGAGCACCGAATGCCGTAGACGGTAAAGTGACGGACAACAGCAAATGGTGCGCGCTTGGCAATCTGCCTCACTGGCTTCAAGTCGATCTGGGCGCCGAGCATCCAATCAGTGCCTTTGTCATCAAGCATGCTGAGAGCGGAGGAGAATGGTCCGGGTTCAATACCAGCGATTATACTATTCAGGTGAGCAGTGACGGTACGAACTGGACCGATGCCGTCAAGGTCCAAGGAAACACGGCAGCAGAGACGACTGAGGCGATTGCGCTAGTTAAAGCCCGCTATGTAAAACTGATCATTACTAAGCCCTCACAGGGGGCCGATACAGCCGCGCGAATCTATGAGTTTGAAGTTAAGGGACTGTAATCATACACATAAAATATCATCCTTATAATGAAGCAAATAAACCGTACGCCCTTCATAAGGCATACGGTTTATTTGCTATAGCTATTGGATCACTTCATAACGTGCTAATGGCTGGCAAACAAAAAAGTTACTCAACTTAGCAAAAAAAAAGAAATAAAGAGTATTTAAGTATATTATAATTGACAAGTATGACTTAGATTAAATGAAAAGGTGAGACTAATGAAAAGGGAGTTATACCATTTAATCCAAATGGGCATCTTTGCAAACAATTGGAGGTTGAATAAGATTGAATAGGCATGAAAAAAGCAGCAATGCACCAAGCCTGCTTCGCAATCGGTTCCTGCAGACCATTCTATTATCAAGCGTGCTGCTACAGATCGGCATTTGGGTCCGTAATTTCGCTATTCTCCTGTATGTTGCGGAAAAAACAAACAATGATCCCTACGCCATTTCACTGATCAGCGTAGCAGAGTTCGCACCTATTTTTGTTTTTTCGTTCATCGGAGGTACCTTTGCCGACCGCTGGAAGCCGAAGCGAACGATGATCTGGTGCGATTTATTATCTGCGGTATCCGTATTCGCAGTACTTTTGACCATACATTTCGGTTCATGGCATTCCGTCTACCTTGTAGCATTCATATCAGCGATTCTATCGCAGTTCTCACAGCCCTCAAGCATGCGATTGTTTAAGTATCATGTACCGGAAGAACAGTTGCAGCAAGGGATGGCTCTATTCCAATCGCTCATGGCTATCTTCATGGTGCTCGGCCCTATGCTCGGCACCTTCGTGTACAGCACGTTTGGCCTTGAAACGTCGATTGCTATAATGGGCGTGGTCTTTCTGCTGTCCGCACTCGTCCTTATTCGCCTGCCTGAGGATCATTTGAAACCTCAAACGGCCGCTGGAAAAGGGCAATTCCGTAAGGATTTCAATGAAGGCTTCCGCTATGTCTGGCACAGTAAAGTACTGCGCATGCTCGGTCTCGCGTTTATTCTCGCCGGACTCGCAGTTGGGGTTGCCCAAGCGCTCAACTTGTTTATCGTAACGGAGCGGCTGGGCAAAAGTAAGGAGTTCCTGCAATATCTGCTGATGGTGAATGGCGCAGCCATGCTGATCGGCGGCGGGATCGTAGCCGTCTTCGCGAAACGGGTTCCGCCGCAGCTTCTGCTGGCAATAGGTATGCTGGCAGGCGCAATTTGCACTGTCATTGTCGGATATTCGACTAGTGTTCCGCTCACGCTGACCGTTCAATTCCTGAATGGGCTTGTATTCCCTTGCATTCATATCGGGATCAGCACAATGATCCTGAAATGGTCACATAGCTCCATTGTCGGCCGGGTAAATGGGGTTCTGAATCCGATGTTCGTAGGCATGATGGTCATTTCCATGTCTTTCGCTGGCGCGTTAAAGGATGCCTTTTCGCTAGGTACAATCTATAGCGGGGCAGGATTATTATTTTTTCTTGGTGCACTGGTCATGGTGCCGATTATGAACCAAAAAGCACCGGATCACTCACATGTTGCACAAGAGGCATAATATTGCGATGTGTATAAGGTTGTATACAGAAGAGCCCGTGTACGGTTCCTTCGCGATAGGGATTCTAACGTAACCAATAGACTGCTCCCCCGGGGCGGTCTATTGGTTGTTCCAACCTCTATTTCTTCGTACGAATCTGAAAAACCTTCCTCGGCCTCACCGCCCGAGTTACACCACACCCTGCTTCGCCTTCATGCATTTCAGATTGTAAGTCCGCCCATAGGCCTTGCCATATCTAACGATTCGGTTGATCATACGACGGTCCTGCAGTTTGGTGAACGGGCAGGGATCGGGAGCTGTATTCACTTCCAAGATCCAGGGCTTCAGATGCCGGTCCAAGGCAATATCTGCACCGATTTCCTGAAGGCCGGGGAAGGCAGTGCTTAACTGATGAGCGGACTTCACTCCAATTTCCTTCATTGCTGCGATCAATGCTGCACGCTTTTCTACATTTGTGTAGGCGTTCAACAACACCTCAACCGGATAAATAGTCCCGCCTTGACTGCCGTTGGTTACCACCTTGTGAGGATGCGCCACGCGTCCTGCAATCCCCGTAGCCTCCCACTCCCTCTTAAGATTCCGTTGCACCATCACCCGGATATCGAAGGGACGGCCATCATAGGTAAGCAGCCGGATTCCCTTTTGAACTAAATAGGATCTTTCTTTGGTTTCCCTATAGATTGCACGATAGGCGGTGTCGTAATCGGAGAATCTATGCACTTGCGAACCGGATTGATAGCGGTAGGACATCTCTTGCCCCGGGTCATGATCTCTTCCGCTGGTGCGTTTCAAGCATTTGACCGGAAGTTTATCAACCCGGATCACCCCCTGCCCCAATGAACCGCAGCATGGCTTAATGTACACCATGTGATATTTTTGCAGCATCTCTTTTAACACGCTAGGATTCATTTTTCTCGTTACCGGGATATGCATCCTTAATTCTTGGCTTCCAGCCAGCACCTTTGTTTTCGTCAGCTTGTTGGATATACGTGTGATTTGTTCCTTCATTTTGTCCCTCCGTCGCAATAAGCCTATAGGCTATCTTACGGGGATAGTTGAACTTTTGATTGGGCAGCAGACGGTAAAAGAACACACCCGGAGCGTGCTACATATGATGATTGAAGGTATGTATCTATTAGAGGCTGCAGCATGCAGTAGAGCGGGAGGCGGCGAAGATGCTGCTGGACAAATTACAGGATAAAGTGCTTGAGGTTATCGGGGTATTTCCCTGGTACAAGGGGTTGACCGGCGGTGGACAAACTAATTACAGCCTTCAGAAGCTTCCGCTGCTGACGACGGAGATTCTTGAAACCTATTATTATACAGAGCCAGCTGACCCTTCTCTTGCCGTATACAGGACATCGGGCACAAGCACTGGCGACCGGAAGGCGATTCTCTACTCGGAAGAAGATGACCAGCACTACATAGATATCAAAACAAAGCTGTTCGGTGAGCTTATCGCAGGAAGCGGGTGCACAAGAGCTTTGGCAGACATGGGTACCGGACATGCAGCGAACACTGCGCTAACCATATTTGAACGGCTGGGCCTGGAAAATAGCTCGATCCCCTTTGAACTGCCGATTCAGCAGCATATTGAACAGCTTGAGGCGTTTCAGCCGGACCTGCTGTATACGATGCCTTCTATCCTCGACCACATCGTATATGCTACGGATAATCCGCTTGCCTTCGGAATCCGCAAGATCATTCTGGTCGGGGAAATCGCCACACCTGAGTGGCAGTGCAACATGGCCCGCCTGTTCGGTCTGGAGCCTCGTGACATCATCGATACGTACGGCTCCATTGAAATCGGGACGATTGCTTATTACTCCCATGATCTTGGCCGGTATATTCTCGCTGACGGCATTTATGCGGAAGGGATTGGAACACAGGAGTTAGGCGGGGAATGGAGACCACTGGCAAAGGACGAGAGTATCCTGGTGCTTACCTCAAGCGTCCGCAAGATGCTGCCTGCCATCCGTTTTGTTACCTATGACGTTGTAAGAGACTTCAGGCCTGTGATGGATGGCGGTGTAGAGAGGCAGAGCTTTGCGTCTATTGTCAAACGGGTGGGCCGGGAATTGAAGCACGGGGAAAAAATCAGCCTGTACGATATTGAACGGGTTGTATACCGTCATCTTGAGGATGCGATCATCCGCGTAAGCGTAGAAAACAATGCGCTGACTGTATACATTCAGAGCAAATCTGCGAAAAACTCTGCTATTCCGGCCATCCGGGAGGAAATCGGGGAGTGCATTCCCGAAATCGGCAGAATGATTCGTAACCATCTGCTTGATGCGATTGAGGTCATTATCGTAGCTGCGGAGGAGCCACTGGAGCGCGGGCAGGTGAAGAACAAAAAACTGTATTACCAGAAAGACAAAGATAATAGCAGACCAGATATATACCTGAATGGCGGAATTTTGTCGGCCATCGGAAACACGCCCTTAATCAAGCTGAGTAACTTGTTCCAGAAAAGCGGATTTGAGGTTTACGCAAAAATGGAGCTGCTGAACCCCGGCGGAAGTGCGAAGGACCGTCCGGCTCTGCGGATGATCCGGGAAGCCTGGAAGGAAGGGGTCATTGGGCCGGGAACTTCCGTCATTGAATCGAGCTCGGGAAATATGGCGATCAGCCTGGCGATGATTTGCAAGGTTTTGGGGATGCGTTTTATCAGCGTGGTCGACCCCAGAACAACAGACACGAATCTGCAAATCCTGAAGGCATTGGACGCAAAAATAGATCTGGTCCCGGGTCCCGACCCCGAAACAGGCGAGTATTTACCCGCCAGGCTGAACCGTGTGCAGCAGCTGCTGGCGGAAATACCGGGCAGCTACTGGCCGAATCAGTATGCGAATCCCCATAATTATCTGTCCCACTACCATACGACCATGAAGGAAATTGTGGCTGAGCTTGGGCGGGTAGATTATCTGTTCTGCAGCGTCAGTACCTGCGGCACGATTCGGGGCCTCGCGGAATATGCAAGGGATCACGGGCTTAAGACTAAGATCGTGGCTGTTGACGCAGAGGGGAGCGTTATTTTTGGCGGAAATAAGGGCCAGCGGCGCTTCCCGGGACTCGGTGCCGGTATCGTACCGCCTTTCTGCAGAACCGGTCTGATCGACCGTATCATCCATGTCTCGGACTCGGATATTGTCAAAGGCTGCCGGGCACTCGCCCGGAGCGAATCGGTTCTGGCTGGCGCATCCTCCGGGGGAATTATTGCAGCTGTTAAAAAGATGGAGCCGGAATTGACACCGGGATCAGTCTGTGCGGTCATTCTGCATGACAAGGGAGAACGTTACCTCGATACTGTATATTCAGACGCCTGGATTCAGAGCCAATTCGGCCGGGAACTTTCGGCTGAGGACAGAACCGACCTTGGAAGATAAGACAGGATATGGGGAGGAAGCGGGATGCTGTACTTAAACGACCGGGATCTTCGGGAAGTTGGGCTGGATTGGCCTGCCCTTGTGGAGTCGGTAGAGTCTACAGTGCGCATTATGGATTCAGGTGATTACGCCCAGCCAGTAAAGCCATACCTAAGGTATAACAATCCCCGAAACCGGATTATTGCCATGCCAGCGTACGCTGGAGGAGAGGTGAATGCAGCAGGGATCAAGTGGATCTCCAGCTTCCCGGATAATATCCAGGCGGGTCTTCCCCGCGCGCATAGCATTATCGTGCTCAATAATCCCGCTACGGGCGAACCTTCAGCCATCCTCAACTCGCCGATGCCCAGCATTGTAAGGACGGCCTCCATCAGCGGGCTGATGATTCGTTATTTTATAGAGGCACGCCCGCTGGTCCGAATTCATCTAGGCATTATCGGCTGGGGGCCGATTGGTCAGTATCATTTTCAAATGGCTGCAGCATTGTATGGAGACCGGATCGAATCTATCCGTATCTTTGACATAAGGGGAGCAGATTTGTCAGGAATCCCGCCTATATACAGGGACAGGATCGAAGTAGCTAAGACTTGGGCAGATGTCTACCGGCATTCCAATATCTTCATCACTTGTACCGTATCCAATCATCGGTATATTGATCTTCCCCCTGCAAAAGGCAGTCTTTTGCTGAATGTTTCACTGCGTGATTATAAGCCGGAGGCGTTAGCTTCAGTAAAAGCCATCATCGTGGACGATTGGGATGAAGTGTGCCGTGAGAATACCGACATTGAGCAGCTCCATCTGGAGCAGGGACTAACTTGTGAAGGTACGCGAACGATTACCGATGTCGTCAGCCGCCGCTGCTTTGCGGATTTCGCCGCAGATGAGCCGATCTTTTTCTGCCCGATGGGTATGGCCGTCTTCGATATCGCTACAGCGGTGTACTACGTAAAGATTGCAAGGGAAAAAGGGATAGGAACGGAGCTTGAGTAGGGGGTGGGTCTGTCTTACTGAAGCTGTTTCGGTCCCCAAGAGGGTGTTGATATGGCTCATACTTCAGCAGAGGACGGACTGATTGTGGAAAAGCGGCAGCGGCCGCCTTGATCTCCGGATTTTCACCGCTAAGGGGAATGAAAAAAATCTGGAGAGCACAGCGATTGGAACAACGGTCCGTTCGCGCAGCGTCATCACCAAGTTCCCATGTGCATCCTACTTCAAAACCAAGGGGCGTCCCAAGAAGCCATTCATGGCTTTTGGGACGCCCCTGTTTTTTTGCATGATGAGAGATGTATCTGAAATGCATCATAAAGGGAAGTATCAAATAACCCAGACTTTATAAAAGCTAGAAGTTAAAGACTTTACTCCTGTCATAATCTCCTGAAGTCTCCACGTTTTTTGACAGCTAGCACACCACTGAGGCATAGAAGGATTTTCTACCCGGTCAAGACTGGGTGTGTAGGGCTTAATATCCAAAATGGGGGATCCATGCCCGACATCCATATAGGCTAACCCGATCACACCATTTTCTGAGTTCCCTCTCTATCTACGCAAACTTTTCCAATTGATTTAACTGTAAATAATTCCATGAGTAAAACTCCTATTTAGTTTATTACGGCGCCGTTAAATCAATTATATCTTTGTGTTTTTACACTACAAGCGTTATTTTTGATGATCCCCCCTATGTATGTGAACCATGGAAAAATGGATAATAATGTAATTCGGTAGTGTGATCAGCTGTTGTGAAAATGCAAAATCAGCAGAATAAGAAAAATATTTTATTTTATATTGTTAGATTTATTAGAAAAACTGTGTTCATTCTGGTGGGATTTGTAAGATTTAATGAACGTGAAGGATCAATTCCCCGGTTATTTTATCTCTGCCCCAATATAGGATGTTCGGGTGTTGCTATTTTGCGACTGTTGCTGAAAGCGATAGCGGGAAAAGCGGGATTCATATTACCGGTCGATACTGCCTGGGGTAGATATTATTAGGGGGGAATGCTCCCTCATAAGGGGGCTTCCCGTAAGGGGAGTCGCAATTTATCTACAGAAAAACGGCTCGGTTTTAAGCCGTTTTAGGAGCCTTGACCCTATATATTTTCTGTAATACTATGACGGTGTGAAATGTTTCACAATCACTTTTGACCTTAGGCATACTACGGATTTATTGACTTTGTTATGAATGTGAAAATGTTCACGAAAGAGGAGTGGGGAAATGACAAAAGTAATTTCAGCCGCAAAAGCTGCAGAACTGATTCAAGATGGAAGTACAGTCGCAGCAAGCGGTTTTGGATTATCCTGTTGGGCAGAAGAAATGGGTATTGCGATTGAAGAGCGGTTCTTACAAACCGGACATCCGAAGAACTTGACGGTGATGCATGCTAGTGCAGTAGGCAACCGCCGTGATAAAGGAATGACCCACCTGGGTCATGAGGGGTTAATTAAACGCTGGATCGGCGGGATCGCAATCGCTTCCCCCGGCATGGCAAAACTCATCGAAGAAGACAAATGTGAGGCATACAATTTGCCCCAAGGCGTAATCACTCAGCTGTACCGTGAAATTGCAGGTAAACGTCCAGGAGTCATTACTAAAGTGGGTATGGAGACGTTTGTGGATCCCCGGGTAGAAGGCGGAAAAATGTCTCCATCTACAAAGGAAGACATTGTGAAGGTCATTGAACTCGAAGGTGAAGAGTGGTTATTCTATAAATCTTTTCCGATTCAGGTTGGATTGATCCGCGGAACCGTGGCTGATGAAAAGGGGAACTTAACGCTTGAAAAGGAAGGTCTTCATATGGAGGTTCTTCCTATTGCCCAGGCTGTGCGGAACTCCGGAGGTATCGTCATCGCTCAAGTGGAGACGGTTGCCAAGAATGGCACACTGAATCCGAAAGATGTCAAGGTGCCGGGAATTTTAGTGGATTATATTGTGGTCTCTAAACCAGAAAATCACTTCCAGACTGAAAACACCTACTATAATCCGGCATTCTCCGGTCATGTAAAAGTTCCTGTTGAGAACATAGATACCATACCTTTAGATGAGCGTAAAATCATTTCCCGCCGGACTGCAGTTGAACTGGTACCGAACACCATCTTGAACCTTGGCGTAGGAATTCCGGTGAATGTTGCAACTATCGCTGCAGAAGAAGGAGTAAGTGACCAGCTTATTCTAACCACAGAGGCGGGATCCATTGGCGGTGTGCCAGCCAGTCTGAAGGACTTTGGACATGCCTTTAACTCCGAGGCTATTGTAGATCATGATGCACAGTTTGATTTTTATGATGGCGGCGGGATTGATTTATCCGTGCTTGGCCTAGCTCAGACCGACGAATATGGCAATGTGAATGTGAGCAAGTTTGGAACTCGTGTAGCGGGTTGCGGTGGGTTTATCAACATTTCCCAGGCAGCCAAAAAACTTGTTTTTGCCGGAACATTTACCGCGGGCGGTCTTGAGATCAAGGTGGAGAATGGAAAACTGCAAATCGTTCAAGAAGGAAAAGCAAAGAAGTTTATTAAAAAGGTGCAGCAAATCACGTTCAGTGGCTCTTATGCCGCGAAAGTACAACAACCGGTTGTATATGTGACTGAACGGGCAGTGTTCGAACTGCTGGACGGAAAAGTTACGTTAACGGAAATCGCACCAGGGATTGACCTTCAAACGCATATCTTAGACCAAATGGAATTTGAACCGGTTATCTCACCAGACCTCAAAGAAATGGATTCTGCCATGTTCGAGGAACACTGGGGAAAACTGAAGTCTATTATTAACGGGAAAAACTAAAATATACAATAGAGAGGGAAGATGATATGAACGTAGTGTTGAACCGGTGGAGGATCCTGATCGCGTCAGTGATCATTAATATCTGTGTGGGTGCAGTGTACGCCTTTAGTATCTTTGCATTGCCTTTAACCAAAGTTTTCGATGTAACAATGCCGGATATTATGTTGGCATTTACCATTAACGCGGCTATCGCTCCAATTCCAATGATTTTAGGCGGGAAATTGGTGGACAAAGGGGGAGCCAAAACAGCCATATTCATTGGCGGTGCCATGTTTGGGCTTGGATTTATCTTATCCGGCTTGGCAACCGCACCATGGATGCTGTACATCACTTATGGTGTGATTACCGGGGTGGGCCAGGGGATTGTATATTCCGCAACCATTGGTAACACAGTTAAGCTATTCCCGGATAAAAGAGGGCTGGCTACAGGGATTGTAACAGCTGGATATGGCGGTGGAACCATCGTTATTGCTCCTATAGCGAATGCGCTAATTTCCAGCAATGGTGTCCAGTCTGCACTCATTACGCTCGGTATTGCCTTTTTAGCACTTATTTTAAGCCTGGGCCTATTGGTTAAACCAACCCCGGTCGGTTATATCCCTCAGGGTTGGACGCCTCCAACTGCTGGAGCTTCTAAGGGCGGGGTTAATATCCCATGGTACGAAATGATCAAGAAGCCGATATTTTATGTAATCGCCTGTCTATTCCTGATCGGTGCATTGTCAGGAATGATGGTAACCGCAAATGCTTCCGTAATCGGCCAGAAAATGTTTGGTCTTTCAGCCGCAGCCGCAGCCCTGTATGTAAGTTTATATGCTTTCAGTAACTGCATGGGCCGTATCTTCTGGGGGGCCGTATCAGACAAAATCGGACGTGTGAAATGTCTGCTCATGATCTACCTGGTCATTGCCGGCATGATGTTGACCATAGCTTTGTCTAACTCAGTAGCCGGATTTGGAATAGCAATCGTAGGAATTGGCTTGTGCTTTGGAGGAACGATGGGGATCTTCCCGTCTATTGTCGGTGAGAAATTCGGTATGAAATACTACGGCGTGAACTATGGTGTAACGTTTATCGGGTATTCAGGAGCTGCGTTCTTCGGACCGAGAATTGCCAATAAGGTTGCAGCAGCGAACGATGGAATGTTTACGAATGCTTTTTACATCGCTTTGGTGATCTCCTTGGTTGGTTTTGCCTTAACCTTTGTTTTCAAAGCAATGGAAAAACCAAAAACCAAACAGGAGTTAACAAAAGCAGCATAGTACTCTTCAATAGAATAATATTTATAAAAATGGAGGATTTCAAACATGTCTATTACCAAATTATTAGGGATTAAATATCCAATATTCCAAGGAGGCATGGCTCAAATTGCCGTCTCTCCTCTAGTAGGCGCTGTTTCGAATGCGGGAGGACTCGGCGTCATTGGCTCAGGCGGATTTACAGCGGAACGTCTTCGTGAAGAGATCTGCAAGGCCAAAGCCAGTACGAACAAACCCTTTGCCGTTAACTTGATGTTGATGATGAACAATATCCCGGAACTGATCGAAGTGATTATTGAAGAAGGCGTAAAAATTGTTACCACAGGCGCAGGCACTCCTGCCCCATACATGCAAACCTTTAAAGAAAATGGGATTATCGTTATTCCAGTAGTGCCATCTGTAAAAATCGCTAAGAAGATGGAAGCCTTAGGGGTGGATGCCATTGTAGCTGAGGGGACTGAAGCAGGGGGTCATGTAGGTGAAACAACGACGATGGCTCTGCTCCCTCAAGTGGTTAGTGCGGTTTCCATTCCGGTTGTCGGCGCCGGGGGGATTGCGGATGGCCGTGGAGTCGCAGCAGCCTTTGCTTTGGGAGCTCAGGGAGTTCAAGTGGGCACCCGTTTCTTAGCTACTGTTGAATGTCCTACTCACGAGAACTTCAAGCAAGCCGTAATTGCAGCAGACGATACCAGCACAACGGTTACCGGACGCAGTCTAGGCGGGCCTGTAAGAAGTATTAAGAATAGTATGATTGCAGAATTTCTTAAGCTTGAAAATGAAAATGCATCCCGTGAAGAGTTAGAGAAATTAAGCTTGGGATCTTTGCGTAAAGCGGTGTTTGAAGGCGATACTGAACATGGTTCAGTAATGGCCGGACAAATCTGCGGGATGTGTAATGAAATTACAACAGTTGAAGAAATGATTACCACGATGTTTGAAGAAGCTCAAGCCGTTCTGCAGAACCTGAGTAAAATATCTGTTATTGGCGCATAATTAATTTCTGTATAATTAAAAGCTGAGTGGTATCTGTACATGATGATACCACTTGGCTTTTTTTCTAAGCGGTATCTTAAATGAAAGCGGTATTTTATAATGAAGTAAGCATTTAATATAACGATATGGGACTGATAACTATGACTAAAAAAAACAAAAAGACAGCTAAATGTCCTATAGACGAAACGAATCAGGAATTGCCCTCTACTTTATTTGTCACTGATGCCAATGGAAATATATTAATTTCAAACGAATTTACGGCGTTGACCATTGGGGTTCCGCTGGAAGAGCTGCTCAAAGCCAATGTACAGGATTTGGTGAAGGCAGGCTTTTATAATCCATCCATTACGATGGAAGCCATTCAAACGAAACAAAAAGTGTCACGGAATGTAAATACAGCCAGAGGGTTTCATGTATTTTCTACAGCTATTCCTATTTTGGACAAGGATGGGGAAGTACAGCTTGTAGTGACCTCTTCCAATGAATTCAAGAAGGAAAATATAAATTTAGAAGCAAATGCCCTTGCAGCCCTCCAAATTAGAAAGAAATTAGAAGAAACATCAGCTGCGGGAAAAACGACAGGAATTATTGCTGAGAGCTTAGCCATGAAGCAAATTATTAAAGTCTGCAATCAAATTGCCTCTTACGACAGTAAAGTATTAATTTATGGTGAATCCGGAACGGGTAAAGAGGTCATCGCGAAATACATCCACCGGAAAAGTGAAAAGTGGAAGGGGCCCTTTATTGCCATTAACTGTGCGGCCATCCCTTCTGCTGTTTTTGAGTATGAATTATTTGGCTATGAAAAGGGAGCTTTTGCAGGCCAGGCAGAAGAGAAAAAGGGCATGATCGAAATCGCCAATGACGGGGTTCTTTTTCTGGATGAAATTGCTGAAATGCCATTGGATATGCAAGTCAAATTGTTGCGTGTTCTGGAGAACAATGAAGTGAGAAGAGTCGGCGGGATTAGTAATATTCCCATCAATTGCCGAATCATCTCAGCGACGAACCGGGATTTATGGGCATTGGTGAAAAAAGGCCTGTTTCGGGAAGATCTGTATTACCGGATTAATGTGATTCCGATTCATATTCCACCGCTCCGCAACCGGAAATTAGACCTTGTGGGATTAATCTCAAGTTTTATCGCTAACTTCAATCAAATGTACGGGAAAAAATTCAAGTTAAGTGCAGAAGAATTCCAGAACATGTTAGTACAGCCTTGGCAAGGAAATGCAAGAGAGCTTAGAAATTATGTGGAGAGGCTTGTTGTTACGGAACCCACAGATTTCAACCCGCAGCCTGAGGAGAATGTTGCAGATTGGTTTTCTATCGACCACTTTATAGATAAAAATCAACATAACCTCTCGAATCTAAAAGACTTCACAGCAGTTGTAGAGGGCCGTTACATCAGACAAGTACTGAAAGGATGTAAGGGTAACGGCACCGAGGCGGCTAAAAAACTGGGTGTGGACCGATCGGTCATCTACAGAAAGTTAAAGAAGATGGAGGAAGTGCTGGATTCAAATGGTGACTCATCATCACAATAAAGCTAGATTTCATATGATAAACAATCTTACGAGCTGTAGATCGGCTGATCATCATCCTTTTCTTGAAGTGTCCGTATCTCAATCAGCTTCATTGCGGTAACAGCTGTGATTCCATGGCTGTCTCCCCTGGAGAATGTAAATATTCCGCCTGACTGTGCTTCAATGGTCAGGCCGTTCAGAATGACTGCGCCGTCTCCGGACAAGATCACCCAGCTCTTACTGGAATGGTGACAGAGCTGTTCGGGTAGTGTCTGGCCTGGCAGCAGGGACAATTTCAGCGTAAGAACCAGGCCGGCACTGCTAGAGGTCCGGTCGAGGACGGTATAGCTTCCCCATTTGGTTTCGCCATATCTGGGTTCTGCTGAAGCGTCCTGGATGATTTCTTTTATCCCGTTTGCGTCCTCTTTTCGGGCAAGCAGGATCCCCTCCGGACCACTTACAGCAACTACGCCGGATAAACCGATTACATGCAGCGGAATGTCCAGTTCGTTAACAATGTGGGTATTCCGGCATTCCCCCCAAATTCCGCCTGCTCCAACCACCGGCTGAGCAAGCTGGGCGGTGAGCGTTCCCCAGCTTCCCAGATCCAGCCATTCACCTTCATGCCGAAGTACGACAGCTTTGCTGCTGCGTTCAGCAATCTCCTTGTCAAAGCTGCGGACCGGGAATCCGGGATACTGTTCTGTAAATGCAGCCAGTTCCACGGGCAGACCCATCTGCTGTAAATGGGAGAGCATGAAACGTAACGAAAAAGCAAAAACTCCACAGTTCCATAAGGCGTTGTGCCCGATCAACTCCTCAGCCTTGGCAGTATCCGGTTTTTCTGCAAAAGAAATCACCGGAGAATACCGCTTGCCAGCGGCGTCTCCCGGGACAATATAGCCATACTGGTCTGAGGGGTGGGCGGGCCTTGTCCCAAGCAACACAAGATCGGCCTTAGATTCAGCCAAAACATCCGAAAATTGATGAAATAACCGGAAGAATCCGTCATCCGCATACATATCCGCGGGGGCCACACACAAGGTGTCTTCCGGTTTAGCTGTTCCTGAGGAATATAAATAGAGGGCCCCCAGCGCGGCAGCCGTGAATGTACCGCGTTTATAAGGCTCCCCAATCACCGGATATCCGCCACGGGTATGCCGCTGCATCAGAGCCAGCTGATCCTTATGTGTGACGAACAAGACCGATTGATCCAGTCCGGCCTGGTCAAGCTGGCGGCATACCCGCCCGATCATTGACTCCGTACCTCCAGCCGGAGCAGGAAGCAGCTTCAGAAACATTTTGGAACGGATGCTGCCTGAGAGCGGCCATAGACGCTGTCCGGAACCGCCGCACAAAAAAATAGTATGCAAGGCTGTCTGCCTCCTTAGCGCTTAGCTGGAATGGAATAACCCTTTCGATGATGGAAGGAAAGCGAGCGGTAGGTGCGGGCCAGTTTTTGAAGCCGAGTGGTACCCAGGGCGGCTGCAGATGTTGACAGAGCTTTATTATTGGCCTTCTTGAGCAGGACTGAGGTGCTATCCCTGCTGTAAACATAATTGGCGTAGGTTTCAAATTCGGAGAAGCCGAACTGTTTCTTCCTGTCGATGCTGCGTAGGATGGCGGCATGCCATGATACCCCGTGCCGGGCTTCGATTTTTCGTTTTAACCCCGCAAGCTTTGCCCTTTCAAACAGCATGTAATGGGTGACAAAGGATTTGGGAGAAGGTGCGGCAACGCCCATAAGCTTACGGTACGTGCGGAAATACTCCGGCTGGCTCCAGCTGCGGCAGTAAAAGATGCTTTTGCCCCCGGAACGGAAATGGTGGGGACGGATTAACACCGTGTCGGCATCAATGACCAGGAAAAAGTTCTCCCGGCAGATCTGATCGCCGTTCATTTTCAGCAGCTGCTGATACAGCCAGCCGGAACGGTTCCAGCGGGAGGAGGAATAGTGGATATCCTTTTTGGTAAAAGGAAGAACGGTGGTCTCATTGACAAAAATACAGCCTTTTCGAGCACACAGATTCCTGATTCTGCTGCTGTTCGGCGAGACAATGTAGATATGGCTGATGGGATGCCGTACATAGCGGCGAAGACTATCGATGACATAGGGGAGGGTCGCCAGATCCTTTTCAATGGCCGGGATAAGGACATCAATCGCGGGACCGCTGGTCGTTAAACCTGTAATTGCTGACATAGGCTCATCTCCGTGCACGTATTGACACTTAGGGCGTCTGAACTAATGTATGCTTCATACGTACTGCATGACCGGGCAAAGACCCCTGTAAATATTATCTTTCCGTATGGGATATTTGCTTCATTCAGCCGGAGCTGATCCTGCATACAATGCAGTGACTATGTAACCCAGCGAGGGCGAAACCCCTCTCAGACAGGAGAGTGAAAGAGTGAAGACAAAACCGGTGAACGCTGTACAAAGCAAATGGATTAAGACCAAATTGCTGCTCCGCAATGCGTCGATCAAGCCTTTTATCCCCGATACCCGAAAATTCAACAAAGGAAATCTGGAGCAGATGATTCACAGCTACGGAATGATCTATGTGAAGCCGGAACGGGGCACCTATGGGAACGGAGTCATTCGCGCTGAGCGGGGGGAACGGCAAGGATTCAAGTATCAATATGAGGAGAAGGTCCGTCACTTTGACACCTTTGAAGCCTTTCACAAGAGTCTGGCGAAGAAGACAGGCGGGAGAAGCTATTTGATTCAAAAAGGTATTCATCTGCTGAAGCATAACCGGCGCCGTTTCGATATCCGGGTGATGGTTCAGCTGAGCCCCAAGGGGATCTGGGAAGCTACGGGAATCATTGGAAGACTGGGGCATCCGCAGAAAATTGTTACCAACTACCACAGCGGTGGCAAACCGATGGCTATAGAAACCCTGCTCTCCTCTCATTTGACTTCGCACCGGCTGGGGATGCTGACAGAGGAGCTGAATAGACTGGGTACCCGAATGGCTGCGCATATGCAGAAAACCTATCCCCGTATCCGCCAAATCGGCGTGGATGTCGGTCTGGACCGGTCCCTGACGCCATGGATTATTGAAGTGAACATGAATCCGGACCCCTATATCTTCAATCAGCTTAAGGATAAATCCATGTACAGAAAAGTAATGAGGTACCGTCGGTTTAGCATGAAAAAATGAAGCTGTCGCCCTGGATCGACCTGTCGCTTGAATTGGCTCTATAAGAATCGTAAGCCATAACCCCACCCAGTGGGGTTATTTGGGCATGTGTCTGACTTCAATGGCTGACATCCATTATTATTGTCGAAAAAAAGCGAAAGAAGCTAAGAGTGTGATGTACTTCAGCGAAAAGAATGAACGAGCGATGTAGAGTTAAGAAGTTAAGCTATCAAAACTCCAAATGATTAGAACAATTATCTTGTGAATCTGGTGGGTACTGCCGATAACTATTAGGTATACATACAGAGGCTCAATAACGGGATGGAGAATCAGTGGATTAATGGGGGGAGATATTGTGGAATTATTGGAAGAAATCATGTTCCTGCACAAGGGGGGGAAACTTGAAACAACCTTAAAGAATCCGATCCGGACGAAAGAGGATTTGTCAAAAGTATACACACCCGGTGTAGCGAAGGTTTGTCAGGCGATTGCTGCGGATCAGGCCCAGGCTTATGAATTGACAACAAAGAAAAACACGGTAGCCGTGATATCCGATGGAACCGCAGTGCTCGGTCTGGGAGATATAGGCCCGAGAGCGGCCATGCCCGTTATGGAAGGCAAAGCGGCGCTGTTCAAGCAGTTCGCCAATGTGGATGCTGTACCGATCTGCCTTGATTCGAAAGATACGGAAGAAATTATTACGATTGTAAAAGCACTCGCCCCTACTTTCGGAGGCATTAATCTGGAGGATATTTCCTCGCCCCGTTGTTTTGAAATCGAAAAGAGACTGCGTAATGAACTGGATATCCCGGTATTTCATGATGACCAGCACGGTACAGCCATCGTTGTGCTTGCCGGGCTGCTGAACGCCCTGAAAGTATGCGGCAAGCAGATCAAGGATGTCAAAATCGTGGTGAATGGTGTTGGTGCAGCCGGCATCTCTGTTTCCAAAATGCTGCTGCAAGCCGGGGCTGTGAACCTGATCGGTGTAGACCGGGAAGGTGCCATCAGCCGGACGGTTTCCTATAGCCGGACACATTGGAGCGAATTTGCCCAATTGACGAATCCCAACCTTGAGAGCGGCCAGTTGTCGGATGTAATCAAAGGTGCGGATGTCTTTGTCGGAGTTTCTGCACCGGATGTGCTGAAGCTGGAGGATGTGCTGAACATGGCTAAGGATTCCATCGTGTTCGCCATGGCGAATCCTACGCCGGAGATTGATCCCGCGATCGCTGCACCGCATGTCAGAGTGATGGCGACGGGCCGTTCCGATTACCCGAATCAGATTAATAACGTGCTGTGTTTTCCCGGTATTTTTAGAGGGGCACTGGATTGTGAAGCTACTGACATTAATGATGAGATGAAGCTGGCGGCGGCTGAGGCAATTTCCTCGGTGATTGATCCTGCGGATCTTCATGAGGAATATATTATCCCGGATGCGTTTGATCCGCGGGTGGTGGAGAGAATCCGCGTAGCCGTCGCTGAAGCGGCCTTCAAAAGCGGCGTATCCAAAAAAGACCTGCAGATCGGCTTTCATTCATGAATATAAGGAAATAAACAGCGCGGCCGTCCATTTGGGACGGCCGCGCTGTTTTTACAATGTCAGAAGGTGTTATTTCATGCTACCTGCAAGCGCCGTGAAGATTACACCGAGTGCGAAGGCTCCGGCATCCGGGTAGCCGATGCTGCGTTCACCTACGGTGCCGGCTCTGCCCATCCGGGCTACGATGGCCTCTGTGCTTTTGGCGCCATGAACGGCGGCCGCAGCGGCTTTGGTGAAAGCGTCATGCAGTGTGTCGCCCTGCCCGGCGCTGCTCTGCCACGATTCAGCGCAGGGAACCAGAGCATCAATCAGGGTTTTATCGCCGACTACGGCTCCCCGGCCGAAGGAACGCTCGCCCGTATCCTGAATGCCCTTGACAGAGGCGGCAAGCAGTTCAGCCACTTCATGAATAGACAGGGAGGTCTTGCTGTCAGCAGATTTCCCTGCCGCGCGGAATGCAGAGCCCCAGATTGGACCGGAAGCGCCTCCGCAGTGCTCCATAATAATCAAGGAACAGGCCTTAAGGAAGCTGCCAATGTCCTTGGAGTGATTCTCCAGGAGATCAGGCCATTCCTTTTTCAGCTGCTTGAAGCCTTTGGCTACACTCATGCCGAAATCTCCGTCTCCTGCATGGGCATCCAACTCGCAGAAAGGTACTTCGTTTTCGATGATAATTTCGCTCATCTGGTCGATGAGATAGATGATGTTATACAGCGACAGGCTTTCGTTCTGAATAACTGCGTGGGCAGGATCTGTTTCATTGGTATAGCTTACTTCTCTGGACTCAGACTGCTGTTCCAGCGGATCGGTATACAGAACAGGTTCTGAGGGTCCTGTAATTCTCAGGGCAGGTGTATCGCAGGGGGCGGCCAGCCATTGGTTCAGCTCATCGTCAAGATGCATCAGGGTCACTGAAGCACCGGCCATATCGATACTGGTCATATAGCTGCCAACGAGTGTCCGCCGAACCGTAATGCCGCGTTCGGCCAGCTCCCGCATGACAGCATTGTTCAGAACATACAATTCCTGCAGCGGCGTGGCTCCGAAGCCATTGATTAGAACAGCTACTTCCTGACCGCTCTTACCCTCAAGGTGCAGATTTTCCAGCAGTGAGGAAATCATACGTCCGGCAAGCTCATCGGCACTGACCACCTTTTCCTTGCGGATACCCGGCTCACCGTGGATACCGACACCATACTCCATTTCATCCTCCGCCAGCTGGAAGGTAGGCGTTCCCTTGGCTGGAACGGTGCAGGAGGTAAATGCGAAGCCAATGCTGCGAACCTTATCCGCTGCATGCTGGGCTGCCCGCTTCACTTCCTCCAGAGACAGACCGGCCTCCGCCGCGGCACCCGCGACTTTGTGTACAAAGATGGTTCCGGCAACACCTCTTCTGCCGATGGTATACAGGCTATCCTCTACCGCGATGTCATCTTCCACCTTCACATAGTCGACCTGAATGCCGTCTTCAATGGCCAGCTGCGCCGCATTCTGGAAGTTCATCATATCGCCGCTGTAATTTTTGATGATTAGGAGAGTACCCTTGCTGCCTGCGGTATTGCGGATAGCTTGATACACTTGGATCTGGGACGGGGAGGCGAATACATCCCCGCAGACTGCCGCGTCGAGCATCCCTTGACCCACAAAGCCCGCATGGGCAGGTTCATGTCCGCTGCCGCCCCCGCTGATCAGGGTAACCTTCTGTTTGTTGAGCGCTTTTTTGGCAATGACCTTGTGTTTGCTGTCAAACACAAGCTCCGGATGAGCCATCACAAGCCCATTACCCATTTCGCGGACTAAGGTTTCCGGCTGATTGATTATCTTTTTCATGCGCGTCTATACCCTGCCTTTCTTGAAGGCCTGACCCAGCTGGTCGGCAACCGTAATCGCCGCAGCTACCGCTTCCGGTGTGACCGGGAATGGCATGGAGTGGATTGATTCTTCCGGGATGCAGGCTTTGCGGGCGACGTCCAGCAGTTCTTCTTTTGTAATGGATTGAACGCCAATGTCTGCAAGGCATACAGGAAGACCTACCGAAACGCAGAAAGCGAGTACTTCCTGGATTTCGCGGCTGTCTGCATTCTCCAGCACCAGCTGGGCGAGAGTACTGAAGGCTACTTTCTCGCCATGGTAATAATGATGGCTGCCCTCCAGCACAGTCAGACCATTGTGGATGGCATGCGCTGCTGCAAGTCCGCTGCTCTCAAAGCCGAGACCGGATAACAAGATGTTGGTCTCAATGATATTTTCCAGTGCAGGCGTAACCACATTCTGATCACAAGCGAGCTTGGCCTGAACGCCGTCCTCCAGCAGAGTTTCATAGCATACCCGGGCCAGTGCAAGAGCGGCTTTGGTTCCTTTGCCCTCTGTACTCACGCCTTCACGCACACCGCAGGGGAGTCCGGCATTTACGTTGGAGAAGGACCGCGAAGTAGCTCTTGCCTCAAAATAAGTAGACAAAGCATCTCCCATTCCGGATACCAGGAACCTCGTAGGGGCTTCGGCGATGATGGTTGTATCGATCATGACTACGGATGGGCTTTGTTTGAAATAAGCGTAGTCGTCAAATGCGCCTTCCGGTGTATATAGGACAGCTGAGTGGCTGGTTGGTGCGTCTGTCGCAGCAATGGTAGGAACGATGATTAAGCCATCTCCTTCGGCTACGCATTTGGCGGTATCAATCGCTTTGCCTCCGCCTAGGCCAATCGTACAGGCACAAGTATGTTCACGGGCCAGCGCCTGCAGCCTGGCAACTTCCTGGCGTGAGCACTCTCCGTGGAAATTGCCCGTAATCAAAGTGATCCCGAACTTACTGCTAGTGGCATCCAGCTTGGCTTGGACCCGCTGCACATCGTCCGGGTGGGCGATCAGCAGGGCCGAGTCTCCGAAGGTTTTCACAAAATACCCCAGGTTAAGCAGCTCGTCTTCCCCCTGGATATACTTGGTAGGGCTGATGAACACTTTTCTCATGACTTATTCCTCCTAAAGTTTTGTGAGCAACGCTTCCTTGATCAGAATTCATACAAAACTGGCCTCGGAAGCCTATGCTTTCGTATATCTACATTATAGACAGGGGCTGTGACAGATGCATGGAAGGAAACTAGCGAATTTAAGCGTTTTCAGATCGTAAATTTTTGTTATTTCCCATGAAAATATAATTATCTTGTCCTTAGGTGGCAGGATTCGATATAATTCAAGAATAGAACAGGTGTAATTCTGCCAGAGATGGGGACCGGATTATGATGCAGTCGAAATATGATCTAAAGTCAATTATTGATCTAGAGAAATGGAATGCGCTTCAGGATTCCCTGTCTCTTGTCACACAAATGGCTATAATCACAGTGGATTATAAAGGGGTTCCGGTCTCCCGGCACAGCCGCTGCCAATCCTTCTGTCAGGTGGTGCGCCAGGATGCGGAGCTATCCTCTTACTGTCAGAAATGTGATGCGCGCGGGGGACTGGAGGCCGTCCGGCTGAATGAGCCTTATGTGTATTTATGCCACTTCAATATTCTGGATATAGCGATTCCCATAACGGTTGACAACCAGTATGTTGGAGCTGTGATGGCGGGGCAGGTTAGGCTGGCCGGGAACGATGACTCGCGGCTGGAGCAAATTGTATCCCGTCCGGATACGCCGGGGAGCACTGGCACATTCGCAGCCTTAAGAGAGGAATATGCTCAGCTGCCCGTGATGCCATATTCACAAGTGGAGTCTATAGCCGGGATGCTGTCCCATCTGTGCAATTATATTGTTGAAGAAGCGAGCCGGAAGAATGAAATTATGGATTTGTACCAGCAGACCCAAGCTGCACCATCAGCTGATATTATGTCCAATAAGGCACTGGCAGATTCGGGGTATATAGCTGTTCAAGCGGGGGATAAGGAGCAGAGCGGTGCAGGTGTACTTACTGGAAGCGGAGTTCCATCATTAGCGACTCCAGCCGTTCCCATGGCAAGCTGCTCCAATCCAGTCCTGCAACCGGCCTTCGATTATATCTACAGCCACAAGCATGAGAATTTCACGCTGGAGAAGATGGGGCAGCTCTGCCATATCAGTCCCAGTTATTTTAGCCGGTTATTCGTTAGAGAGAGCGGAGAGAACTTCTCCGTCTATATCTCCCGGCTCAAAATGAATTGGGCCAAACAGCTTCTGGAAACGACGGAGCTGTCGATCAATCAGATCAGTGATCAGCTCAGCTTTTGCGATGCCGGATATTTCATCAAAATCTTCAAAAAACACGAGCAGCTGACACCGGCAGCCTACCGCTCATTAGTCAGGGCAAAGTAGGGACTTTTAACAAAACTACTACCAGCCGGGCCATGTATTCTTCCATTTTCCGCTCCAGATCGTAGCCGCCTTCATGCAGACACCAATTGTAGATGACGCCGCGCGCGGCGATGAACAGATACTCCGTCATTTCCTCGGCTGACATGCTGTCTATGAGCTGCCTGTGTGCTTGCCCTTTCTCCAGCAGCGCCTGCAGAACATTCTGCATATAGCGTCCCTTGGCGATGAACAACTTGTTGTTGCAGGTGTACAGTTGCTTTATCGTTTCGATGCCCACATTCAGATTGTATTCCGCATAGATTTTGAAATAGTCCACAATATCATTCTGTATTGAAGCCGAAGGCTCAAGTCCTCTGAATTTCTGGTCAAAAAATCCGTCAGCCTGCTCGTACATTTCAACGAGAATGTCACTTTTGGTGGAGAAGTAGTTATAGAAGGAACCTACGGAAACATTGGCACCACGGCAAATCTCAGCGATCGTAATGTCCTCCAGGGAGTGCTGCTGCATTAGCTTAACGGCACTTTCGAACAAGTTGCTTTTGGTCTGGATACTCTGCAGCTGCCTGGAGGTTAAAGGTTTATTCTTAAGCATTTTGGTACACTCCGTCCTGGATAATCTATTTTTAATGTAGGGGTTTGGCTTTCTTTTGTCAATTCAACTTAGTGAAAATAATCACATTATTTAGTGTGTTATGGATCTATAATGAATATATTCAGTGAATGCATTCACCGAAAATAACCTGATATGATTTCTGGGAGGACTTACAGTGAAGGACAGCCACAGAATTTTATTTGAACCGTTCAAAATCGGCAAGCTGGAGTTGAAAAACAGATTCGTGATGGCCCCGATGGGACCCGGCGGACTCTGCAATGCGGATGGAACATTCAATGAGCGCGGCGTGGAATATTATGTGGAACGTGCCAAAGGCGGCACCGGCCTGCTGATGACAGGTGTGACGATGGTCGAGAATGAGATTGAGAAATGCGCATTGCCGTCCATGCCTTGTCCAACGCTCAACCCGTACCATTTCATCAAGACCGGCAAGATGATGACCGAACGGATTCATGCCTATGGGGCAAAAATCTTTCTGCAGCTGTCCGCTGGCTTCGGGCGTGTAAGCATTCCTTCGATTGTAGGCAAGACTGCTGTAGCACCTTCACCGATTCCTCACCGTTGGCTGCCGGATGTAACCTGCCGTGAGCTCACGATTGAGGAAATCCATACCTATATAAGAAAATTTGCTGAATCTGCTGCGATTGCCAAAAAAGCCGGGTTCGACGGAATAGAGATTCATGCCGTGCATGAAGGCTACCTGCTCGACCAATTTGCTATTTCCTTCTTCAACCAGCGGACCGATGAATATGGGGGAAGCCTGCGCAACCGTCTGCGGTTCGCCACCCAAGTTGTCCAGGCGATCAAAGCGGAATGCGGTCAGGATTATCCGGTCTCGCTGCGCTACAGCATCAAGAGCTTCATCAAGGACTGGCGGCAGGGCGGGCTTCCCGGCGAGGAATTCACCGAGCAGGGCCGGGATATTGAAGAAGGGATTGAAGCGGCACTGATCCTGGAAGAAGCCGGATACGATGCATTTAACGGGGATGTGGGCTCCTATGATTCCTGGTATTGGGCGCATCCGCCTATGTATCAGGAGAAGGGACTCTACCTGCCATACAATAAAATTCTAAAAAGCATTCTTAAGGTTCCTGTAATCACCGCCGGAAGACTGGATGATCCGGACCGGGCCAGCGATGCCATCCGTGACGGAGCAACCGATATGATCGCGCTGGGCCGTCCGCTGCTGGCGGATGCCGATATTCCCAACAAGATCTGGGCGGGTCAAATCGAGCGGATTCGTCCGTGCCTGTCTTGCCAGGAGGGCTGTATGGGCCGGCTTGCTTCCTATGCTGCGATCTCCTGTGCCGTTAATCCGGCCTGCGGACGCGAGAAGGATTATGCCATCGGCAAGGCTGAGCAGCCGAAGCGTGTGCTGGTCATCGGCGGCGGTCCCGCTGGTTGTGAGGCAGCGCGCGTGGCTGCAACCCGCGGGCATCAGGTCACATTGCATGAGAAGAGCAGCCGTCTGGGCGGCAATCTGATCCCCGGAGGCGTACCAGGGTTCAAAGAGGATGACCATTTGCTGGCCGACTGGTATGGAGTTGAACTGAAGGCGCTGGGTATTGACCTTCGTCTGAACAGTGAGGTTACTTCGGACATTATCGCAGCGAGCGGTGCGGATGCTGTCATCTTTGCCACAGGCTCAACGCCAAAAAGCTTCACCATCGGAGATTCCTCCAACGTGTATACTGCGGAAGAGGTTCTGCTGGGTCAAAAGGATGCGGGAGATTCCACGATTATCATCGGCGGTGGACTGGTTGGCTGCGAAACGGCATTATGGCTCGAAGAGCAAGGAAAGAAAGTCACTCTCGTAGAAATGCAGGATGACATTCTGACGATTGGCGGCCCGCTATGCCATGCCAATGAAGATATGCTCCGTGATCTGGTGGCATTTAAAGATATCGAATTGCTTACGGATACCGTGGTAGCCGGCGCGGATGCAGGGGGCTTTGTGCTGAGAAATAAAGCAGGCGAGGAAAGAGTAGTTGCCGCAGATTCAGCGATTCTGGCCGTAGGCTATGCCCCACAGAAGAAGTTGTATGACGAGCTGAGTCAAGAGCTTCCGGAAACGTATCTGCTGGGAGATGCCAAGCAGGTTCAGAATATTATGTATGCGGTCTGGGATGCTTATGAAGTGGTCAAAAATATTTAATCGCCGAATTTAATGTGAAAGTAAGCTGAAGGACGCCCCCGCTGAGGAAGACGGGAAGTTCTTCAGCTTATTTTTTACTTGAAAATATATAGATATCTATGTATAATAGAGCCATGCCTAACTATAACGCACTGTCACTTATCGGCAAGATCCGCTCCGAGGCCCACAAGCTGATCGTCTCTGAGCTTGAGAAGCGCGGCATCAAGGATATCGTTCCTTCCCACGGAGATGTTCTGGTGCATCTGTATCAGCAGGACAGCCTCTCTATTAAGGAGCTTGCGCTTAAGGTTCATCTCACACAGCCTACAATAACAGTTCTGGTCAACAAGCTGGAGCGGCTGGAATATGTCTGCAGATTCAAGAACGGGGAGGATAGCAGAATTACTTTTGTTAAGCTTACAGATAAAGGCATTGCCTTACAGCAAGCGTTCCAGGAAATATCCGATACGCTGAATGAGGCGCTGTATGGAGGTCTGAATCCTGCACAGCAGGAAGATCTCGAATTTCTTTTGGAGCATATCTATAGAAGATTCTAAATTTTTTTGTATATAAATATAGATATCTATGTAAACTAAGAATAAGCCGTTCAACCCAACCATAAAACCGGAGGTAATCAAAATGAAACATTTAGTTGTCTATGCCCATCCTAGTGCTGAGAGCTTTAACCATGCAATTCTGGAAACCACTGTCCAGGCACTGAAGAAAAAGGGGCATGAAGTTGTTGTGCGCGATTTGTACGCCCTTAACTTTCAGCCCGTGCTGAAGCCTGAGGATACTGAAGCGATGCGTAACGGGAACACTCCAGTTGACATTCTTACCGAACAGAAGTTTATTACTGAGGCGGATGTCGTGACCTTTATTTACCCGATCTGGTGGACCGGGCTGCCTGCCATTCTCAAAGGTTACGTGGACCGGGTATTTTCCTACGGATTCGCATATGCCTATGGGGCAACTGGTATAGATAAGCTGCTCACTGGCAAGAAAGGGCTCATTATCAATACACACGGCACGCCAAAAGAAATCTATGACTCAATCGGAATGACAGCGGGACTCAAAATCACATCCGATACCGGGATTTTCGACTTTACAGGCATCGAAATGGTGGAGCATCTGCTGTTTGGCAGCATTCCTTCGGTCGGACAGGCCGCTCTGGATGAAATTCTGGTTCAGGTGGAGGAGACGGTAACCGCTCTGTTCTAATCTCTGAGTAACTCTATAATAGATCATAATTATCCGGGGAAAGGGTATATTACAGGCGTGGAAAGACAGCGACATCTGATCTTAAAGCTGGTAGCTGACCCGCCTGTTCCTTTACAATCATCCCAGTAACCTATATAATCAATGTAATTGTATACGGATATACCCGGAGGAGCCTGCCAACAGCGGGCTCTTTTTGCGTTTTTTATGGAAATTTAAGGCAGGAGGAAGAGGGATGACCCTTAGACCGAGCAGCGAAAGCATTATGGTATGTGTCCACTATGGCCCGCACGGACAGCGGCTGATTCAAAGAGGAAGCCATTTATCTAAGTTACTGAGCGCCCCTTTATGTGTGCTCACTGTAGATTCGTCTAAGGATAATGAGTACAACCTGGAGAAGGAGCGATATCTCTCCGGGTGGGAGACACTCGCCAAGGAAGCCGGGGGAGAATTTCTGGTCCGGAAATGCCAGGGGAGGAAACCCGCCGAAGTGATTATGGAAACCGCGCGGGAGCGGGGAGTCACGCAGATTATTATCGGTAAGTCTGGTCAGACTTTATGGCAGGAGATTACCCGGGGAAATTTTATCAATGATTTGGTTGAACTGCTTGGCCCTATTGATCTCCATATCGTCGCTGTACAGCGCTATCCGGATCTCTTGGAACAGTCCCACGAACAAGGCTTTACCGCTTATCTGGTGAAGCAGGGGGAAACGTATGTGCTTGCGGATGAGTCTGAAGGGGAAGAAACAGTTAAAGGCATGTTTTTCCGTGAACTGGATACCGATTTTAATAGCGGCCTGTTCAAAAGGGTCGAGGACGGTGAAGCGCAGTATTTGCGGATTGTGCAGGGTGTCTGGGTAAAGCCGGGCAAATAGATTACTTAAGTGAAGAGGGGGAGTGCTAAGCTGTGCTGCATGCTGTGATCTTGATTCCATTTCTGCTGGCTGTTCTGATCCCGCTCGTTAAACGTATTCCGCGTCTTCATACAGGCTGGGCGGTACTGCCAGTTCCAGCAGCTCTTTTTGTGTACTTCCTGATGAAGGTACCCGGCGTCCGAGCTGGAGACAATACGGTTGACACGGTATCCTGGATACCTTCGCTGGGAATGGATATTACCCTGGTGCTGGATGGACTGAGTCTGTTATTCGCCCTGCTAATCACAGGGATGGGTGCTCTCGTAGTTCTATATTCCATCTATTATCTAGATAAGCGGATGGAATCGATCCGTAACTTTTATATGTATCTGCTTATGTTCATGGGAGCAATGCTGGGCGTAGTGTTGTCTGACAACCTGATGGTGCTCTACGGGTTCTGGGAGCTGACCAGTATTACTTCTTTTCTGCTAATTGCCTTCTGGCACCGCCGGGAAAGATCCCGCTATGGAGCGCTCAAATCGATGCTGATCACCGTGTTCGGCGGACTGGCGATGTTTGCCGGGTTCAACCTGCTCTATGTGATGAGCGGAACCTACAGCGTCCGGGAGATTATCGGAGTTGCCAGCCAGCTGTCAGAAGAGCCGATGTTCCTGCCCGCCATGCTGCTGATCCTTTTGGGGGCTTTTACCAAATCGGCGCAGTTTCCGTTTCATATCTGGCTTCCTGACGCAATGGAGGCGCCGACTCCGGTCAGTGCATATCTCCATTCGGCAACGATGGTCAAAGCAGGCCTGTATCTGGTAGCGAGGCTTACTCCTGTATTTGCCGGACAACCGGAATGGTTCTGGCTGGTCTCACTGGTAGGCCTGGTTACTCTCTTATTTGGCTCGTTCAAAGCCATCAGGCAAACCGATCTGAAGGCCATGTTGGCCTTTTCTACCGTCAGCCAGCTGGGATTAATTATGTGCCTGCTGGGGCTTGGTTCTGCCGCAGCCTTTTTCTCCGGTACAGAGGAGTCAGTATTCTATGCGATGGCTACTGCGGCCGCTGTCTTTCATCTGATCAACCATGCCGTGTTCAAGGGTACCCTGTTTATGGTCGTTGGGATTGTAGACCATGAGACGAATACAAGGGATCTGCGCAAGCTGGGAGGCTTAATGTCCCTTATGCCGGTCACCTTTTCCGTTGCGCTCATTGGAGCCTTTTCCATGGCCGGGCTTCCGCCGTTCAGCGGCTTCCTGAGCAAGGAAATGTTCTTCACCGCCGTGATGGATATTCGTGAGCTGGATATTTGGAGTACACAGTCCTGGCTTGTGCTGTTTCCCGTCATTGCCTGGATAGCGAGCGTATTTACCTTTGTGTACAGCATGATTCTGGTCTTCAAAACGTTCACCGGCAAGCTGCAGCCCGGGAAGCTGGATAAAGTGCCGCATGAAGCTCCGCCGGGGCTGTTGTTCTCCCCGGTACTGCTTGTTTCCCTGGCTGTCTTCTTTGCCTTCTTCCCGGATCTGCTGAGCTCATCCTTAATTGAACCGGCAGTAGCTTCGATTCAATACGGGCTGTTGCCGCCGGAAGAGAGTCTACATGTCCCGATTCATTTCTGGCATGGCTGGACACCGGAAATCTTCATGACTCTGGGTGTGGTCGCTGCCGGTATGCTGTTGTATAGAGGCTATGGAAGATTGCGGATACTGGATCGTGAGTGGAGCGGACGGGATTCGCTTAACCGCATGTATGATCTTGGACTTCGCACCTTAGAAAGCGGGTCAGCCCGCCTCACTAATCTGTATATGACCGGGAGCAACCGGAATTATCTGTTGTATATCTTTGGGTTTTTCATTATTGCCCTCGGAAGTACACTGCTAGGAGCACAGGGGGTCACCCTGGGAATGAAGGACTACGCTCCCATCTCCATGTACGAAGTGGCAGTAGTTGCAGTCATGCTGGTTGCCGCCTTCGCTGTCCCTTTTGCGAAGTCGAGAGTCAATGCCATTCTGTTCACAGGTGCGGTCGGCTACATGGTGACCTTGCTGTTTGTGATCTTCCGAGCTCCAGATCTTGCCTTGACACAAATGATTGTGGAGACCGTATCAGTGATTCTGTTCCTGCTGTGCTTCAAATATTTGCCGAAGCTGAAGCAGGAGAAGGAGAAAGCTTCCTTCAAATGGCTGAATCTTATCATCGCTGCAGGTGTCGGATTGACGATGACACTGGTTGCACTGGCAGCCATGGGGAGCAGCCCCTTTACTCCGATTTCGGAATTTTTCCTGAATGAAAGCTATTCCCAGGCCGGCGGCAAAAATGTTGTGAATGTTATCCTGGTAGATTTCAGAGGCTTCGATACCCTGTTCGAAATTATGGTTCTTGGCATTGCGTCCCTTGGGATTTATGGACTGGTCCATCTGAGAATGGAGCCAGAGGCTATAATGCAGGCGAAGAAAACCAAACCGGCAGCCTATTGGTTTCCGCTGCGCAGCAATGATGTGATTCTGCGGACGATGTCCAAGGGAATTGTGTTAATCATTCTTACCTTCTCGCTGTATTTATTCTTTGCCGGACATAATCATCCGGGCGGCGGCTTCATTGGTGCTCTGATGACGTCTGCCGGCTTGATTCTGATGGCGATTTCACTGGGAATTGAACCCGTCCGCAAATTTCTTCCGGTCAATTACCGTATCCTCACAGCGGTGGGCCTGCTGGTCGCTATTCTGACAGCGGCTGGTTCCTTTGTTTTTGGAGTGCCATTCCTGAGCCATTCCTTTGGACATTTTGATCTGCCGCTGCTAGGGGATACAGAGCTTGCGACAGCCGTTCTGTTCGATCTCGGAGTCTATCTGGCGGTCGTCGGCGTGACGATGAACATTATCTTTACCATAGGAGGGGATGAGTAAAATGGAATGGATGATGGCTGTAGCGGTTGGTATTTTATTTACGGTCGGTGTGTATTTGATTTTATCCAAAACCCTGCTGCGGATTGTACTCGGTACTTCCTTGCTTACTCATGGCGTCCATCTGCTTCTTCTGACTATGGCCGGACTAAAAAAAGGGGCAGCACCCTTACTTGGTAACGAGGCGGAAGCCTATGCAGATCCATTGCCGCAGGCGCTGATTCTGACATCCATCGTGATCAGCTTCGGTGTAACAGCCTTCTTCTTTGTGCTTGCCTACCGTGCTTATCAGGCACACGGGACGGATGACATGGATTCTGTCCGGGAGGAGGAACAATGAATAATCTCCTGGTTCTGCCGATTCTTATTCCCTTGTGCACCGCTGTTATCCTGATGTTTCTGAAAGAAAAGGTGCTGCTGCAGCGGTTCATAAGCATATTCAGCGGCATTCTGAATCTCGTTCTATCCTGTGTACTGGTTTCCCGTATCCACGAGAAGGGCATACAGACTTTACATATGGGCGGTTGGGCTCCGCCATATGGTATTGTCCTGGTAGGAGATATGTTTGCAGCGCTGCTTGTACTGACGGCTTCAGCCGTGAGTCTGGGGATTCTGCTCTATTCATTCACCAGTATTGGCACGGAGCGGGAAAGGTTCTATTACTATTCTTTCTTCCACTTTCTGCTCGTAGGCGTATACGGTTCATTTCTGACAGGTGACATCTTCAATTTGTTCGTCTTTTTTGAAGTCATGCTGATCTCGTCTTACGCGATGATCTCCCTGGGCGGAACGAAACATCAGCTTCGGGAAACCGCAAAATATCTCTTGGTCAACATTGTCTCTTCAACGCTCTTTGTAGCGGCTGTCGCCTATCTGTATGCGGCAGTGGGTACACTGAATATGGCTCAATTGTCCCAGCGTATAGCTGAGACCGGACAAAGCGGTGTTCTGAATGTGATCGCTGTGCTGTTCTTGACTGTTTTCGCTCTGAAGGCCGGGCTGTTCCTTTTTTTCTGGCTCCCCGGTTCTTACAGTGCGCCGCCTTCCGCGGTCCGTGCCTTATTTGGAGCACTTTTGACCAAAGTGGGGCTGTACGCAATTATTCGGACGTTTACGCTTATTTTTACTGGTGATCCTCATTTTACGAACGGCTGGATGGCCTGGATGGCGGCGGCTACCATGATTCTGGGCGCAATGGGTGCTGTCGCCTATAATGATATCCCCCGCATCCTGAATTATAACGTCATTATCAGTGTGGGTTTTATTGCCTTCGGTTTATCCGCGGGAACACCGGATGCGCTCAATGGAATGGTCTATTATCTGCTGCATGATATGCTGGGCAAAGGTCTCATGTTCATTCTGGGCGGGTTAATCATTGCCGCTGCGGGCACGGATCGGTTATCCGGCATGGGGGGGCTGATCAAACGTTATCCGGTGCTGGGCTGGAGTTTTTTTGCGCTGGCACTAACGCTTGCCGGTATCCCGCCCTTCAGCGGATTTCCCGGCAAAGTGCTGATCATCCGGGGAGGACTGGATTCAGGTATGTTGATGTTATCCCTTATCGGACTAGGCTCCAGTCTGCTTGTGCTGTACTCACTGGTCAAAGTGTTCAGGCTGGCCTTCTGGGGCAACATGCCAGACAAGGAATTGCCCAAGGTGAATCTAAAAGGCGGAACGGCGGTAGCAGCCGGACTCCTCTTTCTGGTCATCGTTATGGGCCTTGGAGCGGAGTGGGTGAATTCCTATGTATCTCAGGCAGGGGAAGTGCTTGGTTCCCCCCGGCTCTATATTGAAGCTGTATTGAAGGAGTAGATGAAGATGGCTGTTCAAATCTTATTAAACCTGATGACTGCGTTTCTGTGGATGATGCTGACCGGCGACGGCTCAGGCTCAAGCTTTGGAATTGGCTATCTGCTGGGGTGCGGACTTCTGGTGGTGCTGCACAAATTCCTGCCCGAACCGCTCTATTTGAAACGCGTGTGGTCCATTGTGAAGCTGCTGGCGCTGTTCCTGCGGGAACTGGTGTTATCCAGCTTCGCGGTCATCCGGCAAATTCTCCGGCCCAGACTGACAGTCCGCCCGGGGATCTTCGCTTATGAAACCGCACTGAGCTCTGACTTTGAGGTTACGCTGCTGTCCTGCCTCATTTGTCTGACACCAGGGACGCTTACACTGGAAGTCTCGGGCAGCGGCCAGACTCTCTATATTCATGCCATGGATATTGAAGATGCCGGCCAGCTCTCCCGCCAGATCCAGGGAACCTTTGAAAAAGCGATTATGGAGGTGACCCGGCTATGATATCTGTCCTGCTTCAACTTGCGCTGATTATTCTGGCACTAGCCATGCTGGCCTGCCTGTACCGGCTGATTCTGGGACCGACCCGTTCAGACCGGATTGCTGCCCTGGACACCATCGGCATCAATCTGCTGGCGGTGATTGCGGTGCTGAGCATACTGCAGAAGACTGAGGATTATATTGAAATTGTCCTTGTGATTGGGATTCTGACCTTTATCGGAACAACGGCATTAGCAAGATATATTGAAAGAGAAGCGGTTATTGATCAGGGGGGTGATGAGCTTGATCGGTGAGCTGCTGATTGCGGTTCTGGTGCTGTTGGGTGCATTGTTTTGCGGGCTTGGCGCGTTTGGGCTGGTCCGGCTTCCGGATGTCTACTTACGGTCTCATGCCGCGACCAAGAGTGCTACGCTGGGCGTATTATGTGTGCTGACAGGAGCCTTTCTATTTTTTTTCTTCTATATAAATATAGTCAGTATTAAGCTGCTGCTGGCGATTGTGTTTGTCTTCATCACCTCCCCGGTAGCCGGTCATCTGAATGGCCGGGCGGCTTACCGCTCCGGTGTGCCTTTATGGAAGGGAAGCGTGCAGGATGACCTGAAGCCGGTACTGGAGAAGAACGGGACGAAGCAGTCCGGTTCTAAGGATAAATAAGTGTATGCTATAGAAGTACTGAAGTATAATCGAAGAAACTTGGTATGGGTTCGAAAATTGTAAAATGGGGTGCCGTATGAATCACTTCGATGAAACATTTATCCAGGTCCTGATCCTGCTTGCCATATCCATCGGCGTTATTGCGGTTGCAAAAAAGGTCAATCAACCATACTCTATTGCGCTGGTCATGGTGGGACTTTTTCTGGGGTTGGTTCGTGTCCCTGTACTGGAGGATGCAGAGGTTTTTATTACACAATCTCACGTGTTTCAGGCGATTATTATCTCATTATTCCTTCCTATTCTCCTAGGAGACGCAACCCTGAAGCTGCCTTTTTCCCATCTGATGGAACAGCGTAAGCCGGTGATGGCTTTGGCCTTTGGCGGAACCTTGTTGTCTTTTCTCATTATCGGCTTGTCGGTATATTGGGGCTTGGGACTTCCTCTAATCGTGTCCTTTACGTTTGCAGCGTTGATGAGCGCAACGGACCCCATCAGCGTGATTTCGATCTTCAAATCACTAGGCGTCCCCAAGAATATTGTGACCATCATCGAAGGGGAGTCGCTGTTTAACGACGGTATTGCGGTTGTGCTGTTCCAGATTTCATCCGTATACCTGCTGTCTTACATGGAGATGGGCTGGGCGGGAATCGGCAGCGGAATATTGCTCTTTCTGAAGTTTGCACTGGGGGGCATTCTCGTCGGTGCCATTATGGGCTATGTATTTTCCCAGCTGATCCGCCTCTATGATGATTTTCCGCTGGAGATTGGCTTTTCCATGCTGCTGTTTTTTGGGAGCTATTTCATTTCAGAGCATTTTGAGGTCTCGGGTGTTATTGCTGTAGCGGTAAGCGGGCTGATCTTTGGCAATTATGGAGCACGGGTCGGCATGTCCGAAACAACGAAGATGAACATTAATTCCTTTTGGGATGTGATCACCCTCGTAGCGAATTCCCTGATCTTCCTGATGATTGGCCTGGAAATTAAGAATATTAACTTCTCCGATAAGTGGTGGCTTATTCTCGCTGCGATTGTGATCGTACTGCTGGGTAGAACCATAGCGCTCTACGCAAGCCTTGCTGCTCTTAGAAACTTCCCGGGTTCCTGGAAAAGTGTGTTGAATTGGGGCGGCTTGAAGGGAAGCTTGTCCATTGCGCTTGCCCTGAGTCTGCCAATGTCCTTTGAAGGAAGGCAGGATATATTGGTACTGACGTTCAGTGTTGTGCTGTTCTCATTACTGGTCCAGGGACTGTCGATCAAGCCGCTGGTGAAAAAACTTGGATTAACCCAGGACGTCCATTCCACACAAAAATAGGTTGATAACCTAAGTACTTTGTGATTTAATGCAGTAGTGGTATTGATACCGTTGTCGGGGAAGTCCATGTGGTTAGAAAAATGAGAGATCCAAGTACCGGGGTGGTTCGGTTTGATCAGACTATCTGTAGTCGCAGCACTATATAATAAAGAGAACAGTATCCGTCAGCTCTATGACAGCATCAAGAATGCAATGGAGAGCCGGATGGAGAGCTATGAGATTGTGTTTGTCAACGACGGCAGCAGGGACCGCAGTGTTGGTATTCTGGATGAGATCGCCGGGTCCGATTCAGCGGTGAAGGTCATCCATTTCGAGAAAAATTGCGGCCAGACAGCAGCGATCTGGGCAGGAATGAAAGCGTCCGGCGGAGAGCTTATCGCTCTGCTTGATGCGGATATGCAGACTGATCCCCGGGACATTTTCCGGCTGATGCCTTTCATAGAACGGGTGGATTTCGTGAATGGCAAGCGGATGGACCGCAAAGGCCCGCTGCTCCGAAGGACACTGCTTAGGCTCGTTAACGGGATGCGGAATTTTCTCACCGGCGACAGCCTGTATGATGCGCAGTGCCCTATGAAGCTGATGAGACGTGAAGTGGCGGAGAGCTTCCATTTATACAGCGGGATGCACCGGTATTTGCCGACGCTTGCGAAGATGAACGGCTTTTCCGTGATTGAGGTGTCGGTGAGTCATCAAGGAGGAAAAGACGGAGGGTACCGTTATGGTGCTTTTAACCGTATCTTCGTAGGCTTTATGGACGCAGTTGTTATCGGCAGACTGCAGAAGAGGGTTATCCATTACCGCATCAAAGGCGATTAATTTTTTGTGAAAGGAAATGAATTTTTTCATGAGGAAATCATTGAATGGCATTTTAAATCGGCCGATTCTCTTGTTCAGCTTCGTGCTTCTGCTCAAAAGCGCCGTGGCCTGGTTTGTCGTGTTCAGCGACGGTCCGAACTGGAGTATGGTTTTTACCGAAATTCCTTTTTTTATTATTGTGTTCAGTCTGATTGAATGGCTGTCTTCCAAACGGAAGATCTTGTATTATATGATAGCCAATTTGTTCATTACGGTGATTTATTTTTCCGTCCTGATGTATTACAAGTATTATGGCGTGATCGCCACCTACCATGCGCTGCAGCAAGCGGATAAGGTTACCAAGGTCGGAGAGAGCACGTATTCTCTGATCACGCCGTATTATCTGTTTATTTTTGTAGACATTGTCTTCTTCCTGCTCTTGATGTTCCGTCCCAAATATATTGCCAAATGGAAGGAAAGAGGCACATACCGGATCAGCCGTCCTGTTCTGCTTGGTGCCACCGCCGTTTCTCTCGCGTTGTGCTTCTTCAATATCTGGCCCAACCACGCAAGCATGAACGAGATCAAAAAAGCGGAAAGCATGGGAATCCTGAATTACGAGGTGTATACGCTGTTTGCGGACAGCACAGAGAAGGAAGAGCTTATTGACAGCAAGGAGATTACCCAGCAGGCGGTAGATACGATTAAGGGTACTGAAACGCCGCAGTCACCGAAGTACCTGGGAGCCGATAAGGGCAAAAATCTGATCGTGGTCCAGATGGAATCGTTCCAGAACTTCCTGATCGGATTGACCATTGACGGTCAGGAGATTACTCCGAACATCAACAAGCTGGCGCATAGCAATACGTATTTCAACAATTTCTACACCAATGCGGGCCAGGGTACCACTTCGGATGCCGAGTTCGTGGTGAACTCCTCATTTTATGTACCGAAGAACGAACCAGCAACATCATCGCCCTATATGAAAAAATCCGTGCCCAGCCTGCCAAAGCTGCTAAGTGCGAACGGATATTATACGGCTACGTTCCATACGAATAGTGTGGAATTCTGGAACCGCAAAGACTTGTACAAAGCGATAGGCTTTGATAAATATTATGACCAGTCATTCTTTGGGGATGATGACCATATCGCGTTCGGTTCTTCGGATGAGGTGCTTTTCGCCAAAACGGTACCCGAGCTGGCCGTACTTGATGCCAAGGATCAGCCGTTCTATGCAATGGTCATTTCCATGAGTGCACATCATCCTTTCCGGCTTCCTGAGGAAAAGTTCAAGATGAAGCTGCCGGAACGTTATCAGGGGACGTTGCTGGGCGACTATATTCAGGCCCAGAATTATGCGGACTATGCGATGGGGCAATTTCTGGAGGAACTAAAAACAAGCGGACTGTGGGATGACAGCCTGATTGTATTCTACGGGGATCACCAGGGCGTGCCGATGTATACGCTTGGCAATGATGAGAAGGATCTGTTGAAAGAAATGATCGGACATGAGTACGGCTATACGGATATGTTCAATATTCCATTCATTGTTCACTCGCCAAGCGGCTCACTGCCTCCGGTCATTGACCGGACAGGCGGACAGATTGACATCCTGCCGACAGTGTCCAATCTGCTGGGAGTGCCACTGCAGAACCAGCTGCATTTCGGTGAGGATCTGTTGAACTCGACGTCCAACCTGATCCCGTTCCGGCATTTCCTGCCTACAGGTTCCTTCGTGAATAACACGAGCATCTATCTGACGGGGAATGATTACGAGGATGGAAGCAACTACAGTCTAAATGATAATTCGGTGACCCAAGGCGGCTCCACAGAAGCGCAGTTCGAAGCTGCGGAGCGACTGCTGAACATGTCGAACAGCTATCTGATGCAGCTTCCGGACCGGCCGGATCAGCAGTAACCCGGAACAGTAAGTATAGGGCTTGCCCTGTACTTGCTGTTTTTTTTGTGCTGAAAATATAGGTTATCAGTCCTCAAGCTGCCCGTTGATCTCTTCGAAATAGTGATAGACCCCGTTCAAAAGCTCGATAAGCGTTTCGCTCCGTTCCTTGCCGAGATAGTCAATCATCCCCTTGAACGTGTCGCGGATTCTGTCAACAGCCGCATCGGCACAACGTTCGCCTTTGTCAGTCAATGCAATCCCGCTGACCCTTTTATCCAGGGCATCACTGGTGCGGACCACATAACCCTGTGCGAGCAGACTGTTCACCATTTGGGTAATAGTGGGGGAGGTGACCTTATGCATTTTGCTGATATCAGAGATCGTAAGCACTGGCTTGCCGGATTTCTCGGTTCCTAATTTGATCGTGACCAGCACACGAATTTCACTGGGCTTCAGGATGGTGGGGTTGTTCTTCTGCCAGTTGATTTTGGAGAACTGCTGAAATACAGCCATCAGCTCATCAATATTATCATATTTGTCTTTTCTGTCTTCGTTCATCTGTACACCTCAAAGATCATCTTTCCCTTAATTATAGGTCATCATGTGAAGCAAAGGAATGGAAAGGACAAGAAACTTATATAAAAGCAACTCACATCTGGAAGTAAGCGCATACATAATGAAGAAGGCTAATCCGTTTTCTTGAACACAGCCCATATAAGCAGAATCAGACATACGCCCACGGCGGCGAGAACGAAAGGAAACCACTGCGGCGCGGAAGCTGCAGTCAGATGGATCGAGCCCATTACATTCACCTCCTTTCGCTCAGTAGCCGGATTATTCTGCGGGACTATGAAGAAGTGAGACCTGGTATTTGTTCAGGAACATGCTCCATTCCTCCGAAGGCTTCTCGTCAGTAACGATAAAATCTATCTCGTCAAAGCCGAACAATCTTATAAAAGCAATCCGGTCGAATTTGGAGTAGTCTGCGAGAAGCACCGCTTTGCTGGCCTGCTGGCGCATAAGAATCTTGAGTTCGCTTTCGGCTTCGTTGGAGTCGCTTAGTCCGCCTGTCATTGAAAGTGCCTTGCAGCTGAACAATGCGACGTCCACATTATACCTTTGGATGGTGTGGGAGGCGCTGGGCCCGACAAAGGAGTTCGTTTCAGCTCCCAGCACGCCGCCTGTAGAGATTAGCTTGTGCCCGGAATGCTGGAACTCGGACAGGACGACCAGTGAATTGGTGATAATCGTCAGGTTTTTTTTGACTTCGGTAATTTTCTTCAGTGCTTCAAAGGCGGTTGAGCTGGTGTCGGTCATCAGGCTGTCACCATCATTAATAAGCTCCAGGACGTTAGCGGCAATAGCCCGCTTGGCCTCGAGGTTGACCGCATGTCTATGGGAATAGGAAGGGTCCTCGTTGGTGTGAACATTCAGGATGGCGCCGCCATAGCTTTTCTTAGCGATGCCTTCCTTGTCCAGCTTCTCCAAATCTCTGCGGATCGTCTCTTCGGAGACATTGAAGTCCTGCGCCAAATCAGCGACATGGACTTTTTTGTTACGGTAGAGCTTATTGATAATGAGTTCACGGCGTTCAAATGCTCTCACTAAGGCGGACCTCCTGGCATGGTTGATCTTTATTTCTATTTTACTATAATCCGGGGGATAAATAAAAGGAAAATCCACATAACACTCCACAATTATATTATTAAAACCACATAAACTCACTATAAATGTGTGGATTTATGTTGACACACCTGGTTTATGATTTTATGATAGAGCATATGCAAACGCTTTTATTGTTCTTATCATTCGGAGGAGGTTATATGGCATGACAACTCATTATCCCAAAATCGGAATCCGCCCGACGATTGACGGAAGACGCCGCGGCGTTCGTGAATCACTGGAAGTCCAGACGATGGGTATGGCGGAGCGGGTCGCTGCCTTTTTGAAGGAAAACCTGCATTACCCTGACGGCTCACCTGTGGAATGTGTAATTGCGGATTCCACAATTGGCGGAGTGAAGGAAGCTGCAGCCGCTCAGGCCAAATTCTCAGGCGCGAATGTAGGCGTATCCATTACAGTAACACCCTGCTGGTGTTATGGCTCGGAAACGATGGATATGGATGCGGCGATTCCGAATGCGGTCTGGGGATTCAATGGTACGGAGAGACCCGGTGCAGTCTATCTTGCTGCTGTGCTGTCAGCGTATGCCCAGAAAGGCATTCCGGCTTTTGGGATCTATGGGGAGGATGTGCAGGATTCAGGAAGCGAGGATATCCCGGCTGATGTACAGACCAAGCTGCTGCGGTTCGCCAAATCGGCACTTGCCGTTGCTCTGATGAAGGGTACCTCCTACCTGTCGATGGGATCGGTATCAATGGGCATCGCCGGTTCAATTGTGAATGACCAGTTCTTTCAGGAGTACCTGGGCATGCGCAATGAATATATCGATATGTCCGAGTTCGTCCGCCGTTTCGAGGAAGGTATTTACGATCAGGAGGAATTTGCCCGCGCCCTGAAATGGACGAAGGAGAATTGCCGGATCGGCCCAGATAATAACCCTGGACATCTCCAGCTTAGCAGCGAAGAGAAGGAAGCCCAGTGGGAAACCTGCGTCAAGATGGCGCTTATCGGCCGTGATCTGATGGTCGGGAATCCGCTGCTTGCAGAGCTTGGATTTGAAGAAGAGGCTCAAGGCCACAACGCGCTTGCCGCCGGCTTCCAGGGGCAGCGTCAATGGACGGATCACTTCCCGAATGGTGATTTCATGGAGACGATCCTGAATTCCTCCTTCGACTGGAACGGCAAGCGCGCTCCTTATATTCTGGCTACGGAGAATGACAGCCTGAACGGCGTGACCATGCTGTTCAATTACTTGTTGACGAATACGGCGCAGATCTTCGCCGATGTCCGCACCTACTGGAGTCCGGCAGCCGTGAAGCGTGTCACCGGATACGAGCTGCAAGACCAGGCAGCTGGCGGCCTGCTCCATCTGATCAATTCCGGATCTGCGGCACTGGACGGTGCTGGTGAACAGACGAGAGATGGCAAGCCGGTAATCAAACCATTCTGGGAGATCACAGATGAGGAAGTGGAAGCTACTCTGAAAGCAACGGAGTTCCGGGCGGCTTCACAGGAATATTTCCGCGGGGGCGGCTTCTCTACCGATTATCTGACCAAGGGCGGAATGCCTGTAACAATGGCGCGGCTTAATCTGGTCAAAGGACTGGGGCCTGTCCTGCAACTGGTCGAAGGTTATACTGTGGAGCTGCCTGAAGAGGTGCACCGCACGCTGGATGAACGTACTGATCCTACCTGGCCGACCACCTGGTTCGCCCCTATTCTCACCGGAACCGGCTCTTTCAGCTCGGTGTATGACGTGATGAATAATTGGGGAGCCAATCATGGAGCAATCAGCTACGGTCATATTGGTGCAGATCTGATTACACTGGCATCCATGCTGCGCATTCCGGTCAGTATGCATAATGTGGAGGAGTCGCGGATTTTCCGGCCGCGTGTCTGGTCACTGTTCGGGACGGAGAGTCTTGAGGCTGCGGACTACCGGGCCTGCCGCAACTTTGGACCCCTATATTAATTTCTGGAAGCGGGCAGGTGAATGGAATGGGCAAGCGGGTACAACTGCTGGCAGTGGATCTCGGGGCAAGCTCGGGAAGAGTGATCCTTGGCACCTATAACGGAAGCAGCATTGTGACAGAGGAAGTGCACCGGTTTGCCAACTCACCGGTGCAGGACAGCGGACATTTATACTGGAATGTCCCGGCTCTGCTTCAGGAGATCAAGCAGGGAATCAAGCTGGCGTGCCAGGCTCACGGAGAAATAACAAGCCTCAGTGTGGATACCTGGGGAGTAGATTACGGCTACTTGGATCATGCCGGGAAGCTGCTTGATTCTCCGCATCATTACCGGGATCAGCGGATGGGGAAATACCGTAATCGCCTGGAGGAGCTGCTGCCGCCTGAGGAGCAGTTCAGGCTTACCGGCAATCAGCCGGACCCGATCAATACTCTTTATCAGCTGTTTGCGGATTTGCAGGAGAACCCGCTGCTTCAGGAGTGTGCTGACCATATTCTCATGATGCCTGACTTGTTCCTGTACCTGCTGTCCGGGACTGTTTCTGCAGAGAAAACCATTCTGAGTACGAGCGGACTGCTGGACGCCGGTACTGGCGACCCTTCATCTGTGGTTCTCGGCAGGCTGGGAATTCCGGCGGGTCTGATTCCGCTTCGTGTTGAGGCCGGAACGGCCATCGGCAGGCTGCTGCCGGAGCTCTGCGATGAGCTGGGCTGCGGACCCATCCGCGTTATTGCCGGTGCCTCTCATGATACAGCTTCCGCCGTAGCCTCCATTCCATATGCGGAGAAGAATGGGGCAGCGTTTATCAGCTGCGGTACCTGGTCACTCGTTGGCATGGAAACGAAGGCTCCCGTGCTAACCCCGGCAAGCTATAAATATGGCTTCACGAATGAAGGCTGTTATGGCAGCGGGAACCGGCTGCTTAAGAACATTACCGGCCTGTGGCTGCTCCAGGAAACGCGCAGGACCTGGGCGGAAGCGGGTGAAGTGCTGAGCTTCGGGGAGCTTTCCACACTTGCCGGTAATGAAGGGGCGGCACAATCTTTTATCCAACCGAATGATCCGGTCTTCAGTACGCCGGGAGACATGCCGGGACGTATCGCTGAATACTGCCGGAGTACCGGTCAACAGGTGCCGGAGACCAAAGGGGCGATGGTCCGCACGATTCTGGAGAGCCTCGCCAAGTCCTATGCGGCTGCGATCCAAGAGCTGGAAGAAATTACTGGTGAAAAGGTTCGTAAAGTTCATATGGTCGGAGGGGGGATTCAGAACAAGCTCCTCTGCCAGTTGACGGCGGACGCTACCGGAAGAGAAATTATAGCCGGTCCCGTCGAAGCCAGTGCGCTCGGCAATCTGCTGGTGCAGCTGGCAGCTTTGGACGAACTGGATTTCAGCCGGGCCGCAGCGATTGTAGCAGCTTCCGAGACCCTGACGGTCTATCGGCCAATAAATGATAATAGAGGAGAATAAACCATGGATGAGCTGGAAAAGAAATTGCGACTGCAGATTTGCGATATCGGAAGAAACTTGTTCAATAAGGATTTTATAGCCGCGAATGACGGCAACATCTCTGCCCGTTTGAGCGGAGGTGAAGTGTTAGCTACACCAACTGGGGTCAGCAAAGGCTATCTGGAGCCGCATATGCTGGTCAAAGTCAATCTCGAAGGAGAGATTTTGGAAGCACACGAAGGCTACAGACCTTCCACAGAAGTCAAAATGCATTTGCGGATATACCGGGAGCTCCCTGAGATGAATGGGGTTGTGCATGCGCACCCGCCGTTTGGCACTGCTTTTGCCATTAAAGGGGAAGCACTCGACAAAATGATGATGCCGGAATCCGTTATCGCTATGGGTGATATTCCTCTGGCTAAATACGGCACACCTTCTACGGAAGAGGTTCCTGATTCTATCATGCCGTTCCTGGGCAAGAAAACAGCCGTGCTGCTGGAAAGCCATGGCGCTCTGTCCTGGGGCAAGGATGTAATGGGTGCGTATATGAATATGGAGCGGCTGGAATACACCGCCAAGCTGACCTTTTTAACCCGGATGATTAACGGGGAACGTGAGTTGCCGCCGGACCGGATTGAAGAGCTGGTGGCGCTGCGGTCTTTCTACGGAATGTAAGGAGGGTATCTGAATATGCTGAAGAAAATCCCCAAGCTGCTCTCCCCCGAACTTGTGAAAATCATGATGGAGATGGGTCATGGTGATGAGCTGGTGCTCGCAGATGCCAACTTTCCCGGCCATGCGCTGCATTCCCGGGTGATCCGCTGTGACGGCTTAGGCATTCCTGAGCTGCTGGCTGCGGTTCTGGAACTGCTCCCGCTGGATCATTATGCGGATCATCAGGCTGCGCTCATGAGTGTCGTTCCGGGAGATCCTACAGTCCCTGTAATCTGGGATACGTATAAGGATATCATTTCTGGTTTTGATGAGGATGCGCAGATCTCCCATGAGGAACGTTTTGCTTTTTATACCCGCTCAAAAAGTGCTTATGCTATTGTTATCACCGGTGAAGAGGCGCTTTACGGTAATGTTATTCTTAAAAAAGGTGTGATTAAGAGCAGTTGATCCCTTTTTGACAGTTGGATATGAAGTCAGAAATAATCCTGTCAGTAATGGATTCTCCACGTGAGAATGTATTACCGGCAGTTTTTTTTTGATTATGCGGACTGCAGAAGTGACAGGTGAAAAGGCTCTTGTGTTATGTTTTATGTCACAATGCATAACGTTCGAATCATTTTTTTAGTCGAAAATCCAAAAACAAACGATTTATGATTGATTTTTTCAGCCGAACAAGATTAAAATATACACAATAAGTTATATAATCTAACATATAATATATTATCTTAACGGAGTTTATCGGGAGTGGAGAGGTGGAACGAACATGATAGAGGAAAACAAGAAATTGGTGCAGGAACTCGAGCTTCCCCGTGACTGCACATTCTCCCCTGAGGACTGGCGGGTCTTAGCTGAATATTGGTACCCGGTCGCCATAGCAGATGAGGTACAGGATAAGCCGCTCGCAGTGAAGCTGCTGGATATGAAGCTGGTGTGCTACCGAAGTGAAGGCAAAGTGGTAATTGCCCGTGACCTGTGCTTCCACCGGGGAGCACCTCTCAGCAAGGGGTGGGTGGAGAATGGCGAAATTGTCTGCCCGTACCACGGGTTCCGTTACAACTGTGAAGGGAAGTGTACCGCCGTTCCGGCTCATCCCAGCTCCAAGATCTCACCCAAGCTGAAGCTGATCGTATATCCGGCCGTTGAACGCTACGGCTTGATCTGGACCTGTCTGGGCTCATCACCTGAGCAAATTCCAGCCTTCCCCGGGTGGGAGGATCCGGACTATATGAATATTTTGCCGCCGAGCTTCGATATTGCGGGTTCGTCCGGCCGTCAGATGGAAGGATTTCTCGATGTTTCGCATTTCGCTTATGTGCATACGGCAACCTTCGGTGACCGCAACAACACTGAGGTTCCACAGTACAAGGTTAGACGGGAAGGCAACGAACTGGTTGCAGAATACTGGAGTACGGTCAGCAATTACGGAAAAGGCCAGGAGAACCCGGCACCGGAAGGCTTCATGTGGCTGCGCGAATTCCGCGTGTTCCCGCCGTTTGCGGCTTCGCTTACTGTCTATTTCCCGGATGAAGGCAGACTCAAAATTCTAAATTGTGCTTCTCCGGTATCTGCACGATATACCCGGCTCTTCTGTCCGATCTCCAGAAACTTCGACAAGGGCGCACCGGTACAGGATACGATCAACTTTAACCTGCAGGTCTTCGCAGAAGACGCAGAAATGGTGGAGTCGCAGACTCCGGAGGATCTGCCGCTTGATCTGCAGGCAGAAGCACATATTCCGGCGGACCGCACCTCAATTGCTTACCGCCAGCTGTTAACGGAACTTGGGCTTGGACGGTCTTATACTTCTTAATCATCGAGTGTAGTTTCATTGTATAATACGATTCCCAGAGTCGCAGTTTCCCCTTCCTGTGCCTGTTCTCCGGAGCAGCGCACCGGAAGGTTTTTTTGTAAATATAGAGTTGGAGCTAGTATGATGGCCTGATGGCTTGGAGTTAACGAAATGACTAGTCCGCCGGTGATAAAAAAACTGCATTTTTGACGGGAATTCGCTTAGACTTAAGCTGAACGATACCTGTGACCAGATGAAGCAGAGCATAGACATAAAAAAGGATAAAAATAGCTGCTAGCATGGGGCAGCCTCTTTTCTATTGGGATAGAATGTAGAGGGGCATAAACTTTAACGTGGAGGTAAGGAGCTTGAACAGAGGCATGGCAAATGATTACTGCATCGCAGCAATGAATGAACAGCAAGCTCGGAAAATTGTGAATTGGGTCTATGAACCGCCATATTCTATCTATAATATGACAGATGATCCCGAAGACATTCAAGAAATTTTGGACGGAACGTATTTCTCGGTGCTTTCCACTGAGGGTGAGCTGGTTGGATTCTTTTGTTATGGGCAAAATGCTCAGGTTCCAGGGGGCAGGTCGCAAGGTTTGTACATAGGCGATGATGTATTGGATATCGGGCTGGGGATGAGGCCGGATCTGACGGGAAAGGGGAAGGGGCTCGGCTTTGTGCAGGCGGGTTTGGCATTTGGTCAGGCGACGTATGCACCCTCGGGTTTTAGATTAACTGTTGCTGCTTTTAATCAAAGAGCGTTCATACTCTATACTCAAGCAGGCTTTGCGCGTACTACATCTTTCCTGAACAAGAACGGAGAAATGGAACGGGAGTTCATCATCATGGAGTCGACTGGAGAAAGTAGGTGCATGTCTGATAAAATAGAGAAGTAGAAACCATAACTATTCCAGACTGTTCCGGCAGCGGCGAAATGCAGGACCGGCATCAACCCAAAGGAGACTTGATTGTGAACGAGAAACTGAAACAAGCCTATGAAAGGTTAGGGTTGCCTGAGACCGTAACCAGAGAGGAATTGGACAAAAGATTCGATCTGCTGCTTAGACGGCGGCGCTCATTGACCAATGAAACGGAAATCGCAGCCTATGAAGAGGATTTTCAAGCCATCAAATTTATACTGGATTCCAGAGACCAGCAGGAAATTCAGGAGGCTGAAGATCAGCGGCTGGCTAAATACGGCAGTCTTGCCGGCGGAGCACGGAAATGGGAACGCTTTATGCGGCTCTATAAAACACATGTCATTATTTCTATTATCGCGGTAACCGTACTTGTGTTCGCTGGTAATGCGCTATATAACAATTGGCAGCACAGAAAGTATCTGGCTTCCCTGCCGCCGGTTGATGCACAAATCATGTTCATCGGCAATTTTGGTGTGAAGGACAAGGACGGCAAGATGGACGCTCTGAACCAGGCGATTATTGATGAGTATCCCCAATGGAAACGGGTGGACACCAGCATTGTGTACCTTCCCAAGACCGGCGAGGGTTCCGATACACTGGATATGAACTATATGCAAAAGGCTGTAGTCGAGCTGGCAGCGAACTCACCGGATATTCTGATTCTGGATGAAGCTACACTCAAATGGATCGGCGGCCAGGATGGTTTTCAGAATCTGGAGCCGATTCTGGGAGATGGCAAGATCGCCAAGGATGATCCCCGTCTGAAATGGGGGAAATTAGGGGAGAGCACCGTGGATGAGCTCTACGCTGTAGATATTACAGACTCAAAATTCGTATCTTCCCTGCCGATCAACCATAACACCCAATCGATAGAAATTGGAGTGCTGGGCGGAGATAAGCCTAAGGATAAGATCCTTCAATTCGTGAAGCATATTGCCGAGGAAAACGCCGGTAAATAATTTTTCACGATAAGTGGGCTATATGTGCAAGGAGGAGCGGCACCGCGGTGCCGCTTTTTTGATTTGTGATGGGAATCGCGAAATGAATGCAGGATAGTTTCGAACAGCTGTCGAAATATGGGAAAGGCTGAATGATTTTCAGAAAAAGGGGAACCGTCAATGGAGCTTATGTATATGTACATAGAGAATTACAGGAATACATTCGTGGAACAAGAATTTAATTTCAGTAGTGAATACAGGTTCAAATATACCAAGGCTACACAGGAGCTGAACGTAGAGAAGAACAACCTGTTCATTCCGGATTTTTTTCAAAGGGCAGGAGAATTGGAAGACGGCAGAGGCAGGATCGTCAATATTACAGGCATTATTGGTAAAAATGGTGCAGGTAAAACGACGGTGTTGGATTTTATTAAGGAGAATTTGGTATACGGAGCGGGAGGGCTGAATCAGAAGGCAATAATTATTATTAGGGATGAAAGGGGAACACAGCGCATATTTTCTCATGTGGAATTGGGGATTTCCAAAGGCAATTACCGCTATTTCAATCTGGAGGATCCTTTTGTATATCATAATGATATGGACACACTTACACAACTAGAAACAAATATCTTAGCAGAGACTTCTGTCATTTTTTACTCAACCATTTTCGATGCCAAGCAAGAATTTGAATGGATGGGTATGAGGAATATTTCTACCAATTATCTGGTGAAACAGATCAAAAGAAATGCGGTGGAAATGAAGCAGGTTGATCAGGATTTCAGTGAAATTGAGTTATATCGCAGAAGTGAAGTTAAGAAGCAATTGGAGTTTATAAGTTCTCAGCGTAGCGGTACAGTTGATCTTCCGATGAAAATGCCTGAATATGCTACTATCACTCCTCGCCTACTCAATCCTGTACTTATTTCTAAAGGGAAACAAGGGGGGCAAGATATAGGCTTTGATAGTTTTGATGCTGAGATTAATTTTTGGTTGAGAAATTTAGAGCACAGCATGATTGGTGATGAGCGGGTGAAGATGCTATTCAAAAGAGCGATTATTGGTAACTTTGTGTATGATCTTATGAATTTCCGCTCAATTCACCTGAGTAGTAATTATTTTTATGAACACGGGTTAGATATGAAGAACATACAAGATCCCTTTGTTCAAATTGATAGATTTGTTATTATCATTCGGGATTTCATAGAATCCATGCCTATCCTAGATGAGGGCTTATTAGAGCTGATCCAAAATATTGTGCAATTACTCAACAAAATTGATGTTCTGATCAGTACATACAGTGATGTAGTTTACAGTTCACTCCGATTGCCTTTAGTTCACGGTCTGGACTCGGCAATGACTATTTTGGAGGTTCTGGAGCTCCATAATGCTGCAACCCTTTTTAGCGAATACTTTGAATTTGATTGGGTGGATCTAAGTTCCGGCCAGAAGGCGCTTCTTAGTATGTACAGCAGTTTTTTTTCATTATGTGATGAACAAGAGCGGGCAAGTAATATGCATTTGTCCAACAATCTGCTCATTCTCATCGACGAAGGCGAGCTGTATTTGCACCCAGAGTGGCAGCGGAACTTTCTTAATAACTTGATCGAATACCTGCCGAAAATCTATAAAGGTAAAAATATACAGATCATTTTCACCTCCAATTCACCTGTCATTATCTCTGATCTTCCGAATTCGAATCTAATATTTATTGATCGTTCAGAGAAGGGGTGTGCCGTCATTGACGGTTTGATTGAGCATAAACAAACCTTTGCCGCCAACATACATACGCTTTATTCAGATGCTTTTTTTATGGAGAAGGGCCTGGTCGGTGAATTTGCCAATAAAAAAATATTGAATCTGATCCGCGCCATTCATTCAATTGTTGAGAAGGAAGAATTTATTGAAGTGGAGAAGGAACTGGATATATTGATTAGTCAAATAGGGGAGCCGGTTTTGCGGGGGAAACTGCATAGTCTGATGAAAGAGAAACGCGAAAAATTTATCAGGTCGGATCGTACGAATCAAGAGCTGATGAATATGATTAGGAACATGCAGCAAGAAATTGATCAATTAAAGCAGGAACGCTCCAAATGATCATCATTAATGCGGATAAAAGTGTGAAAATGGACGAAGTTGGGCATAAACATTTATCTTCACTGGAAACCAGGATTAGACGCCTGTTACAAGAATGCCTCCACAAAAAGAAAGCGCACTTTAAGAATGTCTACAGCTATTTGCTGCTTAACGTGGATAAGCTACTTGTAGGTGAACCGGAAGAACTGGACAGGATCATCACGCATATGACAACTAAGCTTAATGTTAATTTCACAAATAAAGGGAATAGAGGCGTACTATACAGAAACTTGCAGCGGATATTTAATTATAAAGCTTTTGCTGAGCGCAGTCTTCCGGCATGGGGAGCATACGCGTTGGTAACGCAGCTGAACGTAAAGATTTGCCCTTACTGCAATCGCCAGTATATTTTTACCGTAAGTAAGGAGCCTAATAAAAAAGGAAAGACCCGGGGCAGGCTGGATCATTTCTATGACAAAGCAACTTACCCTTATCTGGCGCTGTCCCTGTATAACCTGATTCCTTGCTGCGATATATGCAACTCCGACTTGAAAGGTTCTGTGGAGTTCACAACAAGCACACATCTGCATCCATACAAGGAGGAGTTCGGAGATTATTTTAAATTTAGTCTGCAAATGAAGTCCGGAGATACATTACGGCCGGGTGATCCCAGCCAGCTCAATTACTTGAAAGGGATCGGCGATGAATTTGATATTGTAATTAAAGGCAGCAGCATAGATCCCGGGTTAACGCAGCGTGTAGAAAATAATCTGGATATCTTTAAAATCAAGGAACTTTACAATATGCATAAAGATTACATCGTCGATCTGATTAAACAGCGTGTAATGTATTCCGATTCCCGGATTGATGAACTGTATAACCAATACCAGGGCACACTTTTTTCCAGCAGGGAGGATGTAATTCAATCCATTGTTTCTAATTATGTGGGATATGACAATCTGGATAAAAGAGTACTCGCTAAGCTGACCAGAGACATCGCGGAGGAATTGAATCTGAACATTACATAGCGAACTTCCAGTTGAGATTGAGGAAGGACTTGATAATAAGAATGGCGGAACTTCAAGGGCATTGCCCTTATGTCCCGCCATTCTTTTGTATTGCAAAATCCGAATGCTGTGCAGAATAATACGCTGCAACACATAGGTAAAGAGCTAGTGAATTCCTGTCCGGGTGTTAACGCTCCAGCCGGTAGCCGCCGTGAAAGACAGGGCCGACATATTGGTTGAATGCGTAACCGCTGCGGATGGCTGCAGAGACGAAATCCTTGGCTTTTGCGACAGCATCATGCACAGACAAGCCGCCCGCCAAGCCGCCCGTGATGGCAGCCGCAAAGGTGCAGCCTGCACCGTGGTTATAGGCTGGTTCGATTTTGGCTGTTTCCAGTACGGTAAACTCGGAGCCGTCGAAGAATACATCGATTGCCAGGTCGCCTCCCAGTGCTTTACCGCCCTTAACGACGACATTCTTCGTGCCAAGCCCATGTATCAGGCGCGCTGCTTCTTTCATTTCGTCAATAGAGGTCAGCTTGCCCAGCCCGGAAAGGACACCGGCTTCGAACAGATTAGGTGTTGCCACCGTAGCCAGAGGGAGCAGCAGATCGCGGATGGCATTTGCGCTTTCCGGGTTGAGAACTTCATCTTCACCCTTGCAGACCATAACCGGATCAATGACCACATTGGTCTGAAGGTTGTCCTTGATCGCTTTTTCCGCAACCAGCACAATATCTACACTGCCCAGCATTCCAGTCTTCATGGCGTCTACAGGACCACCTGCGAACACTGTTTTCAACTGCTCCGCAACGATAGCTGCATCAATCGGATAGACATTGTGATGCCAGCCTTTATCCGGGTCCATCGTAACAATAGTCGTCAATGCGCTGAAGCCGTAGGTGCCATACTCCTCAAAGGTTTTGAGGTCGGCCTGGATACCGGCACCTCCGCTGGAGTCACTTCCGGCAATGGTTAGAGTCTTAATAATTTTTGACAAAGCGAACGTCCCCTTCTGGTATATGAATAGGTACTGCGCAACTCTACGACATTATAACAAAAATCATTCCCTGTGTCCGCACTCCGTGTAAGGTTTTGAGCGACAAGCCTATTCCTTGTCACTGTCGACGCTGCTTAGCGCTGTCTTGATGGCTTTGTCATATTGGTAAGGCTCAGCATTGTCGCCGCCCATCCAGTACACCACAAGAAATTTCCCGCCTCTGAAGGCATGAGGGTAAATCCGTGCTCCACCGTCGTAGGTCGTCCGGTTAATCGCAAGCTTCAGTGCATCCAGTCCAGCGGCGCATTCCTCGGCATTATCGTAGGTATAGACGGACAGGCGGTCCGGGCGGACCGGAGTATCGGTCTTGTCGATCAGCAGCTCATCCGGCCATCTGCCTGCCAGCTCTTTTTTGAACAAATGCTCCTCGGTGTCCAGTACACGGCTCAGCCTCATCCCCCGCTGTTCCAGAGCCAGATATAGAGACTCTGTTGTATTTCCCGCACCCCCTGCGGAAGATTCTGTATTCTGGACAGCAGGAAGGAGAAGAGGACCGTGATAAGTTGTGAAATAACTCAATATAGTATCGATCATGTCCTGTCCGAATGAGCCGGGTGGGGCGGCCAGCTCCAGCTTACGGAAAAGGTAACCCCATTCCCCCTCCTCATAGTAGGCAGCCCCATCCGCCTGATCCCCTTTTGCTTCCGCAGCTACTGTATACCGCACGGTCCGGGCATCCGGACCTTTGGTTCCCATTACCTGCTGACGGGTGAATTCCTTGGGGGCAATGGTCATACCATATTCACCTGCCCAATCGGCTTTGCCGGGGATATATGTGCCGATATCACCCACGGCGCAGCCTTGACAGCCCCAGGCGTTATCCGAATATTGCAAAGTCCGCTGCGGATCTTCCGGATCTTCAAAGGTGACACCATAGGAGCCGTTGGCTCCGGTGATAGCCGATGCTGTCCAGCCTGCAGGTGCCAGCAGGATATATGCACTGCCGGTATCGGCCCGGAAGACGAGTGCGGCCTGAAGTTTGCCTTCCATGTCCGGAGGAAGCGGGTAAGTCATATCTGGCAGCGGCGGTAAAGTTTCATGTGTCTCTCCGCCCTCCAGAGCTGAAACGGAGAACATAGCAGTTAGCGGGAGGGCTATTTCTGCATGCCCCTCTTCCGAAGAAGGGAAGGAGACCGTTGCTGCATAGTTGCTGGCAATACCAACTGCCCGGTCCTTTTTAGGGCTCCAGTGAGCGCTGCCACCCGGGGCGTCCTCCAGCATTCCGTTGTCCTGTGAATTAACGGCTGGAGTGACAGCCGGAGTGACAGCCGCAATGGAGGATTCGGCAGATTTGCCGGGTTCCCAGCTGCTGTAACCCAGCCATAAGATTATTACGGCTAGCGGCAGCAGCACAGCTGCGTAGCCCCAGCTCCTGAACCGCTTGGGTTGCTGTATTCTCAGGTGTTCTTCGACATTCCGTCTCATTTGCGGCGTGAATTGTGTACCGTCAAAAGGCTTCTCCTTCAATTGTTTTTCCCAATCCTCAGGTGATGTGCTCATGATCTTCCCAGCTCCTTCTCCCAGCATTCGTTCGCTTGTTGCCTTGCCCGGTGCAGCCTCGATTTGGCCGCAGAGAGCGAGATCCCCAGTAATCCTGATAGTTCCTCCATACTCAGCCCATAGTGGGCGTAGAGCATTAGCACCTCTCTATGCTTGCGGGGCAGCTTCAGGACTATCCTCCATACCTCACTGCTCAGGGATTGTTGCAAAAACACCTCTTCGGCAGACGGGCTGGAAGAATCTTTGCCAATGTTATCCTGCAGGGTTACCCGCCGGAAAAAGCTGCTGCTCCGGTAAGACAGCCAACGGGTACGGGTAATCTGCAGCAGCCAGGTTCTGACCGAGGCTTCACCGCGGAAGGTATTCATATATTTGTAGGCCCGGATGAAGGTCTCCTGGGCAATATCATCGGCGGCGCTTCTGCTGCGTGCCAGGTAATAGGCATAGTTCCATACATCCTCGCCATAATGCTCCATCAGTGTCTGTAATGCGGCGGCGGTCATGGTGGCTGATTCAGTCGTTACGATAGACATGCTGTCCCCCCTTGTTCTCTACTGTATTGACCCCTGCATTCCCGGAAAAGTTTCTTTTTTTGGTAAAAAATATTACGCGGAAAATTTGGCGCAGGCGAAAGGGAGCTGTGGGTTAGAGGAGGGGTTCCAATTGGCTCCATCCGCATATCCATATAGAAGTATAACGTTTAGGAGGCTGCCATGATTGAAATCAGCTTATGCATGATCGTCCGCAACGAAGAGAACAGCCTGTCCCGCTGCTTAACTTCGGTAGCATCCATCGTGGATGAGATCATTATCGTTGATACGGGGTCAACAGACCGGACCCAAGAAATCGCCGCGTCCTTTGGTGCGGTAATTTATGATTTTACCTGGATTGAGGATTTCTCGGCGGCCCGTAACTTTGCCTTCAGCATGGCTTCCAAGGACTATATTCTGTGGCTGGATGCCGATGATTATCTGAAGGACAGAGATCAGGAGCTTTTCAGAGCACTCAAGCACAGCCTTCCGGAGCATGTCGACAGTGTAAATATGCAGTATAATCTGGCTTTTGATCCCGCAGGCCATGTGATTACGTCACTCCGCCGCAACCGGCTGGTCCGCCGCAGCTGTAATTTCAAGTGGATAGGGCCGGTGCATGAGTATCTGGAGGTCTACGGGCCATCCTTCAGTAGTGATGTCTGTATCACTCACGACAAAGACAAAGCCTTTACGGACCGCAATCTGCGGATCTACCAGAAACGGGCCGCTGCCGGGGAGGTATTCTCACCACGCGATCAGTTCTACTACGCCAATGAGTTACGCGACCATGGGAGGAATGAGGAAGCTTGCGAGTACTACAATCTGTTTCTGAAAGGGGGCCGGGGATGGATCGAGGATAATTACCAGGCCTGCCTTCGTCTGGCTGAGTGCATGGAACGGCTGGGGAATAAGGAGGGGGCTGTTGAAGCACTTTGCCTGACTCTGAAGGTTGACAAGCCACGGCCCGAATTCTGCTGCAGGCTGGCGGCCTGGCACCTGGAGAAGAACCAGCTACTGCAGGCAATCTACTGGTATGAGCTGGCTGTGATGCTGCCACGGAACAGTGATTCCATGGGGATGCGGAATGAAGCCTATAGCACCTGGCTCCCGAATCTGCAGCTGGCCTTATGCTATGATCGGCTCGGAGAACATGAGAAGGCGAACCGGTTCAATGAAACGGCACTTCGTTATCACCCCACCCATCCCAGCATGCTGTTCAATCGGAATTATTTCAAAAACCTGCTCGGTGACAAATATGCCGGGCTTGAGACATTTTCAGATCAGGCCGAATAAGAGCGGCTTGCCTTCCTGAAGTGCTCCGCCCAACCTGGCTGCCGATTTCCCCAAACACACAAATCCCACTTGAGATCAGGCCTCAAGTGGGATTGTTGTGTTTTACTGGAATAGCAGTGTCTGAATCGCGTGGGCCGGGATAATGTTCTCAGCCAGCTCACCCTTGAACCGCAGCGTGAACGGTAATTCGCTGTCCGTGCGGTTCAGCACAATAACGGCATAGGTTCCGTCCGGATTGCGGAAGGCAGTGGTCTCCAATTTGTCGGTATATTTGGAGCTGCCGACCCGGATCGCGCCTGGACGGATATATTTACTGAAATGGCCGATGTAGAAGTAGGAGCTCTCGTAAATCACTTCATCCTTGATGGTGTCCCCGATAATCGGAGCATCGCAGAAGTTGCTTACATGGTTCGGACCTCCTTGTTCATCCAGGACGATATTCCAGTCGGTCCAGCAGGACATCCAATGATTCAGGTTGCCGATGATGTCATGACCATAACGTTCTCCTGTATTCCAGGAGCCAAGATGAACGCCGCCTTCCTGGCAGCCTTCGCTGAAGAACAGCTTTTTATCCGGGAAACGGTCATGAACGGCACTGAGTGCTTCAAAATGATCACCGGAATACCAGTGGAAGCAAATGCCCCAAATGTACTTGGAAGCAGCCTGATCTTCAAAAGCGGCCTTAGCCCGCTCGTATACGCGTTCCTTATTGTGATCCCAGACCAAAATTTTGACATGGGACAAGCCGGCTGCTTCTAAGGCAGGACCGAGATCATCGCGCACGAAATCCTTTTCCTCTTCAGCAGTGTAAATACAGGAGTCCCAGATCTGTGCAGCCTTGGCTTCATTCTGCACGCTGACCGCCCAAATATCGATTCCTGCTTCAGCATAGGACTGGATGTATTTGACAAACAGATTGGCCCAGGCTTGTCTATACTCCGGCTTCAGCTTGCCCCCGTTATTCATCTCACCATTGGTTTTCATGAATGCCGGAGGACTCCACGGGGAGGAGAACAGCCGGAAGCTGTCACCGACAGAAGAAGCTGCCCGCTGAATTAGTGGCAGGATCGATTCCTGGTCTCTGGAAATATTGAAGGAGGTGAGCTCAGGATCGGTGCCTTCGACATATGCATAGTTACCTTTGGAGAAGTCACAGCTCTGGATATGCGAACGGCACAGAGTGTAACCGATCCCATGTTCGGGGTGGAAATAAGCATCGATGATCTCCTGCTGCTTCCCTGGACTGAGCTTGGCCAGAGTTACAGCGGAAGCTTCGGTCAATGCTCCGCCGAACCCCTCGATAACCTGGTATTCCAGATCCTCATAAATATTAATGAGCTCATTTTCCTTCTCTGCGGAATCCGGCTGAAAGGTCAGGGCTTCCAGTTCGGATAACCGGTCTCCGGTCTCCTTGGCTGTCTGAATGACGCGAACGGTTGAATGGGTTATAGTCATAACTGTACAGAACCTCCTGAAAGTATTGTTGATTTTTGATTTAGGACGGCATCGCCGTATCTTCTTGATTATAGAAGGTATTCTAGTGGTATTTGAAGAAACTATATGGTTAAGAACCTCAACGATCTGGTCGTTAGGCGTATAACTGAAAGGAGAAAGACCATGGAATCACCCGGTGTTCATATTCAACTCAGCTCCTTCTCCCGGCATATCCAGCCCTTCTGGCAACCCTTCCGTGAGGGACTGGATACTTATATCATAAGGCTTCAGGCCGAGGGGGAGTCGGAGGCGCTAATCGATGGTAAGATGGTTACCGTGCTTCCCGGAGACCTGCTGCTGTTCCGTCCCGGTGAAGTATACGATCTGAGAATAGGCGAGAAGGAGAGTCCGCTGGGTTTCAGCGCGGATTATTACGTTATGTGCACAGGGGAGTGGGTGGACCACTGGTGGAATAAGCAGGAGCGGGCCAAGAAGACGCGAATCGCTGAGGACGGCAAGCTGCAGAGCGTCTGGAAGCAGCTGATTCTGGAGAAACGGCGGCTGGACGGAGGCAGCCCGGAAATTCTCGAAGCCCTGTTCCAAGCACTTTGCCTTCTGCTGGACCGCGCAATTGCCGAAGCGCCCGTGGGTCCGTCCGCATCGCTGCTGCTCGGATTGAAGATGAAGAATTACATAGAAGAGCATGCCACTTCGCTGATCAGGCTGGAGGATGTTGCGCGCCACGCGGGTGTAAGTGTCACCCGGGCGGTTCATCTGTTCAAAGCGAAGTTTGGCTATTCGATTATGCAGTACACCGGGCAAATCCGCCTGGCGATGGCCCTGCAGCTGATGGACAACAGCAACTATACGCTGGAGCGGATTGCGGAGGAAACGGGCTTTGGCAGTTATACTTATTTTCATAGAGTTTTTCGAGAACGATACGGTGTAGCTCCCGGAGTGTACCGTAAACGTTCCTGAACGCAAAAAAAACCGCAGCCTATTCGATTATGCTGCGGGCCGGGCCTTGTCTATGGTTTTTCTAATGACTGTGCAGAGCCTGTCCCTTGCTGTCAAGCAGGAGCTGAGGTTCGCTGCTGGAGATGAACTCCAGAACCTTGTCATAGATAATACGGTGTCCTGCCCGGTTGGGATGAATCCCGTCGCGGCAGATGAATTCCGTATAATCCGGCTGCTGAAGGAAGGCGCCGCGGACATCAATAATTTTCGTCTTCGTACTCTCCGCGACCTTGATGATTGTGGAATTGTATCTTTCCTGCCACCAGTAGATCTTCGTGACACTGCCAAGGAATTTCAAAATGCTCTCTTCCGAAGCCGGATTGTTTCCACTGACCCATTTGAAATAGTTATCTGCATTTAGAGGTGGCAGGCTCATTAGAATCGGCATGATCCCTTGATTTCTCAGGAAGTCGATCATATCCCGGAGCATACTTTCGAATGCCGTAAAATCGGTCTTGGGATTATGCTCGGCCTCCGGATGACTTACAATGTCCTGCCAGTTGAAATCGCAGTCATTCCCCCCGTATTCAATGAGCACCATATCCGGCTTCTCCTTCAGCACATCCCGTTTCAGATTCCCGAAGCCTTTGAGCAGCGTATTGCCAAACCTGGCGGTGTTGCGCAATGCTCCCTTGAGCTTCCCTTGCAGCAGTGAGACGTAGTTATCCTCCAGGATAACATATTTGCTTCTGCCTTCATCATAGACTACACCTTTTGAGATGGAGTCTCCGCTAACCATATATTTATATTCCAACCCTGCAGCTGTCAAAAGACCTTCATTCCTGTGCATGGTCTCACCTCCGAAACTATATTGTACTTAATCTTAGTGTAAACCATTCATCAAGGCATTGCCTATGTATAAACGTCACGGGTTACGCCAAACAAGCAGCTGCGAAATCCGTGAAACCGGACGCAGCTGCTACAATTTAGTTTGGGCTACTGGCCTTTGTGCAATCTATAGCCGGCCAATCGGCGCAATAATGGAGTTCGGGTTGACTCATTTTGTGGAATATCCTGTACAAACCGCATTACCGCCTGCTCCAGACATGTTACACTGTGATCCCAGGTCCAGGCCAGGGAATCAGCCTCCCCTTGTTCCGCTAACCGGGCTCTGAGCGGAGGGTCATAGATCAGGCGCACCACATCCTGAGCAAGCCGGTTCTCATAGCGGTAGGAGAGCAGGCAATTATCACCGTGACGGGCATACTGGAGATTTCCCCCGGAATAAACGGATACCAGAGCAGCCCCGCAGCGCATGGCTTCCAGTCCTGGGAGAGAACCGGCATCGAAGGCGCTGGCGCTGACAAAAATATCAGCTCCGTTATAATGATAGCAGAGCTCTTCATCATTCTTCGGGGTAAAAAAGCGGTATTTTCCCCCAACATTCATCTGCTGCAAGGATTCCGAGCTATAGAATTCATCCGGCGGACAGATGAAGTTGATGTTCACCTGTGGCGCGTTATGCTTGACGATGTCAAGCTGTTTCAACAGATAGTCCTGCTCACGGTGCGAGGCAAATCCATTCTCTTCCTTGCGCAGAATGGCTGTAATATTGAGCGGCTCCTGCAGCATTTGGCGGATATGCTGGTTGCGAAACGCTGTGCTGATGCCTATTGGTACAATGCTCCCGGTTATGCCATGGCTCAGCGCTATTAATTCCTGCTGCCACCGGGATAAAACAAGCAGCTTGTCAGTGATATGATAGGTAGGGAAAGATACCTCGTTCTCCGGCAGAAAAAGCGGTTCGTAACATAAAGATAGACGGATATGCATGCCTTTACCTTTTTGACTTGCAGCCTCCGATACCGGGACAGTCGTATAGAAGTTAGATACGATCATATCACTGACGGGAAAATCAGACTCTCTCAGCACCGTGTGATCCGTGCGCAGCACCTGGGAATGGACATTATAGGAGATGTCGCCACCGGAAGGCATGAGGATCACGACTTCATGGCCCCGGGCGGTGAGCCCGTTGGTGAGTTCTACCAGCATGCGCTGGGCTCCGCCATGGCACAAGGTTAGAATGGGAAATGTAAACCTCATCGATGATCTCTTCCCTTCTACAATGAAGCTGCAAAATAGCGAATACAGATTATGTATACTATTTTATTCAGCGGAAACTGAAAAGTACCAGGTCTGAAGGTACTAATTCTTCAGCCGACATTAAGAAGAGAATGCAGACCGCTACTGAACTGGAAGCATTAGGAGGGATGCCTGCTCAGGCTCTGCAGCAGGGCCACCGTATTGCGGACTTCCGGGCCTTGAATATCCTCAAGTGAGACATCGATCATCGGCTTGCGGGCCTGGAGCTTATTCAGGAACTCAGCCGTATGGAATAATCCCCGGCCGGGCTGGCCATGACGGATACGGGAACCCTCGGCATACATATCTTTCAGATGGGCAAGGATGATCCGGTCTCCGAACAGGCTGAATGCTTCGTCTACAATTTCATCCTGCTGCTCCACCTGATCTCCGATCAGGTTGCAGGGATCAAAGACTACGCCTATGGAGCTGGAGGGGACTTCGTCGAGAATCCTGCGCATTTTGGCCGGAGTGGATAAGGTATGGGTTCTTACAGGCTCAAGCCCAAGGAACACTCCCCATTTTTCTGCTTCCTCAGCCAGTTCAAGAACGGTGGCCCGGAGAGTCTCCCAGCCCAGTTCCTCATACCGGTGGGGCTCAAATTTTGCAAAAGTGGTTAACTCACCAGTCTCCGTAGCGACCATCGGTGCGCCGAACAGCCGGGCATACCGCAAATGCTCCTTGAAGCGTTCGATCTCCTGCCGGCGGATAGCCGGGTCGGGATGAATCGGATTGATGTAACAGCCAAGCACACCGATACGGATTCCCGCCCGGTCAAACTGTTCGCCGATATAATTGGCAAGCCCCGGACTAAGCTTTCCGGTGGAGGTGTCGATATCCTGTATGGCTTTGGACAAAGCCAACTGGACAAAACTGATTCCGTAATCTTGAAGCACAGCTGTAAGCTCTTTAAGCGGCAGACAGCCTGCGGTGTGGGCTAAAGTTCCGTAACGGATGAAAAACAACTCCTTTTGAAAAATATGGATTTGTATTAGTATTAACTTTATATTAATAGCGCTTTCAGTTACTTGCAATGGTAAAGCGCTGACAGAATAGGAGAGAATGTAATGAACACGATAGAGCAGCGCAAGCAGGAACTGGAGAACTGCCGGCCTGAACCGACTTTGGAGCTGGGGAAAGTCAATGAATTTTGGGATGGCATCCTTGCGGAGTATGCGGGCAAACCTCTGGATATGATTTCAGTTCCTGAAGCGACGCCGTATCCGGGAATGCGGGTGGACAAAGTCAGCTTTCAGAGCTTTGACGATACGAGGGTCAATGCGTGGCATATTCAGCCTGCCCAGGCTGGAGAGAGCGGGGAGCGGCGTCCTTGTATCGTTACGTTCCCCGGTTATACCGGTGATAGAGGATATCCGGAGCGGTACGCCTCATGGGTGCTGTTAGGATATTCCGTTCTGGCCGTGGATGTAAGGGGACAGCTTGGAGAGACCGGCAACCGGCTGCCGATGGAGAGCGGTGTGGTAAAGGGCTGGATTACCCAGGGTCTTCTGGAGAAGGAACGCTCCTATTATTTGGGGGTCGCCATGGATACCATCAGGGCTTTGGAAACGGCGGCACAGCTTCCGGGAGTAGATCCGTCCCGCATTGCGATTACGGGCAGCAGCCAGGGCGGGGGGATTGCACTGCTGGCAGGTGCGCTAAGTACCCGGGTCGCTGCTGTTGCCGCAGATATTCCTAACCTGTGCCGGCTGGATTTTGGGGTGTTGAATTCAACCAGCTCCCTAACAGAAATCGGCGCTTATGTAAGAAGGTATCCTGAGCATCTTGAGCAGGTGCTGGATACGCTTGCTTACTTCGATATCGTGAACCTGGCACCGCGGATCACGGCTCCGGTTCTTATCTCTGTCGGCTGGAAGGATACGGTGTGCATGCCCGAAAGCGTCTATGCCGCTTATAACCGCCTGGAGACGGATAAGCAGATTATGGACTATCCATTCTCCGGACATGAAGTGAGTGAATACCATAACCGCCAGAAGGTTCTCTTCTTGCAGAAGCATCTGGGTCTGGCCGAACGCTAGAACGGGAAGCGGATAGTATGAGAACTAAGGGGCGCCACAGCAGATGCAGCTGTGGCGCCCCTTTTCATTTGAGAAGCTATTTAACCGGTTAAGGAGGACATGACTTTAGGTTGTGATTTTGGCATAGACGGCAAAGAACAGCGCCAGCTCTCCCATAATCATTACATTCGACACATGAACCACCACGTCCAGAATGTAAAAGCAGACGAGGATCGCTGTCAGCACCCCCAGATGAACGATTCCCAGCTGATGCTGCTTATGACGGTAGACGTGAAAGACCATGGTTGTGGAAGCAAAATAGAGCAGCACAGAGCCAAAGATCAGATTCAGCATCAGTTCATAATGCAGTGTGTTCAGGAACAGCAGCTGGATCGAGGCAGCCAGTATACAAAGCGACAGAAAGATGAACAAATGTCCGTAAATGATCGTCTGTCCGGCGGTATGGACATTTTTATCCACTTTTTTCTCCAGGTTGTCATAGTACTGCCACCACATGGCGATGATTAGAACAAAGGTCAGGGCTGCGAAGCCGACAGATTGCAGGGTCCAGACGCTCGACTGCAGCACAGCGAGAATGCTGACCACAGACTCTCCTAGCAGAATCAGTGCAAACAGGGAGAAACGCTCCAGCAGATGATGAGTATTGGCCGGAGTTTTGACCAGTATTTTTCGGCCCAGTAATGGCAGGAGAATGTCGAGGGCGATCCCCGCGTACAGCACCAGGTAACGGACCCAGGAATCAAAGAACAGGGAACAGGCAGAAATCACCAGCCCCACCCAAAAACGGGTACCCAAATAATGAGCGGTCGCCCTCAGATGCCCATTCTCCTTGGTACGAACGAAAAGATACTGTACTGCAGTCATTGCACGGAGTCCAACGTATCCAATCAGAAACGAATAATAGGTCTGATCGAAATCCAGAGACAGGCTGGCCGTCATAATTAACACAAAGAATAGCTGGATAATCAGAAAAATCCGGTGAGAGATAATATCCTGCCCATAGCGGTTGACAAATAGTGTCTGTCCCACCCAGGCCCACCAAATGGGGATAAAAATCAGCACGAATTTGCCCAATGTCTGAGGTGAGAGCGTTTCGTCCTCTACATGCAGCAGCACATGGCTGGCTTTGGACACAGCGGCTACAAACAAAAGATCATAGAAGAGCTCGAGCCAGGTTACTTTTTTTGCAGTCATATAACGCTCCTTTGCTGATCGGATGATTTCGGGTCTGTCGACTGTATACAGGGAAAGTTCCGGGTTATATGTTATAATAAAGGCTCTTTCCGGGTGAACGCAAGGCAGTCTGAGACTTAGAGGAGGAATTAGCAGATGGAGAAGGACAGTAACAAGCTTCCTGCAGAACTAGCAGTGGATAATTTCAAATACAGTGAGAAGAATGAACAGCTTGTCAAAAAAAGCTTCTGGAGCAAGACCCGAAAGTTTGCTGGTAAAATACCGTTTACCAAAGATGCGGTGGCCATGTATTACTGTGCCATTGATGCCAAAACCCCTTTGTGGGCTAAAGGAATTGCCTTCGGGGCGCTGGCTTATTTCATTTCCCCCATAGATGCGATTCCGGATGCGCTGATTGGCCTGGGATTTACTGATGATGCGGCAATTATTGCTGCGGGGGTAAGAGCTATAGCCGGACAGGTAACCGATGAACACCGTCAGAAGTCAGAGGCATTCTTTGAACAGGAAACCTTATAATCCCCCCGCACATTGGGGCAATGGCTGCATAGCTTGTTCATGACCTTTGCGGGCACACGATATAGATGTTACGAAAAAAGGTGCAGCCAAAGCTGCACCTCACAGACTCTCCACCGGACAGCTTTCTTTGGAGAGCTGTTTGCTCTGGTATTCTTCGCCCCAATCCTTCATTAGCCGGATAATAGGAACGAGCGTGCGGCCAAACTCCGTCAGGGAGTATTCCACCTTTGGGGGAACCTGCTGGTAGACTTCGCGGTGGACAACGCCATCCTCTTCCAGCTCGCGCAGCTGCAGGGTCAGCATGCGCTGGGTGATTCCCGGACAGATCCGGCGGAATTCACTGAACCGTTTCTTATCCTCCATCATGTGGTACAACAGCACACCCTTCCATTTGCCGCCGATAACATCAAGAGTGAACTCAACAGGGCAGGCTGCCTTATCGTCCCCTGGACATTCACCGAATCCGCCTTTACGGTCACGCATAAATAGTGCCACTCCTTCAGTATCATTTTGTATACTACATCACAATAACGTGTGTACTTCCTAAGCGTTAATATGTCTCTTAATATAACCGTGTGAACTTCACACAGTCAATCATGTACGGGATGTAAAAAACTGCTCTGCGGGTGGCTGCGTTCTGCAACGTGCCTTCCTGCCAAGCAGTTTTTGGTGTGCGATAGTCCTGAAAATACATAAAAGCTTCGAAAAAGAATTGAAAACTTGCTGAAAATTCTGATAGTCTAATGAAGTGAGCTTTTTAACGGATTATCATTTCAAGATTGAAGGGATTCCTGCAGTATGAAAATCATTCGTATTATTGCCCAGGTTGCAGTATTGTACATATTCTTTCTTGCCGGAGATTACTTGCAGAAACTGCTGCATTTACCGGTCCCGGGCAGCATTGTCGGGTTGCTGCTACTTTTTGTTTTATTGCTGTTCAACATTGTGCCAGTGAAGCTGATTGAAGAAGGATCCTTGTTCATTCTGGCCTATCTTCCGATGTTCTTCATCCCGGCGACTGCCGGAATTATGAACCACCTGGATATATTCAGCGGCCGCGGGCTGCTGATGATTGGCATACTGGTTGTAAGCAGTGTACTGACCATGGTTGTGACGGCGCATGCCAGCGAGTGGATTACGGGCCGCCGTGCAGCCCGCAGCCATCACACTCAACTAACGGTTGTACGCGAAAAGGGGAGCGAAGCATGAATATTTTGCTTGCTGCCGGCTTCGTTCTAATGAATGTTGGGATCTATCTGTTTATGTCCATGCTCTACAAACGGTTTCGACTTCCCGTGCTTCTGCCGGCACTGACTGCAACGTTTACAGTAGTAGTTCTCCTGCTTGGCTTCCATATTTCTTATGATACCTATATGATCGGCGGAGAATGGATCAACCGCCTGCTCGGGCCGGCAGTTGTATCTCTTGCCTATCCGCTCTACAAACAGCGCCATGTGCTGTGGCAGAACCTTCCGGCCATTCTTGGCGGGACGGTCATCGGCCTGCTGGTAGGAATGTTCAGTGGACTGCTGATGGCCGCGGGCCTGGGCTTTTCCAAGCTGTATGTGCTCTCGATATTGCCCAAGTCCATTACGACAGCCGTAGCGATCCAGATTTCCAGCAACCTCGGCGGTGACTCGTCCTTAACCTCCGTATTCGTGATGATTGCCGGATTTACCGGAGCCATTGGCGGACCTTATATTATCAAGCTGTTCAGAATCCGCAGTGAATCCGGTATCGGGATTGGCCTGGGTACTGCCTCTCACGCCCTGGGTACAGCAAAAGCCCTGGAGTATGGTGAGCAGTCAGTGTCTATGAGCTCGGTAGCTATGACGGTCTGTGCGATCGTAGGCTCCATAGTGGGGCCTTTAGTGGCCTGGGTCATGTACCACTAAAGCCCACTAAAGCTCCATTAAAGAATTTCTGAAAAATACGAAAAGTTGCCTCTTATAGTTGCCTCTTAATTTTCTACACGGAGCCGGATTACATTCCACGAAGCTTTGGACAGCAGGGCGGTGATACGGCCGTCCTCTGCCGAAGCTGTTCCCTGGTCATGCGGAAGCACGTTGCCCGGACTTGCCTTGGTGTTTGCCGCCTGAAGATCTTCATGATCCATAACGGTATGCTGGATGACTGTAGTCTTCCCGAAGCTGCGGAGATCCACGGTAAACTCCATCCCTTCAGTCAAATGGCGGTTCACAGCAAAAACTGTAATCTCGCTGAGCTCCTCGTTATATACACTCACTGCTTCCAAGTAAGGGACATCTGTAAAATCCTTGGAATCATATTTCGGACTGGAAATGAGCGGATGAAGCACCGTTCCCCGGCCGTAAAGAGAAGCATGCATGTAAGGATAGTAGGTGGTCTGGAGCCACAACGGGCCGCCGTTTTCAGTCGAAATCGGTGCGATGGTATTGATTAGCTGGGCGATGCAAGCCATCTTCACCCGGTCTGCGTGCTTCAGCAGGCTGATCAGGCAGCAGCCCACAACCAGCGCATCCTCCATGTTATAGACATCCTCGAATTCCGGCGGGGCAACCTGCCAATGCGTCTCCATCCGGCTTTCTCCCTGTGATTTCCACACATTCCATTCATCCAAAGACAGATGAATTTTCTTTTTGCTCTTCTTTTTCGCTTTGATATAATCGCAAATCGCTGCCACGCTGTCGATGAACTGGTCGAGATCCAGTGACTTGGCCAGGAAATTGGGGGTGTCACCCACATTATTGTTGTAGTAAGTATGCAGCGACAGGAAATCCACATTGTCATAAGTCAGATCAAGAACAGTTGCTTCCCATTCGGCAAAAGTGCTCATACCACTTCCCGAGCTTCCGCATGCAACGAACTCCAGCGAAGGGTCCACCCAGCGCATAGCTTTGGCGGTTTCATTGGCAAGCCGTCCGTATTCTACAGCGGTTTTGGCACCGATTTGCCAAGGTCCGTCCATTTCATTGCCGAGGCACCAGGTTTTGAAACGGTGAGGCGCTTCTACCCCGTGGGAGATCCGCAGGTCGCTCCAATAAGAGCCGGAAGGATGGTTGCAGTATTCAACCAGATTTCTGGCAGCGTCAATGCCGCGGGTACCCAAATTCACAGCCATCATGACCTCGGAACCGGCTAGCTTGGCCCATTCTGCGAATTCATTCGTGCCCATTTGATTGGTTTCGGTGGTCCACCAGGCCAATTCCAGCGATTGCTTGCGTTCTGACTTGGGGCCAACTCCATCTTCCCAATTATAGCCGGAGACAAAGTTACCGCCCGGGTAACGGATAATCGGAACATTCAGTGCCTTGACAGCATTCAGAACATCTTGCCGAAATCCATTCCGGTCTGCCGTAGGGTGTCCGGGTTCATAGATTCCGCCATATACAGCCCGGCCCAGATGCTCGATGAACGAACCGTAAAGGCGGGGGTCAACCTCTGCCAGCTGGAGGTCTTTGTCGACAATCATAGATGCTTTAATAGTCATAAATGAATTGCTCCTTTGCGGAATTAATATAAATATTAATTGAGTATCTATTTTATTAATTACATCATACGAATCATACGGTATACTTAGCAATATAAAAATTCAGGATTAATAAATTCGCTAATCCTTATGGTTTGGAGGCTGCTGAGTATGTACTTAACAACGAATGCTGAATCGCTAAAGGTGTATGAAGCCTTGGCCAGCGAAGTAAGGTTACGGATAATTGATCTACTTAGTGTCCGGGAAATGCATATCAAGGAGCTTGCTTCTACCCTCTATCTGAGCAGTGCGATCGTAAGCTCTCATGTCGCCAAGCTGCAAAGGGCCGGGATCGTCAGCTCGCAAATGAAAAGAATCGGCAGCGGAACCTACAAATATTGTTCCTTGTCGGCAAATTTTTTACAGATTAAGCTATCAGGCTCACGCGGAATTTCCAGAAAAGTAGTGGAGGTGTCGGTGCCCGTCGGACAATATACGGATTTGCAGGCAGCACCTACATGCGGCATCGCCACAACGGAGAAACTGATCGGCTATTATGATGACCCGCGCTATTTTCTGGACCCGGAACGGGTGGATGCCGGGATTCTCTGGTTTGCCAAAGGCTACGTCGAGTACAAGGTGCCAAATTATCTTTTTATGGATCAGACGGTGCAGGAAATTGAAATTTCGATGGAGATGGGTTCGGAAGCTCCGCATGTGAACGAGAAATGGCCTTCGGATATTACCTTTACCCTCAACGGGGTTGAATTAGGCAAGTGGACCAGTCCCGGTGACTTCGGCATGATGCGGGGGCGCTTGACCCCATCCTGGTGGAATGCAGAGGTGAATCAATATGGACTGCTTAAAGTGCTGAGGATCAATAAGGGCGGCAGTTACATAGACGGACAGCAGATTTCAGCAGTGACTCTGGACGATGTGTGCTGGCAGCAGGATCAGTGGAGTTTCCGGTTGACCGCGGAGGACAGCACCCGAAGACGTGGCGGATTAACTCTGTTCGGGCATGGCTTTGGAAACTATGAGCAGGATATTGTATTCAGGGTGTATTACGAATAAACGCTTGCTCCTCCATAACCTTTCATATATTGTTAAAAAATGGTGCGTGTGCGCTGTTCTTTTCAGAATATGGAGGTGGCACAGGTGAGAAAATGGCTATACGGCATCATTGCTGTCCTCGCCCTGACGGGAATTATAGTATACGGTTTTGTCAGCGCCCCCAAGGTATTTCATGTGGACCGCAAGATTACAGTTACTGCCTACAAGGAGAAGAATCCGGAATATTCTCAGCCTGTGACCCTGCTGCTCAAGGGAGTATTTGATGAGAAATCCAAAAGTTATATAGGTAAAATAACAATGAACGGCAAGGTACTGGAGAGATGCAGGTTGTCCCCTGAATATGGCTTAGCGACTTGTGCGGAAGTGAAGGGCGATCCTTCTTCAGTCATCGGAATGGTGTTTGCCAGCGCAGACTATAAGCAATGGAGCTTGTTGATCGGTCCCTCATACACAGTTCAGAGTTCCTACAGTGAGTTGTATAACATGTTAAATACAGGGGATTCTACAGGTTCAGCGGGGGACATCATTATGACTTTTTCTGCTGACGGCCGTGAGGCTGCCTTGAAGGAGTCACACGCTCTGGTTGAGCGCTGGCAGGACCGGATGGCAGACCGGAATCCCTGATCTTCACAGAAAGCATGTTTGCAAAACAGTTCAATGGGTAACTATAACTGAAGTAACCCATTAACCTGCAAAGCATTATGCAAAGGAGGATTTCACATGTCAGATCAACTCGAAAATGAAGCGGACATCCGCAATAAAGAAAGCAAACAAGGCGATTCCCTTGCGGAACGCAAAAAGATGGAGAATGGCGTGGACATTGAGCCGGAGGCCGATGACTGGGTAGCCAAACCTGCGGAAACCTCTCATCCTGATCCGCTTCCCAAGAACTAAAGACAGAATGCTGTCTTCTGACAGACTACGCGTAGCTGGTAGTCTGTTTTTTTGATGCGGATTCATGTTGAGAACCAAATGGTAAATAACGTATACTGAAAATAGGTACAACAAAGTCATGCTTTCATTCTCCAGTTCATTACAGATTTCACAGGTCTCTGGGCAATCCATTTTGCGGGGAGGAATCGTTAATGCGGAGTCGGAACGAGAACGGACGGTATCGGCAAAAGCGCGGAGACGCGCTTGTAGGCAACCTTGAGAAAAAGTACGGCTCGGACTTTGGCGTACGAAGCGACATGAAGCTGGAGACGTTAAGAAGGCAGCATGATGGACAGTCGTTGACACAACTGCTTAAGGAACAGCAGGACAAAAACTAATCCATAGGGAGCGCAACTGAAGGCTTCCGGAATGATAAACATAACCTGTGGGTTATGTTTTTTTTGTTATTATTCCTTACCGGGCAGCATAATTGAATATCAAATCCGTTTCAGAGCAAATGTTATTGACAATTTAACTACTACGTGTTACTTTATAGCGGTAGTAAGTAATACTACATACCAGTGATACAGAATAGCAAGGAGTGATTGTGCTGGAAAATCTAACGGAAATGCTCAAAGGGTCGCTTGAAGGCTGTGTTCTTGAAATTATAAGCCGCAAAGAAACTTACGGTTACGAAATTACGCGGCAGCTGAACGCTCTCGGCTTCACAGATGTTGTGGAGGGAACGGTGTACACCATTCTGATCCGGCTTGAAAAAAATAAGCTGGTGGAGATCACCAAGAAACCCTCTGAACTGGGACCGCCGCGAAAGTTCTTTGCGATCAACGATGCGGGGCGAGAGGAACTTCAGAAGTTCTGGGAAAAGTGGGAGTTCGTATCCTCAAAAATTAACGAGTTAAAGGAGAGAAAACAATGAACTTTTGGGAAAAAATCACCGGAAGCGACATGACTAAAGAATTCAAAATGTTTGAAGCGCGAACCCAAAAACTGCCGGCTGATTATCAGGCGGCATGGGAGAAAATTAAAGCCAATCTTTGGACGCACTCCGATTTCACCGGTCGCAACCTCATGCCAATTCTTGACGGTGTGCTTGGCCTGCTTGAAGAAACAGCGGCGGACGGTCAGAGTGTCCAAGAGGTGTTGGGTGACGATATCAAAGGCTTCTGTTCTGCGCTGGCCGGTGAAGAAGAGGCAAAGTCTTATCGTGACAAATGGCGCGAGCAGCTCAACAACAATATCGCTAAAAAATTACGTGAATAGGAGGAGGAACCCATGAAAATACGGGATATCATCGAAGGTAAAAAAGAGTGGCGGGCGCACGTGGCCCGTGTCAAAGCCCTCCCTAAGGATTATCAGATTGTTTATAAAGAGATTCAACGATATTACTTTAAGGTCGGTCCTGTCGAATTAACCGAAGATACGGGGCTGCTTTCGGGGATTGTCGATCTTTTTGAAGAGGGTGCGGCCTTGGGAAAAGGCGTGCTCCAAGTGACTGGCAATGACGTAGCCGCTTTCTGTGACGATCTAATCAAAGATTCAAAAACCTATGCCGACATCTACCAGGAATCTGCTGACCAAGAAGTGAACAAGTCCATGAAAAAGTGGACGGATAAAATAAAGTAAAAGGGGGATATCGGGATGGAAAAAGCAATTGAGGTGAAAAGTCTGCGAAAATCCTTTAAGGGCACAGAAGTCCTTAAGGGCATCGATTTTGAGGTGAAGCGGGGTGAGATTTTCGCCCTGCTCGGCTCTAACGGCGCGGGCAAAACGACGATTGTCAGTATCCTCACTACGCTGCTCAAACAGGATGGAGGCACTGCCACCGTTAACGGATTTGACGTTGCGTCAGATCCCGAGAACGTACGGCATGCCATCAGTCTAACCGGGCAATTTGCCGCCGTGGACGAGATTTTGACCGGGCGGGAAAATCTTATCATGATCGCCAGACTGCGACACCTCCCCAATCCGCGTCAAGTGGCTGACGATCTGCTGATACGCTTCAGCTTGACTGAGGCCGCCGACCGCAGGGCTTCCACCTATTCGGGCGGTATGCGCCGAAGGTTAGATATTGCCATGAGCCTGATCGGCAACCCGCAGCTCATTTTCCTCGACGAGCCAACGACAGGGCTAGACCCCGAGGCACGCATTGAGGCATGGAAGATGGTCAAGGAGCTGTCGGACGGTGGCACGACGGTATTCCTGACCACTCAGTATTTGGATGAGGCTGAACAACTTGCCGATCATATTGCCATTTTGCATGAGGGCAGAATTATAGCAGGTGGCACACTTGAGGAACTGAAAAAGCTCTTCCCGCCCGCAAAGGTGGAGTATGTGGAAAAACAACCTTCATTGGAGGAGATCTTCCTCGCAATCATCGGGAAAAGGGAGGTGAGTAATCATGAATAATTACTTTTTCAGCGACATGAGCGTTATGCTTGGACGTTCCATGCGTCATATTTTCCGCAGTATGGACACAATCATCACGGTCTGCATTACTCCGATTGCGATGATGCTGCTGTTTGTCTATGTATTTGGCGGCGCCATCCAAACCGGTACGGATAATTATGTGAACTACCTGTTGCCCGGTATCCTGCTCATTGCGATTGCTAGCGGGATATCCTATACGGCTTACCGACTGTTTCTGGATAAGCAAAGGGGCATCATTGAGCGGTTCCACTCCATGCCAATTGCACGTTCTGCCGTGTTATGGGGGCACGTGCTGACCTCGCTGGTATCCAACGTCATTTCTCTTGTAGTCATCATTCTCGTAGCACTTCTTATGGGCTTTCGCTCATCGGCAGGCGTCCTCCCCTGGCTCGCTGTTACCGGTATACTTGTGCTGTTTACGCTGGCGTTGACTTGGGTTGCAGCGATTGCCGGGCTGTCCGCGAAATCGGTGGAAGGGGCTAGCGCATTCTCCTACCCGCTTATCTTCCTGCCGTTTATTAGCTCGGCCTTTGTGCCGACCGAAACGATGCCTTCAGCCGTACGCGCCTTTGCCGAAAACCAGCCGGTGACCTCTATCGTCGAAACCATCCGTGCTCTATTGTCAAGTCAGCCGGTAGGCAATGATATCTGGCTCGCTCTTGCGTGGTGCTTAGGGATACTGATGGTTGCATATCTATTTGCGGTACGCGCATACAAACGGAAAGCAGCTTAAACCGGCAGAAAGAGCTTGAAGCCATCCCAACTGGTTTTGCCTAAAATAACCAAAAATTACCTTGATGGTTCCCGTCCCGTACCGGGCATACTACTTCCCAATAAAACCTAAAAAAGGGTGGGGGCGGGAACCATTTCGATATCACAGCTGCTTTCGCTGGGAGATTCCCCAGGTGTGATGCTGGCGGGAGAATATTTTTTCTATTTTATGCTGTATTCTTTTTTGGGTTGGGTGCTGGAAGGAAGCTATAATCTCTATAGCCAGGGGGCTTTCCGCAAGGAGGGCTTTCTCAAGGGGCCTTTCAAGCCAATGTATGGTTTCGCACCGTTGCTGCTGGTGGCACTTAAGGACCTTAGCCTTCCGTTGCCGCTCCTAATTGCTCTGGCTTTAATCATCCCTTCCGCCGTTGAGTATGCCAGCGGCTGGCTGCTGAAGTATGCTTTTCATAAGCAGTGGTGGGATTACTCGGGTATGGCCTATCAATTGCGGGGACATATCTGTCTGAAATTCTCATTATACTGGTGGGGGCTGGCGACTTTATGTATTTATGGTCTGCAGCCGTTTGTAGAGATGCTGTATCAGCCTATATCAGCAATATGGATGCTGTTGCTGCCGCTCATGGCTTTGATGCTTACTGCTGATCTGCTCTGGACCTGCCGAACCTGGCGGCGTGGTGCGAAAGTGATGGAGCTTGGGGAAGGTTGAAACTTGCGTATAGTAGTATGCGAATGAATATAGAGAATCAAGGGACATTGTCAGCCTTCGGGCCGATAATGTCCCTTTGCTGTTTGTGGAGACAAGGAATACATGCTAATGTTGTCAAATATAGTGAGAGAAGTCCACAAAAGCACGTATGGCGGGAGGGCAAATGCGCAGAATTCCAAAGATTAGTACCGTTGTTATTGTCCTGGAGACCTTCATCATCGGGGTGTTGGCGGGCTTGCTGCTGTTTTCAGCGGGTAAGCAGGAGGACAGAGATCAGCCGGATTTGATTACACATTTTGACCAGGCCGACCTGACCCGGATGCAAGAAGCGATTGCCAGATTTGGCGACGGTAAAGGGGATAATCTGACCTTGCTGCAGTGGGGAATAGACAGCGGACCCTTTATTCATGATTTCTATAACGACGGTAAAGTGATCCACTGGATCGTGGACAATTCCAGAGACGGCATGGCCGTAAGTGCGGGGAAAACGGAATATGTATGCAGGGCAATCGGACTTGCTGAGGCTGCTGGATTTTACAAGGTTGAATTGTCAGACTGCGACGGCTATGCGAAGGATGAGAAAATCACCGTAATTTCTTTCCGCAAGGGTGAACGATAAAAGTGATTCAGAACCGCAGCGGATAAAATATTGCTAATCCACAAACAGGAGGGATACTATGCCAATATCCGAGTATTACCGGGGTCTACGGGAGAAGGTTGGGAGTGAACTGTTAATGGTGCCGTCTGTCGCGGCAATTATTAGAAATGAGGAAGGTGCGGTTCTTCTGCTCCGCAAGGGTGGGGAACAGCTGTGGGGGTTGCCTGCAGGTGCCGTTGAACCAGGAGAGACACCATCCAGGGCACTGCGTAGGGAGGTATATGAAGAGACAGGACTGATGGTGAACCCGCTTCGGATTATCGGGGTATTCGGTGGAGAGAAGTTTACATATGAGTACAACAATGGTGACCGGGTTCAATATTCGGTTATTGTGTTTGAATGCTCTATCGTCAAGGGAACGCTCCGAAGTATCGACGGGGAGGCGGAGGAGCTGATGTTTTTCAGCGAAGAAAAGCTACCTGGACTGGCTATCCCGTTCCCAACGGAGATTTTTAAGCGGGATTCTGCTGAAGAACGGGTCATTTTCGAATAATACCTGCCATTATGATTATTGGGGATGAAAGTAGTGAGAGCCAAAATTGTATACGGTTGTGCTGTTCTTATATGCATTGTATTGGGACTCAGCTCGAGAGTATGTGGTGACTGGATACCACTATTTGCCGCCAAGCATCTGGGAGATGTGCTGTGGGCATCAATGATTTATTTTATTTGTCGTGTGCTGTTTACCCGGCGGCAACGATGGTTGTCGCTGGTCCTGAGCCTGTGTTTCAGTTTCGGGATTGAATTCAGCCAGCTCTATCAGAGTGAATGGATCAACGTGGTTCGTGATTCTGTGCTTGGGGGATTGATTCTCGGAAAAGGGTTCCTGTGGATCGATCTTCTGCGGTATACGGCAGGGATAATGTCCGCTTATGCGCTGGACCACATTTGTTCGCCCCGCATGGTACGCCTGGATAAGTAACTAACAAGCAGAGCAGGCCACTTGTGTGATGAAGTATTTCGATGAACCATTCTATAAATCTTACAAAATTGCTTCTGGATTATAGAGGTTAAAGAATATATATTTAGGGAGATGCTGCCAGATATGGAGATGAGATCCCCTAATGACGAATAACCTAATCATAGTGTGCGTGCTGACCATGATCATTCACACGGCCGAAACGTTGTCTTATTCGGTGCGCTTTGCCGGTGTGAAGCTGAACAAGATTGCCATTGCATTATCGCTGACCGGAATCATCGTGCTGGTGTCCAGAACGGCCAATATGGTTCAAGCCCCCCTTACTGCCAAATTTGTTGATCTTGCTAAGATTGATCACACCTTTCCTCTGGAAAATTATCTGCGGATCATCATGCTGGCCTCCTCACTGGGTACATTGCTTGCTATTGCCTTATTCCCCACCTTCGTGGGGCTGTCCGGCAGAATTATCTCCAAGCTGGAGATTGAAGGTTCCATACCCAAGCTGCTGACCAGTGTGACGATCAGTCAGCTTAAGAACACCCGCAAGTACATCCGCAAGCCCAAAGTGAAGCTGCGCAGCTTCCGTTATCTGGGCATTCCGAAGCGCTTTATTGTCATGAATATATTTGTTACCGGATTTTATACGGTCGGTGTGCTGTCATCATTGATGGCGGCGCATCTGGTACCAGCTTTCAGTACAACAGCCTCCCAGGCATCAGGGTTGATCAATGGTCTTGCTACCATCATGCTGACCATCTTCATCGACCCTCAGCTTGGCATTATCACCCATAAGGCTACTGAAAATGCGGATTCCAGGGATCAGCTGGGCAAAATATATGTCCTCCTGATGGGCTCACGGTTTCTTGGAACCTTGCTTGGTCAGGCTGTGCTTGTGCCTGCAGCCCATTCGATTATCTGGCTGGTGCAGCTGATCTGATGATGCCCCAAGCGCAAAAGAAACACTACCCCTATACATAGAAAAGCTGTTGTATCAGCGGCTTCATGGCTTCATTCTTCTGGCGCATTCAGCCGCCGGCTCATTTAGGCAGCTTGGCTTCCGCTGCCCTGAGTGCAAGCGTGATCTTCTGCTCCCAGGCATACGATTGCTGCCCGAACGTACGAAGCTCGCCCATGCGGGCATAAGACAATTTCATCGCCGCCGCAGCGGTGATGGCGTCGCCCGCTGCGATAGCGGCTTTGTATCGTTTATCTGCCTCTGCACGCTCTGCCTGCGCAGTGCTGGCCGTTTTATTCTGAGCTGCAATTTGCTTCTTGAGACCGGCTATGGGAGCCAGGGCATCCTTGGCCGGTTTTAACTTGGCTGCTGTAAGTGCCCGGGCTTCCGCTAGCAGGGTATTCTTCGCCTTGACTTCGGACCGGGCAGCGGTTGCAGCGGCCTTCAGTTTGTTCCTTTTAATCTCCAGCAGGGTTGCCGACTTCAGATTACCGGCCTTGCGGGCTGCGGTGATCTGCTTGCCGAGTGAACTGTATTCCTCTAATAGCGGTGAATGTTTCTTCTTTATCGCTTCAGCTTCCGTCTTCAACCGGTTCAGCAAGACGGAATCAACGGTCTTCAGCTTCAGATTTATGGCTGCGAGATCCGCATTATTCTGCTTGCGGAGTGTCTGGGTTCTCGTACCCTCAGACTTCAATGTCACCTGGAGTCCGGTATAATCGCTGTACATCGTATGAATCTCTTCCAGAGCGGAGTCCCAGTCAGTTGCAGCTTCAGCATGAGGAAGATATACGCAGAACATTGCCAGCAGAACCAGCATTCCTATCCATTTGCGGTAAAAGCCTGCGCCGTTCCATTGTTCAGAAGCAGCATTCCATTTCCGTATTCCTGCTTTCATTCTCATCATCTCCTGTAATATAGTCGATAATAGACGCAAAAAAGCACCCCCAAGAAAGGCGCAAAGGCCTGTCCTGCGAGGTGCTTCTCCCGCTTATCGTATGGAATTTGTCCTTTAACTATAGCTTGTAATCAAGGGATCGTCAACAAAAAAAGAACGCAGGTTCGCTTATTTGATTATCTATTGCTATTTTTAAAAATATAAGAATTTATATGCTTCGCGCTATAAATTATCCTTCTATTTCTCGCTGAAACGGTGCCGTCCTTAAAAAAGGACGGCGTAGGCGTTTCTACTTGTGTAACTGGTTCAAGAAATCTAGTAGAATAGTTCTATAGTTTACAATATTGGATAAAATCCGCAGCAGAAGCAGTATAGACAGGGAGATGACATCGTGCAGCTTAGACATGTGAAAATTTTGGGGACCGGCAAGTATTTACCCGCAAGGAAGGTGACGGACGAGGAATTGGACATGATACTCGGCACACCTGCTGGCTGGGTCGGCAAAATAACGGGTGTAGGCGTACGGCATTATGCCGGAGAGGGTGAAACGGCCTCTAGTATGGGTGCCAAGGCCGCTGAAGCTGCGCTTGCAGCAGCGGCCTTGAGCTTTTCCGATATCGATTGCCTGGTATGCACGAGCGGAACTAAAGAGCAGCCCCTGCCCAGTACGGCAGTGTTTATCCAGCAGGCGATGGGACAGGAGGACTCCGGTGTCCCGGCATTTGATATTGACTCAACATGCCTCAGCTTTCTGGTGGGTCTGGATATCATGTCTTATATGGTGGAAGCAGGCAGATACCGGAACGTGCTTCTGGTAGCTACGGAGATTGCCTCGGCTGGACTTAATTATGAGGACAAGGAAAGTGCGGCGCTATTTGGCGACGGGGCGGCTGCAGTGGTCATCGGTCCTAGTTCAGCCGGAGATGCTTCGAAGATTCTTCATGCCTCGCTCAAAACTTACAGCAGCGGTGCGCGTTACTCGGAGATTGCCGGCGGAGGTACCAGGCTGCATGCCCAAAAATACACCAAGGAGAATAGCCTGCCTTATTTATTTCATATGGACGGGCAGGCTATTTTTCGAAAAGCTTCCAAGCTTCTTCCGGAATTTATCAGTGAAATGCTGACGCAGACAGATACGCAAATGAATGATTTCCGTCTGGTTATCCCCCATCAGGGAAGTGCAATGGCGATGCGGCTGCTCCGCAAAAAGCTGGGTATTGCTGAGGAAAGATTCCTTGACAATACTCCTGGACATGGGAATACTATCGCAGCTTCGATCCCCATGGGGCTGCATGAAGCAATCGTTCAAGGACGGGTGCAGCGCGGGGACCGCATATTGTTCGTTGGTACTGCGGCAGGCCTGTCACTGGGAGGCATGGTTATTGACTACTGATCCGACCGGCAATCCGGCAGTGAAGAATGTGCTCATTACCGGGGGAAGGGCACCTGTGGCACTGGAGCTGTCCCGGCTGCTGCGGGACGCTGGACACCAGGTATATGTTGCTGAAAGCGCCAGATATCATCTATGCCGGGTTTCTTCGGCCGTGGAACGCAGCTATCGTGTACCCCCGCCAAGGCATAATCCGGCGGCGTATATTGATGCGCTGGCAAGGCTGGTTGAGGAACTGGATATTGATGTGCTGATTCCGCTGTGCGAGGAAATTTTTTATATCTCGGCCAGTCTTGACCGCATCATTGGCTGCCGCGTACTCTCTGCGGGACGGGAGATGCTGGCCCGCTTGCATCACAAGGCCGACTTCATTATATGGGCCCGGGAACTGGGATTTACTGTCCCTGCGACACGGCTGCTCAGCAGCCCTGAGGAATGGAATAACCAGATGGATGAAGCTGCACGTATGGGCGAGGCCTGGGTATACAAGCCGGCATATTCAAGGTTTGCTTCCAAAGTCATTTTGCCTGGTAAGTTCACGGGAGATCGGGAAGGCCTTGCCGGATCACGCAGTCTTGCTGCTCCTCCAGGTCTTTGTCCCGCCGCTCCCTGGGTGGCGCAGCAGTTTATCAAGGGAGCGGCCATATGCACTTACAGTGTCGTGCATCAAGGTGAGCTGGCCGCGCATGCTGCTTATGGCAGCGGGTACCGGACCGGCAAGGCGGGAGCAAGCGTGTATTTTGAACCATTGGAGCATCCGGGAGCTTTTGAGTGGATACAGTGTTTTGTCCGTGCCACCGGATTTAGCGGCCAGATCGGCTTCGACTTCATCCAGGCGGAGGACGATATTTTGTACCCGATCGAATGCAACCCGCGCGCGACCAGCGGAATTCATCTGTTTGCTCCTGAGGATGGGCTGGTGCAGGCTTTGCTGAGTCCAGAGCTGCTTGCGCAGCACGGAAACGTCAATATACCTCGTTCAGGCAAAAAAGCCATGCTTACACTTCCCATGCTCGCCTGCGGCCTGCGGCCCGGACCGGGGGGCCTGAATAGGTGGAACAGGTCGTTTCGTGCTGCTGAGGATGTGATCTGCCGCAAGCAAGACATGCGTCCCTTCCTCGAGCAGTTTCGCGCCGTCTACCAAGCCTATCGTCTTGCCAGACGGAATAAGATATCGGTTACTGAAGCCCTGACTGAAGATATAGAATGGAACGGTGAGTGATGGCTAGAGCACTTGTAACAGGCGCGACCGGCTTTCTTGGCCGTCATACGGTTCAGAGGCTTGTAGAACTGGGCTGGGAGGTATACGGTCTTGGGCGAAACCGGGAGGCCGGCGAACAGATTGAACAGGCTGGTGCTGTGTTTCTACGTGAGGATTTGCGGGAGCGCGAAGCTACGGTCCGTGCGTGCACGGGTATGGAGATAGTATTCCATTGTGCGGCACTTTCTTCGCCCTGGGGCAAATATAGTGAATTTTACACATGTAATGTAGAAGCTACACGGAACATAGTTGAGGGCTGCAAGCGGCATAGGGTCCAGCGGCTGATTCATATATCGACCCCAAGCCTATATTCCAGCCGCAAAAGCCGGTTCGGCATTCGGGAAACAGATCCGCTTCCGCCGAAACCGGCTAACAGCTATGCAGCAACCAAACGAATAGCGGAGCAGGTAGTGGAACAGGCGGTAAGTAAGGGGCTGACGGCATTTATACTGCGTCCGAGAGCAATCTTCGGCCCTATGGACAATGCCTTGTTTCCGCGGTTGCTGGAGGCTAATGAAGGTAAAGGGGTACCGTTGCTTGACGGAGGAGGCGCAATAATAGATGTGACTTGCGTTGAGAATCTCATCGACGCCATGTTGCTCTGCTGTAGTGCTCCGCTGTCAGCGGCCGGGCGAGCCTACAATATCACCAACGGCGAGCCGGTCGTGTTCAGGGAGCTCCTTGAGCGGCTGTTTGCCCGGTTAGAGATGCCACTGAATAGCAGACAGATTGCATATCCTACCGCTTATGCTGTTGCGGGAATGTTGGAAGGGGTACATAAGCTGTTTCCATTCCTGGGCGAACCGATGCTTACCCGTTATTCGGCTTCGGCCCTCGGTGTCTCTCAGACGCTCGATATTTCACAGGCGCGGGCCCAGCTTGGTTATTATCCCCGTGTAACTATAGACGAAGGTCTTCAGTCCTTCGCGGAATGGTGGAGAGAACAGAAATGATGACTTCAATTCCAGTATCGGTGTCCATTTTGTCCGCAGGATACTGCGTTCATCCCGAAATGCTGACACTGAAGGGCGGTACGATCAGACCTGTGGCATTTCCGGCTGGTTACGTGTTGCTGAGACACCCACAGCATGGACCAATCCTATTCGATACAGGCTATAGTGCCCGATTCTTTCAGGAGACAGCGAAGCTTCCGGCTTCACTGTACCGCCATATTACACCGGTAGTTTTCAAGGAAGGGGAAAGTGCCGTGGAGCGTCTCCGGGAAGCTGGTATTCAACCCGAAGAGATCCGTTACATGGTGCTTTCGCATTTTCATGCGGACCACATCGGCGGTGTCCGGGACTTCCCCCGGGCAAAGTTCATCTATTTACAGAAGGCATATGAGGCCGTTCGCAGGCTTGGAACCATTAAGGCGCTTAGGGCCGGATTTCTTCCAGGACTGCTTCCAGAAGACTTTTCAGCCCGTTCTTTGCCTATAGACGAGCACTCGCCCAAACGCCCGCTGGACTCTGGACTTCCCTTCAGGGATGCTTACGATCTGCTTGGCGACGGCAGTCTGCTGGCAGTGGAAATGTCTGGCCATGCTGCCGGGATGATCGGATTGTTCGTCTCTGACGGCGGTTGTGACTACCTGCTCTGCGCGGATACCGTATGGTCGAGCAGGGCTTTCCGCGAGAACCGCAGGCCGCATCCCGTAGCCAGTCTCATTATGTCTGACCGCAGAGAATACCGGCTGAATTTTGACCGTTTGCGGCAGATCCACGAGAACTTTCCCAACCTGCGGATTGTACCCAGCCACTGCCGCGAGGCACTTGCACGCTGGGGAACAGGCGGTGTGAAATGAGACGGCTGCTGCGCACGCTCCGGTATTACAGCCTTACAAGGCGGCGGCATCGCTGGAAGAACCGGGAAGCGCTGGAGCTGTGGCAGGAAAAGCGGATTCGGCATCATGTGGAACAGATCCGCCAGGCATCCCCTTATTACCGTGATCTGTGGGCCAATATCCCCGCCGCAGAGTGGCACCGATTTCCGATCATTGAGAAGCAGCTCATGATGGATAATTTTGATACGCTGAATACAGTGGGGATTACCAAAGACATAGCTTTCGCTGAGGCTTATGAAGCAGAGAACAGCCGCCATTTTAAGCCTACACTCCATGGGATTACGGTTGGTTTGTCGTCGGGAACTTCAGGAAGCCGGGGGATCTTTCTTGTCAGTGAAGAAGAACAGGCTGCCTGGACAGGAACTGTACTGGCCAAGCTGCTGCCGGGAGGACTGTGGCAACGGGCGAAGATCGCCTTTTTCCTGCGGGCCAACAGCAATCTCTATGAATCAGTCAGACAAGGGCGGCTGCAATTTCAGTATTTTGATCTGCTGGAGCCGGTCGCACAGCTGGTCTCCAGGCTGGAGCAGTACAGTCCGGACATCTGGATCGCGCCGCCGTCCATGCTTCGACTGCTCGCTGAAGCGTATCTGTCGGGCAGCTTGAGCGTTCAGCCCCGCCGCCTGATTTCCGTAGCGGAGGTTCTGGACCCGCTGGACCGGGAGCATATTGAACGGACCTTCGGGCAGAAGGTGCATCAGGCTTACCAGTGTACGGAGGGATTTCTCGGATCTACCTGTGAGTACGGCACGCTGCACCTTAATGAAGATATTGTTCATATTGAAAAAGAGTATCTGGACCGCGAATCCAGACGTTTCGTGCCGGTGGTAACGGACTTTTCAAGAAAGGTCCAGCCTATTATCCGCTACCGGCTGAATGATATACTGACCGAACTGGCTGCGCCTTGTCCTTGCGGTTCATTGTTTACGGGGATAGAACGTATTGAAGGCCGATGCGACGATATTCTGTATCTGCCCCATTCGGAGAACGGCCAGCTGGTTACACTGTTCCCCGATTTTATCACCCGGGCTGTAATGGCAGCTTCACCGGAGATCGAGCATTACCGGGTTATTCAGCGCAGTCCGCTGGATCTGGAAATTTCATACCGCACACGCGAGGGAAGCACAGAGGATATTAATTCACTGTTAACCGGGGAATTCTCGCGGTTATTCACCCGGCTCTGCTGCATTCCTCCGCAGCTTCAGTTCACCGAATATAGCTTCTCACCTGGACCGGTGAAGCTGCGGCGGGTGGAGAGGAGCTGGAAGCTTTGAAGGATGAAGTGATTCAATACGACAGGGAGAGCATCAGGGAACTGAACTGGCCGGATACGGAATATGGCCGCTATGCGCAGCAATACGTTTCAGCCCTGCTGGAGCATCCTGTAGAACATTTTATTGCCAATGTGCGAACTGCGGTCAAGGTAGTTGCGGTTGACGGCTTGCCCATACCAATCAGCGTAAATGAGGCCGAGTATGCAAACTCCTATGTTTGCTCTCCGTACACGCATTATGTCAGCTATGCTCATGAGGAGCTTGCATTGCTGAATAACCGGCTGCTGGAGGAAACCCTGGCTGCACTTCTGCGGGGAATGGGCCATCTGCTGAAGACTGCCAGGTTCAACCGGGTGGTTCAGGTCAATAACTGGCTGCTGTCCACCAACCTGTATCCTCCGGTGAATCCGGACCAGTTACTGAAGGTGCTGGACTTTCTCCGCTCCGAGTATCCCGGCTATACGATTCTCTTTCGCTCCCTGAGCCAGGAAACATCCGGGCCAATAATGGACGCACTTAGCGGCTATGGCTGTAAATGGGTGCCAAGCCGCCAGATTTATCTGTTGCAGCATCCTACGGGGTCGAAGGCTAAATGGCTGGTTAAGCGTGACCGGGCATTGCTGGACAAACATGGCTATACGATTGATGGGCCTGGTCAGATTACGGATGAGGATATCCACCGCATAGTGGAGCTCTATGAGCAGCTGTATATCCATAAATATTCGGAACATAATCCGAAGTTCACCGCAGCCTACATCCGCCTTGCCCTGGAGAAGCGCACACTCCATGTACACGGTCTGCGCAAAAACGGCAGGCTAGACGCCGTACTCGGCTTCTACAGCCGGGAGGGTGCGATGACGGCGCCGCTGTTCGGCTATGATACTTCGCTGCCGCAGTCGACCGGACTGTACCGGATGCTGTCTGCTGTGCTGATTGATCTTGCTGCCAGCCGTGGAGAACTGCTGCATGAGAGCTCGGGGGTAGGTCAATTCAAGCGCAACCGCGGAGCAGTGGCCGCCACAGAATTCTCGGCAGTGTATGACAAAGGCACATCCTGGCTGAACCGTTCCGGCTGGTCCTTTCTCGGGCTGCTTCTCCGGCGGGTAGGCATACCCTTGATCCAAAAGTTGAAGCTGTAACGGATTTGTTTTACGCTAAAGCTATCACAGCTGGTTTTGCATGAAGTAAAATCCAAGAAGCGAAGCTCACAAAACTTTGAAGAGGTGCAATGATGAACAGCGAAAACGGGCGGAATGCAAATAAAGTTGGCCTCATCACCGGTGCCTCCTCCGGCTTCGGTCTGCTGACTGCACTGGCGCTGGCCCGCGAAGGTTACCATGTCGCAGCCACTATGCGGGACCTGAGCCGCCAGGGAGAGCTGCTTCGGCAGGCTGAAGCAGCCGGGGTTTCAGAGCGGATACATGTAATGGCCCTGGATGTTACGGACTCAGCGTCCATTAAGTTCGCAATAGCAGCGGCTATGGAGATATTCGGAAGAATTGATGTATTGGTCAACAATGCAGGTTTTGCTGTCGGCGGCTTTGTGGAAGAGGTGGGCATGGAGGAATGGCGGCGGCAGATGGATACGAACTTTTTTGGTCTAATTGAGGTTACTAAGGCAGTACTGCCTATGATGCGGAGTCAGCGGGCGGGCCTGATTATCAATGTCAGCAGCGTCAGCGGATTGACCGGATTTCCCGGATATGCCCCTTATGCCGCCTCCAAATACGCCGTGGAGGGCTTCAGTGAAAGCCTGCGCCAGGAGCTGCGTCCATTTGGGATTCGGGTTGTACTGGTGGAGCCTGCTTCGTTCCGTACACCGATCTGGGGCAAAGGGTTGGAGGGGATGCATACCCACGAGAATTCTCCCTATCAGAAACAGCTTGCCGATGTACTGCGTTATTCCCGGCAGAGCGCAGAGACCGCACCCGAACCGGATCAGGTTGCCGAGCTGATAGCACGGATCACAGCAATGAAGGCTCCAAGGCTGCGGTACCCAGTCGGCAAGGGCTCCCGTCTGCTGGTGATTGGTAAAACACTGCTGCCCTGGAAGGTGTTCGAAGGGATTATCGCCAAATCTCTTAAGAACATGAAGTGAATTACAGGCAGGATGATGTCTGACAAGAATGGAGGTGTGCCTAGTGCCGGATAAGGTGGGACTGCATATTTGCTTTGATGAGCTTGGCCGGGAAATTGAGATTCTGGATGTGACGCCGGTGGCGCGTGGCAAATACCGTATTGAAGAAACGCCGATTTTTAACCCGTGCATCGCTCTTGGGGACATCATTCGGGTCGAGGAGAAGCAGGGGATTGCGTACTATGTGGAAACGGTGCAGAAATCGGGCTATGCCAGATATGCCTGGCTGTTGAGTAAGGAGGCCGCAGGGTCGCGGGAAATACATGAGTTCAAACACCGGATTACAACATGCGAGGGCAAATGGGAGCAAATCTTTGGCGGTCTGCTGGTGATCCATATTTCCAAGTACTCTGAAGTTGACGTTGAGGCCGAAATGGCCCTGATTCTTGAACGTTTTGATATATAATCCGTGAACTGAAAGGAAGATAGAATATGAAGAAATTTCTCAAGCAATGGGTTCCGAGTATAGCCATCGGGATTGTTTTGTCATTGTTTATCCGTACATATGTAGCTGAAGCCATGAAAGTCCCAACCGGTTCGATGATTCCGACGATACAGATCAACGACCGGCTGTTGGTGGAGAAGATGCTCTGGTTAACCACACTGAAGCATGGTGATATTGTCGTATTTAACCCGCCGGTGCCCGGCGATGAACAGAAAAAGTATGTCAAACGCCTCATGGGGCTGCCGGGAGATACGATTGAGATCAAGGACGGGGCTATGTACAGAAACGGCGACAGGGTCGATGAGCCTTATCTCCAGGAAAAGATGAACTACGCGTTCGGGCCGGTCACAGTTCCTGCAGACCACTATTTTTTTCTGGGCGATAACCGGAATACGAGCTATGATGCCCATCTGTGGAGCACCCCTTTTGTAGCCAAAGATAAGCTGATTGGCAAAGTTCTGGTGGATGTTAATAATCTTTTCTAATAAATTGGGTAATCCACCACCACGACATTCTCAATGATCCCCTCAAGCAGCCCCACAAAATGCTGATGTGCAGGATGGGGTCCATATTGGCGCAGGGCTTCCTGATCTCTGAAGGTCACGCGAAGCCCCAGCGTATATCCATGGATATTCTCCGTTTCTTCCGTTTTATTTACACCTGCACTAAGCTCCACAATCCCGGGAATCGAATTCTTCAGCGCCATAAGCGTCTGTACGAGATGTTCTCCAGTCTCGGACCTATATTGCTCATTAAATTTAAAAACAACAAGATGTTCATACATCATTTTGTGTCCTCCCGAGGTTTTTATTTCGATTATAGCTGTATAACCTGCTCAAGGATATGGTTCCATCATTCCGATTCGTGAAAGGAAAAATATTATGCAGGACAAATTACCTGTATCCAGAATTAAAACTCCGTTGAGTTTACGAACAATGCTGTCGTTTATATTACTTATTGCAATAGAATCTTGGACGTTGAATTCACACAATCCATATCGTCCTTATTCTACTGTGGATTATATTATAGTAGTCATGCTTGTTATGCTTATTGTTCTCCTTGTGCTGTCGATTGTGAATGCCCTGCGGCCGGCTGCAGAGATCAAATGGAGTACCGATTCGCTGCAAATTCGTGGTGAAACCATCTACGCTCAGAGGATTCAAGCCATCCAAATTGACGGACCGGTTGTGGGCATCAAACCGATTGGCAAAAGGATTGCTCCTATGCGTCTAACCTTTCGTTTTATAGATGACCGCGCCCAGTCAATGAAAGAATTGACCGGCTGGGCAGAGGCAAACGGGGTCAAGCTGACCTATAAAAGATTCGTGAAATGGATGTAGAAGAGGCTAAAGTCGGGGATTCAATATACCTACTCTGGTACAGGGAACGTGACTTTAACCATATTGTTACTTTGCCAGCTTTTGGGCTATGATCAAGTAAAGATTGAGGGAAATATTCCTATACATAAAAAGGGGTGCTGAGACTTGAAAGTTCATGTCACGGATCTTAAACACGGCGACTGTCTTCTGACAGACACTTTCAATAGTGTAGGCCTGCACGTTCTCCCCAAGAGAACAGTTGTTCAGCGTGAGGAAATCACCATCCTGATCCGGCACAAAATAGAGTATGTAGATATTGAGCCGCGCACGATAAGCCATGCTGAGAGCGGAAATGGACTCAGTAACAGCCTAAATGACAATTTTGATCATACCATCCAGAATTACGAATCGATCTTCCTGGAAGCTTTGGCCCAAGGCTCTTTCACTCAGTCCATGGTGGACGACACGCTACAGCCGCTGCTCGAAACGCTGGATGCCCAGAAAGATGTCGTTTCCTTGCTGTTATTGCTGGAACGCGACGACATTGATACATATCACCACTCGCTGCAAGTTGGTCTGCTGTCGTATTATATCGCTGCTTGGCTGGGCCACTCCAAAGAGGAGCGTTATGAGATCAGCCGTGCAGGTTACCTGCATGATATCGGCAAAAGCCAAGTGCCTCTGTCCATCTTGAACAAAGCCGGAGTTCTGACTCCTGGCGAGGAGGAAGAGCTGAAACGCCATACCACCTATGGATATGATATTATCCGCGGCTCCAAGATGGATGAGAAGACAGCACTCGTGGCACTCCAGCATCATGAATTTGAGGATGGAACAGGGTATCCGAACCAGATTCTTAAGAATGAGATTCATCCGTACACTGAAATTGTTACTGTGGCGAATATTTATATGGGCCTGACTACCTCCAGGCTGAATCAGCCGAAGCAAGGGCTCGTTGCCGTCTTGCGCAAAGTTCATGAAATGGGCTTCGGCAAGCTGAACGGAACGGTGGTCCAGGCACTTACGGGACATCTTCTTCCAGGCTTTGTCGGCAAAAATGTTCAGCTTTCCAATGGGGAAATCGGCACGATTGTGATGAATAACCCGCTCGACATGTTCAAGCCGCTTGTTAAAGTGGATAATGTATTCAGGGATTTGGCCCGCGAACGCAGCCTGTCGGTTGAAGAAATCATTTTATAGCCTAAGCATAACGAGACATGACAAAAGGTTATCCCATCCGTTTCGCAGCGGAAGTTCGGGATGGCCTTTTTGATTGCCAGGAATTTGAATTCAGCTAGCAGATTAGCTATGATGAATGAAAGATTAAGATAGGAGAACTGAGGATGAACACCCAAGATCAGATCGAGAAATTCAAACAGATTAAATATGAATTGACCCGTTTTATGATGATTTACAAGTTTGCACTGGAGGAAATTGAGACCAAGATCGATATCCTGAAACAGGAATTTCAGATGCTCCATGACTATAGCCCGATCGAGCATACGAAATCGCGGATTAAATCCCCAGAGAGTATTATGAACAAAATGCTGCGCAAAAACAGCGAGTTGTCGCTGGATGCGATTAAATCCAGCATTAAGGATATCGCCGGACTGCGGATTACCTGCTCCTTTATCTCCGATATCTATCAGGTCAGTGCCATGCTGCAGAAGCAGGATGATCTAAAGGTGTTAGGCGTGAAGGATTATATCAAGAACCCCAAGCCCAATGGATATCAGAGCCTGCATTTGCTGGTGGAGGTTCCGGTGTTTTTGTCAGACTGCCAGGAGCATGTTTGTGTAGAGGTGCAGATCCGTACGATTGCAATGGATTTCTGGGCTAGCCTGGAGCACAAGATTTTTTACAAATACAGCCAGGCTGTTCCCGAGCATCTGACCCGTGAACTGAAGAATGCAGCCGATAAGGCGTATGAGCTGGATCTGCAGATGGAACGTCTCCACCGTGAAATTAAGGAAATCAAGGATGCGCAAGGCGACGATTCCGATGAAGAGCTGCGCCAGATCATCATTAACAACCAGCAGTTTAACCTGCCGGCCAATTTTATTAAGCTGCTAGGCGAATAAAAGGGGCTTTCCATTGGCAGGTGATGAGCACTTTCGGGAGGTACCATAGATTTTACATATAGGATGATTATTTTCTGAAAAATCATATGGTTAGAGGAGGGATGAACACTTTGAGCACGCCTGATCATCGTCACATTGCTGTGAATCAAATCGGTTATGCCACAGAAGGAGCAAAAATTGCCATGTTCAGCGGAGAAGGGCATGGCTTCCGGGTAATCAATGAAGAGACAGGGGCCGCAGTGTATACCGGTCAGTCCGGAAAAGCCACCGTGGATAAACCCAGTGGTGCTATCGTTCATGTGGCAGATTTCTCCGGGATCAGAACGGCCGGACGCTATCATCTTGAAAGCGACGATGGTCATGCATCTGCCTCCTTTGTGATTGGGGACAAGCCCTATGGGGAGCTGCAGCAGGGACTTTTGAAAGCCTTTTATTATTACCGCTGCGGTGTAGAGCTGACTGGAGAATTTGCCGGTCCATGGGCCCACGGAGCATGCCATACGGCAAAAGGTATCGTATACGGACAACCGGAGCTGACGCTGGATAGCTGCGGGGGCTGGCATGATGCCGGAGATTACGGGAAGTACGCTGGTCCTGGAGCAAAGGCCATAGCCGATTTACTGCTTGCCTATGAACTATATCCCACAGCATTTACGCTTTCAATTCCGCTTCCTGAGAGCGATGATAAGACACCGGATGTGCTGCTGGAATGCAAGGTGGAGCTGGATTGGCTGTTCAAGATGCAGGAACCCGGTACAGGCGGAGTATACCACAAGCTGACTACTTTGAACTTTCCCGGCCTTGATGTAATGCCGGAGGAGGATAACGCAGAACTGTATTTTTCACCGGTATCGGCAACAGCGACTGGGGACTTTGCCGGTGTGATGGCGATGGCAGCAAGGATCTATGAGCCTTATGACCAAAGCTATGCACGCCAATCTCTCGCTGCGGCTGAAGCGGCCTGGAATTGGCTGCAGCAGCATCCTGAAGCGCCTGGCTTCACAAATCCGCCGGGAATTAGCACTGGTGAATATGGCGACGGCACGGATCAGGATGAACGGTACTGGGCAGCGGCAGAACTGTACCGTACAACAGGTGAAGCGGTCTATCATGAAGCGGTTCAGGCGTTGGCGCAGCTGTCATTTCCAAAATACAGCCTGGGTTGGGCGGATATGGGCGGATACGGGACACTTGCGTATCTTTTGACCGGGGAATCAGCCACAGAGAAGGGCTTGTATACTTCGCTGAAGCAGGGGCTTCTGACTGAAGCCGATCGACTGGTGCAGCAGAGCCGGGAGGATGGATACCGTATTTCTTTGCTGGAAGAGGACTATATCTGGGGCAGCAATATGCTGGTCATGAACAACGCAATGCTGCTGCTGGCGGCCGAGCATTTCAGCGGAGAGACCGCCTATGCCGCTTGCGCGCTGGATCATCTGCACTACCTGATGGGACGCAATGTGTTGGACATTAGCTATGTAACAGGGTTTGGCGACCGTCCGGTTATGCATCCTCATCACCGCCCATCGGTTGGTGACGGTGTAGCCGATCCTGTGCCTGGCCTGGTATCCGGCGGACCCGACCGCGGACTGCACGATGAATATGTTGCAGAGCATCTTCAAGGCAAGCCTGCTGCCCAGTGTTTTGCCGATCATGAACTCAGCTATTCCACAAATGAGGTAACGATTTACTGGAACTCTCCCGCGGTGTTCGTGACGGCCCGGTTTAATATGTAGAGAATAAGAAAGGCGAGGCATTGTACGCAGAAAGGGGGCTGGAGCCCAGTGAATTCTAATCTACCCGATATAGAACAATTGCGATATCCCATAGGCCCTTTTGTAAGCCCGGGACAACCGCCGGCGGCAGAACGCAAACAATCCATTGACGAAATCCGTAACATGGCGCAAGTGTTAAGAGCAGCTGTACTGCCACTAACAATCGAGCAGTTGAATACCCCCTACCGCCCAGGAGGCTGGAGTGTGAAGCAGGTGGTTCACCATCTTGCCGACAACAATATGAATGCCTATCTGCGCTTTAAGCGGGGACTCACCGAAGAGGCACCGGAGATTCCTTCCTACCGGGAGGAGCTATGGGCAGAGCTAAGTGATTATCATGAGGAGCCCATTGAAACCTCGCTTGCGCTGCTTGATAGCCTGAACCGGAGATTCGCTGGCCTGCTGGTTTCCCTGGAAGAAGAACAATTTAATAGAACCTTTATAAGCCTTATGCTGGGTACGATGACTTTGGATACAGCGATTCAGCGGTATAACTGGCATAACCGCCATCATCTTACACAGATCACCTCATTGATTGAACGAAGCGGCTGGTAACCCCAGAGAATTGAAAAGAGCAAGCGGATTCGGGAACAGTTCCCGCCGCTTGCTCTTTCCTCTGTTTATTTGCTGTCTTGGCAAATCTTCAGTCAAGGCCGGTATAGGAAGAGATTTCAATATCAAAGATATCCTCACCGTAAAACCCCCTTTTTGCGTAGCCTGTCGGTGGTTTTGGAAATATAAACTGTGTGTAGACTCTGTTTCCCAATCGTATATAATTAATATCAGATGGACCTGTCGGCTACTGCCGCCCAGTAACATAAGGAGGTTGAGCAATGCCTGGACTGGGAGAAGCAGGACAACCGAAAAAGAAACTCAGTCTTACCCTATTGCTGATTAGTCTGGTCACATTGGTGGTTTTGCTGACTTCAACGATCCTGCTTACCGCTTCGTATCAATCGAAAAAAAAGTCTCTGATCGAGACGACCCTGAATTTAAATCTCTCCAATGCTGAACGCATGAGCAAGACAGTGGATTCACTCTTCCGGTCTATGCGCAGCAGTATGGCGTATAGTGCAGACAAACTGTCCCAGATTAATGAGGTCCAGCCGGAACAAGTTGACAATTACCTGGAATTGATGCGCAAGAGCAGCACCTATTTCAATTCAATTCTCCTGGTTAGTGCTGACGGTGTCATCCGTAATGCTTCACCGGCAACGCTTGGAATGGCAGGCAAAACGATTAAGTCCCCTTGGGCTGTGGAAGCGCTTCGTCTTAGACGTCCATATCTCTCAGAGCCTTTTACCACTGCTTCAACCGGCAGAATGATTGTTTTTATGAGTGAACCGATGTATGACCGGGATAAGCATTATCTTGGTCAACTGGGCGGAACCATTTATCTGCAGGATAGCAATATTCTGAGTATGATTTTTGGTAACGATAATGAAATTGATTCTTCGGGCTCCTATTATTACATCGTCAGTGCGGACGGGCATCTCTTGTTTCATCCTGATAAGGAACGGCTCAATGAGGACATCAGCAAAAGTGAGATCGTGCAGGAATTAATGAAAGGACACAGCGGGCAAAGGGAAGCAGTTAATGTAAGAGGTATCCCTATGCTGGCAGGCTATTCAAGCGTTCCGGCCAATGGCTGGGGAGTTGCTGTAGTTTCACCCGTGAGCAAAATTCAGGACGAGCTGTGGGGACATATCCGCAAAACACTTGCCTATACTTTGATCCCCTTTGTGATTATGCTGCTGTTGGCTCTTGTAATAGCCCATCAATTGGCTAAACCGTTTGTCGTGCTTGCAGATCTGATGAACAAGGTCGGGAAGGAAAAGACTGAACTCCCTGTGCTGAAACCGCATTGGAACCGGGAAGCAGACCTCTTGACCCAAGCGGTGGCCATAGCCTGGAGTGATATTCAGAGACAGACAGATCAGCTCACCCAGGAAGCGATGACTGATCTTTTGACGGGACTTGCCAACCGCAGATCTCTGGATACAACAATGAATCAGTGGATTGCCGCGCAATTTTCTTTTTCCGTGATTGTGCTGGATGTCGACAAATTCAAATTTGTGAATGATACCTATGGCCATCTGGCAGGGGATGAGGTCCTGAAGCAGGTGGCGGGTATACTGAAAGCGAGTATTCGTCCCGGGGATGTTTGTTGCCGCTATGGCGGCGAGGAATTTGTAGTGCTTCTTCCGCGAACCAAGGCTACCGACGCCTACATTGTTGCGGAACGAATCCGTAAAACACTTGAAGCCAGTGAAGTTCCACTGGCGATGAAGGTAACCTCCTCACAGGGGATTGCTCATTATCCGAGCCATGGGAACTCCCTTGAGGAGCTGCTGGAGCAGGCGGACCGTGCGATGTATTCGGCGAAGGGCCAAGGCAGGAACCGGACGATTATAGCAGGTGAATAAATGTTGAAGCGGCATGCCCCTTAAAAAGGGGGGTGCCGCTTCTTCTTGCTGCAGCCGGAGATTATTATTCACCTGGGCCTGGGCGGGTACATATCCTATCGTAAGAACGATAAAAAAACCGGTTTGCGGAAGGGAAGGATAGCCAGGTGACTTCATACATGGATTATAAATCACCCAATACACAGTTTAGCTTTGATGTGAACTGCAACACAACGTTTAAGAAGGATGACTGTAATTATATCAATACGCTGTCAATCCAAGAGCTTAATACGCTGGAGAATACCTCCCTTCTAGACATTTTTCTCAGCAAGTCCAACGTAGTGGAACCCCATTACCACCAGAATGCCGCTGAACTGGTCTATTGTATCTCCGGTGCTGCAGTCGTCTCCCTGATCAATCCATTTACGAATGAGTTGCTGCATTTCCCCATCACACCGGGCCAGGTGGCGAATGTGCCGCAAGGCTGGTGGCATTATGAGGTGGCTACAACCGATTGCACGCATTTGCTGGCGATCTTCAATGCCCCGGTTCCAGAAGTCATATTGGGCTCCGATCTGCTGACGCTTACACCGCTAAAAGTGCTTGCTCACACGTATTGCATGAATGAAGCCGAACTCAAGGAAGTGCTGGCACCAGTGAAACCTGGAACCTTTATCGGACCGCCTGCAGATTGCTGTGAGCCCGGCAAGACTGCGGTAGCAAACACGGCGTACGCCAATAATATGGCTCCGTACATGGATACCCAAGCTCCTCATATGCTTCAGCCCTTTGGTTACCAGCCAACCCCTGCGCATGGATACTACGGCCAGCCATATGTTCAGGAGTACCGCCAGCAGCCCTATGTCCAGACTTATCCGGGTATACAGAATGCGGTTGATCGTGGAGGGAATATATAACAAGCGGTTGAATTGAAATCCTTCATAACCAGAAAAAACAAAAGCCACCCCGGGATTGCTCCTTGCGGGTGGCTTCATTGTTTAAGACAAACGGACCAATACGCGGCCCCGTGTGTTGGATTTCAAGATATCTTCCAGGGCAGCAGGCAGATCGGTTAAGGTGACCTCGCGGTCCACAAGCGCGTCCAGCTGTTCCGGCTTCAGGTCGGAGCCCATCCGGTCCCAAATCTGAATGCGCTGCTCCATCGGACAAGCGACCGAATCGATTCCGAGTAAGCTAACACCCCGCAAGATAAAAGGAAGAACTGTCGTCGGAACCGATGTTCCGGCGGTTAATCCGCTTGCGGCAACGGAGCCGCCGTAGGCGATTTTGCTGAGAACCGCAGCAAGTGGAGCACCACCGACAGCATCAACGGCGGCCTGCCACAGCTGCTTGTCCAGCGGTTTGCCTGAACCGCCGCTGACCTCCTCTCGCGAGAGGACTTCGGCAGCACCCAGGGCCTTTAAATAATCAGCTGCATCTGCTTTGCCGGTGCTCGCTGTGACCTGGTAGCCCTTCTTGGCAAGCATGGCAACGGCCGAGCCGCCGACACCACCGGTTGCGCCGGTGACCAGCACTTTGCCCTTATCCGGTGCAGCGCCATGAGCTTCGATTGCCAGAATGGACATGGCAGCGGTATAACCGGCAGTGCCATAGATCATTGCTTCCCGCAGCGTAAGGCCTGTAGGCAATGGCATGACCCATTCAGAAGGAATGCGCGCATACTCGCTGAAGCCGCCGTAATGGGATACCCCAATGCCGTACCCGGTGGCAATGACGGATTGCCCTTCCTGAAAACGCGGGTCTGCGGAGGAAACAACCGTTCCCGACAAATCAACGCCCGGGATAAAAGGATAATTGCGGACGATATTCCCGTTCGGGATACTCGCGAGTCCATCTTTATAGTTCACACTGGAATATGCAACACGGATAAGCACTTCTCCGGCAGGCAGTTTCTCCATAGTCAGCGGTTGTACCGCCACGGAAAAAGTCTCCGTTTTGTCCACAACCAAAGCTTGAAAGGTTTCTGTCATGTAAGTCTCTCCTTAGACGAATAATAATGTGTAAGTAAGTTATATAATATTTATTCTGACCGGTCAACTTTTTATTATCTATGATATAATGTACATTATTCCCTAATTTGTGGAGGTCGTATGGTACGCTACAAGAAATCCGAAGAGAAACGCAAACAGATTCTGTTCGCCGCCTTTCAGGCGTTGTCCGAGCTGGGGTATGATTCCGTGACCTTGCAGACGATCGCTGATCATGCCGAGGTCAGTAAAGGGGTTGTGCATTATTATTTTGACAACAAGGAAGCAGTGCTTGTGGAGCTGCTGGAATGGCTGACCGGCAAAATATCTGCCAAAGAGCAGGCAGCGGTGCAAGAACAGCAGACAGCGACCGGCAAGCTTAAGGCTTACATCGACTCTGCGTTCCCCGATGCGGCGAAGAATCGTTCCTTTTACCGTGTGTATCTGGATTTCCTGGCGAGGGCCAGCCGGATACCGGTGTACAGAGAGATTAATCAGCGTTTCTATGACAACTGCGCACGGATAAGCACAGAGGTGCTGACGCTGGGGCAGGAGGAAGGGATTTTTGCCAAGGAGCTGTCCCCGGAGACAACGGCCCCAGTCATTCGAGCAATCATCGACGGCTGTCTGATCCAATGGCTAATGACCGACAACGATGAGCTTCATGCCGTGTTCAAAGAATCCTGTTATGCGGCGGTGATGAAAGTACTGAGCTCTGAGAATATGACAAACGACAAACCGTTGAAAGGCTGAGCATCTATGAGGACAAAATGGAATTACTTCTTGCTTATTAGTATGCTCTGCCTTTCTGCTGCAATATGGATCTATTCCCAGTCTTGGGCTACCTCTCAATCCACAGTCAACAGGATTCGTCTGGGGCACGAAGAACCGGCAAAATATTTAGTGGAAGACAAACAGATAGCGCTGGGAAATATGGAGATTTCCCTCGGCCATCAGACAAACCCGCAGAATTATATCAGTATACCGAATCATTCAGAAGAGCTATGGCGGCGCACACTACAGCTTCCCGCAGGAGAAGGAATCCTGATCAAGTTCCTGCATGGCGGTCCGGCTGTCCTGTCCGTCCCGGATATCACGCAGTATTGGCTCTGTATTCAGCGGCCCAGCAAAGACCTCAAAGACGGAACGGATACCTATTATATTGAAGCTCAAGTGACCGGTGACGAGGATGCCGCTAAACAAGAATTGCTGAAGCTTGCAGAGAATTGGGAAGTTCCGAAGTAGCGGAGGGAGCATTGACAAGGAGAGCAGGTGGAGAAGTGGATGCCGCGCAGATTTACAAGCTGTGGATGAACATAAGCCGAGGCAACTGCACAAGAGGGACTGCAAACCGGATGCAGGCTCCCTGACGAACGGATTTTATATCAAAAAGCAAGTGAATCTATTGGAAGTGACAACCTTAAACCAGAGGTACTCATTGCCGAATTGGACGGGGACAGGCTGGAATTCGTTCCGCTCAATGACTTTATTACCTCCAAGGTAAAAGAAAGGCTGTTCCGGGTTACATCTGTTGGGGGGAAGGTCGTATTGCTGGACGAGGTCTATAGACCTTAGGCTTTCAAGGGGAATTCGAAGGTATGAAGGACGGCCTAATCGGGCTGTCTTTTTTTGTCTACATTTGTAGATTTTCATGAAATTCAAGCTCGGTTACAGGAGGATTATGGTATTTAAGGACGAATATATATTTTCGAGGAATGAAAAAAGAACTAAATTAGGTACATTGGGATAGTATTTTGAGCCTTTTTTATGTCTAAGGTGCAAGTTGTTAAAAGGAAAATAGGGCAGCCACAAATCAGTGGGTTTATGGCCTAATAACTACGAATTATTTGGGGGTTAATGGAGTGTTATGACAGAATTAATTATTCCTTTTATATTACGCGAAGATAAAGAAAGAGAAATAAAGGAGAATTTAGATCATTGTAATTTACAAAGTAATAATATTATCATTCGTGGTGATTCAGGTTGTGGAAAAACCTCCTTAATAAAGAAGGTTCTAAAAGAATATGTATCTAATCCGGAATTTTTCGTGATTTATTTAGATTTGAACGCTGATTTACTATCTACTTCGTCATTTTTTGAAATTTTTTTGTTTAATGTTTGGAATCCAATAGAATCTAATGAAGATCCATTGATGAGTATAAGTGAAAAACAATCATTCAAATCATTCATAACAAGAAAAATGTGGAAGAAAGGTGCAGCTAAACGACTTTTCCAATTAGTAGTTGAAAGCATTTCAGCAATCCCTGCTTACGGTTCAACTTTAAGCAAACTTATAATGACAGAAACAAGCGAAAAAAGTGTAAATAATAATGTTATTGAT